>NZ_JBFHIA010000120.1:0-9058 GCF_041596715.1 Phaeovulum sp.
CGGGATATTGAATGTGGAGCCTGCGTTGCTCTTGAGCGCCTTGGCAACCCGGAACGAGACGATGCTGGCGGTCAGGTTATGGTGCCAAGGGCAGGCATAGGTATTATATTCTTCGATGTTGAATGTGTGGTCGGGGCGTAGTTTCAGCCCCTTTTGCGCACGAAACAGGCCGATGCGGTCGATCTTGCGCCGGCTTTCGGGCACATGTTCTTCGAATCGCCAGCGCAGGCCGCCGAAGAAATCATACTGCCGGTCCAGCGCCTGCCCGTTTTCAAGCTTGCGGGCGAGCGCGAAATACCCCGAGCGATCAAGCATCGCTTCAGACAAGCACACGGCATCAGGGTTTTTTTCAAGGTCGGCTGCGTAAAGATCGACCACATAGGTCAACATCGCATCGCGTCGTTCCTCGGCGTGAAAAGCCAGAAGCTCGGCCAAGTTGCGCGTTTCGCTGAAGGGATAAAATAGGTACTCGGCGTTGTAGCAATAGTGCAGCCAAGTGGTTTCGGGGCAGGCGGCGATCAGCGGGTTTATCGCGCGCGTCAGCGCATCCGGGCCGCGCAGATCGAAGGGGATGCGATGCACGACAGCGGCCAGATCGGCGGGCACCTGCCAGCCGGATGGCGCATAGGCAAGTACGGCGCGAGCCCCTATGCGAAGCTGGTGGCGGATCGTGCTTTCAACCTCGACCAGATCTTCGATCAGCACAACGCCGATCGGGCCGCGCGCCAGCACCGCCCGACCCGATTCTAGAAAAGCCTCAAGTGAAGGGTGGTCCATCTACCTGCCCGTGCGGTTGTGTCGCCAAGATCATGCAAGCGCGGCGCGATTGCAAGCCGGGTGCCAAGGCTTGCCGTGCGGTGCTGCACGCAGTATCAGGCGCAACGCGAAAGGGGGCGCAATGTCCGACGCCGAAAAGCCAAAGACCGGGGTGGGGGCGAAAAAGCTCCACATCAAGACCTACGGCTGCCAGATGAACGTCTATGACAGCGAGCGCATGGCCGAGGCGATGGGCGCGGAAGGCTATGTGCTGACCGACAGTCCCGATGGCGCCGATATGGTGTTGCTGAACACCTGCCATATTCGCGAGAAGGCGAGCGAAAAGCTGTATTCCGATCTTGGCCGCCTCAAGCCGCTGAAGCTGGCCAACCCCGATCTGAAAATCGGCGTGGCAGGCTGCGTTGCGCAGGCAGAGGGTGCCGAGATTCAGCGTCGTATGCCGATTGTCGATATCGTGGTGGGCTCGCAAGCCTACCACCGCCTGCCCGCCATGACGCGCGCGGCGGATGCGGGGCAGAAAAGCCTCGACACCGAGTTTCCGGCCGAGGACAAGTTCGAACATCTGCCAGCGCGGCCCATGCAAGGGCGTCCGGCGGCGTTTTTGACCGTGCAGGAAGGGTGCGACAAGTTTTGCGCCTTTTGCGTTGTGCCCTATACGCGGGGGGCCGAGGTCAGCCGCCCGGTAGCGCGGATTTTGGCAGAGGCGCGGGGGTTGGTGGCGCGGGGCGTGCGCGAGATCACGCTATTGGGCCAAAACGTCAACGCCTACCACGGGGTCGAAGATGGCGCGGATTGGGGGCTGGCGCGGCTAGTGCGGACGCTGGCGCGGATCGACGGGCTAGAACGCATCCGCTACACCACCTCGCATCCCAATGACATGGAAGCCGATCTTATTGCCGCGCATGGCGATGAGCCAAAACTGATGCCTTATCTTCACCTGCCGGTGCAATCGGGGTCGGACCGCATCTTGAAGGCGATGAACCGCCGCCATACCGCAGAGGATTACCTGCGCACCGTCGAGCGGATTCGTGCAGCGCGCCCAGATATGCTGATTTCGGGCGATTTTATCGTTGGTTTTCCCGGTGAAACCGATGCCGATTTCGCTGATACGATGGCGCTGATCGAGGCGGTGGGCTACGGGATGGCCTATAGCTTCAAATACTCCGCCCGCCCCGGAACACCCGCGGCAGATCGCCCGCCCGTCGAAGGCGCGGTCGCTGATGCGCGATTGCAAGAGTTGCAGGCGCTTATCACCCGCCAGCAACGCGCCGTGCAAGATGGCATGGTAGGGCGAGAGCTTGGCGTGCTGATCGAGCGGCCAGGCCGCGTTGCCGGGCAATGGGTTGGCAAATCGGATTATCTGCACGCGGTGCATCTGGACGGTGCCGATCTTGCGCCCGGGCAACTCGTGCGTTGCAGAATCACCGAAGCCTGGACCAATTCTTTGGCGGGCGTTCTGCTGCGCTAAATGCTTGGCGCGTATGTTGCCAAGATTTTTCCATCTTCAATGCGATAAGCGACAACAATCCTAGTGTAGTTGTCTGATCTGTTGACGAATAAAATACAATATATTGGGATTCACACTTTCCATGCCGCGTGTTTTCGCTAATCTGCAGAAATAGAATGAGTATAGGCTTCGTAGGTGCTAACCTGCGAAGGCAATGGCTTAGGTGGAGGCGACCGCGGTGAGAACACGGATTTCCAAGTTTCTGAAGCCGAGTGCAGGTGGTGCCGCGGCGTGTGCATTGGCGTTGGCAACGCTTGCGGCGCCGGTATTGGCGCAACCGGTGGTTTCGGCAGAGCAGTACGTTCCCACCATCTGGATTGACCCGGATGGATGCGAACATTGGGTGATGGACGACGGTGCCGAAGGGTACATGGACAACCGCCTGACCCGTGACGGTCGCCCGGTTTGCCACCGCGACGTTTGCGGCGTGCTGCCAACCGATCAACTGTTCGAAACGGATCGCTACGTGGTCACTTCGACTGGGCGCAAGCAGTTGGAAAACTTCTTCCGCACAGCACAGGCCCGTAGCTTCATCATCTCGGGGCACACTGACAGCCGCGCGTCTGATGAATACAACATGGGCCTGTCGCAGCGTCGCGCCAATGCGGTCGCGGCGGTGGCACAATCGGTGGGTGCCAGCGTTTTGGCAGTGCAGTGGTATGGCGAGCGCTACCCGCGCGCCAACAACAATTCCGCCGCAGGCATGGCGCAGAATCGCCGCGTCGAGATTATTTGTGTGAAGTGAGGGGCCGGCAATGCGCGTGATCAATAGCTTTGTTCTACTCGCCGCCGTGCTCGGCACGACGGCTTGCACCGAGGTCGGCCCGGATAAGTCGATCGACCGTGGCGTCGATGACAAGCACTTGAGCCAGCTTCAGGCGGGTGTCTGGATCGACCCGGAAGGTTGCGACCACTGGATCATCGACGATGGCGTCGAGGGGTATCTGAGTGGAAGGCTTGATGATTACGGCAAACCGATCTGTTCGGGTGCCGGTTTGCCGAACCAGGCGGTGGGGCCGTTCAAGACGGGCAGCACTGTTCCCGACTCGCTCTGAGGTGCTTCGGGCTGATATTCGGGCCGTGCAGCGTTGCTGCGCGGCCTCTTTGTATCCATCACGTAAAATCTTTTGATGTGGGTGCGCTCTTGTGCACGCCACGCTTGCGCATTGGTTGCGGGCGGTTCACCATAAGCCCACAACCCCTAGCAAGGAGCCTCATTTGGGCCTGAGCGCCGTCCCCCCCCCGCCCCGCATGGCAGACGCGCATGAAACGCTGCTTGAGTTTCCCGACAACCGGCTGCTGATCAGCCTTTGCGGCCAATTCGACCGCAATCTGGCGCAGATCGAGCACAAGCTTTCGGTGCATATCTTGCGGCGTGGCAACCAGTTGGCGGTGGTCGGCCTGCCGGACGCACAGGCGCAGGCGGCTTCGGTGCTGGGCGCGCTTTATGCCCGGCTAGAGCAGGGCCGCGCGGTGGATTCTGATGAAATCGACGCCGCGATCCGGCTGGGCGAGTTCCGCTCTGAAGCGGTGCCACTGGATCAGCAACTCGAAATGTTCGAGGCGGGGCGCTACGAAATCCGCACCCGCAAAAAGCAGGTCGAACCGCGCACCGAGGCGCAGAAGGCCTATGTGAAGGCGCTGTTCACGCATGAGATGGCTTTCGGCATCGGGCCTGCGGGCACCGGCAAAACCTACCTTGCGGTGGCGGTGGGCGTAACCATGCTGATCGGCGGGCATGTGGACAAGATCATCCTCTCACGCCCCGCGGTCGAGGCGGGCGAGCGGTTGGGTTTTCTTCCCGGCGACATGAAGGAAAAGGTCGATCCTTACATGCAGCCGCTTTACGACGCGCTGAACGATTTTCTGCCCGCCAAGCAGCTGGCCAAGCTGATGGAAGAAAAACGCATCGAAATCGCGCCCTTGGCCTTCATGCGCGGGCGCACGCTGTCACAGGCCTTCGTGGTGCTTGACGAGGCGCAAAACGCCACGACCATGCAGATGAAGATGTTTCTCACCCGGCTTGGGCAGGGTAGCCGCATGGTAGTTACAGGCGATCGCACCCAGGTCGATCTGCCGCGCGGAACGGCCTCGGGGCTTTCTGATGCCGAACGTATTCTGACGGGCGTTGCGGGTGTCTCGTTCAATTACTTCTCGGCCCGCGATGTGGTGCGCCACCCCCTTGTGGCGCGCGTGATCGAGGCCTATGAGCGCGACGATGACGCTCGAGGTTGAAATTGTGTTTGAGGATGACCGCTGGCAGGCCTTTGGCCTGCGGGGTCTGGCCGACGTTGCGCTGGCCGCCGTGATGGCCGATCAGCGCATAGAGGGCGATTTCGCGGTTAGCCTGCTTGCCTGCGATGATGCCCGGATTGCCGAACTCAACGCCGATTTCCGCAACAAGCCCACGCCCACAAATGTGCTTAGCTGGCCTGCCGAGGCTTTGGCACCCGAACAGGAAGGTGCCGCGCCGTTCGCCCCCGATGCAGACGATCCGATGGGTGCAGAGCTTGGCGATATCGCGATAGCGTGGGAAACCTGCGTGCGCGAGGCGGTCGAACAAGGCAAACCACACACTGCGCATGTGACACATCTACTTGTGCATGGCATGCTGCATCTGTTGGGTTATGACCACATCCGCGAAAAAGATGCGGAGTTGATGGAACGATGCGAACAGCGCATCCTTGCGACACTGGGTATTGCAGACCCATATGAGATTGCCTGACGACAATATCGATCGGGTTGGTTGGAAAGGAACGATGGGACAGAGTGCAGATGGTCCGGGTGCCGCGCCAAGCGCGGCGGAGCCGGACGAAGGTGACAGTCACGCCGAACCGGGCGTGCGACGAGGTTTTTTTGACCGTATCCTGAGCAAGTTAAGCCCCGGTGACCCGGAATCTTCGGATATGCACGCGCTACAGTCGCCCGGCATACGCTCGCCAATGTCGCTGCCTGGGATGAGCAACCTGCGCCGGATGCGGGTTGAGGATGTGGCGATTCCCAAGGTTGCAATTGCTGCGGTGCCGGTGAGCATTTCACGCGACGATCTGGTTGATGTGTTCCGCGAGCAGGGTTTTTCGCGCATGCCGGTGTTCAAAGGCACGCTCGACAGCCCGCTGGGCCTTATCCACCTTAAGGATCTGGCACTGGAGCATGGCTTCACCCAAGGGACCCCACCGCGGTTCATGCTGCGCAAGTTGTTGCGTCCGCTGCTTTATGCGCCGCCTTCGATGCCAATCGGGGTTTTGCTGCAAAAAATGCAGCGCGAGCGTATCCACATGGCGTTGGTGATCGACGAATACGGCGGCGTTGACGGGCTTGTGACGATCGAGGACCTGATCGAGCAGGTGATCGGCGAGATCGAGGACGAACATGACGAGGCCGAGGACGGGTTCTGGGTCGTCGAGAAACCCGAGCAGTATCTGGTGCAGGCGCGTGCGCCGCTTGATGCGTTCGAAGGGGAAATCGGCATGAAGCTTGCTGATGCCGAGGAAAACGACGAGATCGACACGCTCGGCGGCTTTGTCTGCATGTTGGCGGGTCGGGTGCCCGCGCGCGGCGAGGTCATTCAGATGCAGGGCGGGGTCGAGTTCGAGGTGGTCGACGCCGACCCGCGGCGGGTCAAACGCCTTCGTGTGCGCCTGCCCGCAGCGGCAAAGGCGTGATCGTTAGCGCACTGCGGCGGGTTTTTGGCGCGGCCGCGCGGCCGCGCTGGCGCGTGCTGGCGGCATTGGCAGTGTTGGGCGCTGTTAGCGCGGCAGGGCAGGCGCCCCTTGGCTGGTGGTGGCTGGCGCTTCTGGGCTTTGCCGGGGTGCTGGTGCTGATCGGGGCCGAGGGCAGCACGCGGCGCATGGCTTGGGCGGGCTGGGCGGCGGGTGCGGGCTACGGCATCGCGGCAATGTTCTGGATCGTCGAGCCGTTTCAGGTAGAGGCAGATCGCTACGCTTGGATGGCACCTTTCGCGCTTGGGTTTCTGGCGCTGGGCATGGGGCTTTTCTGGGCCTTGGCAGCAGCGCTGGGCGGTGTGGCATCGGGGCGGAAAAGCTGGCTGCGCCCATTTGCGCTGGCTTTGGGTTTTGCCGCTTCTGACCTTTTGCGCGGCTATATATTCACAGGCTTCCCCTGGGCGCTCTTGGGTCATTCTTTCATCGACACCCCACTCGGCCAACTTGCGGCGCTGGCGGGGCCGGTGGGTTTGACGCTGATATTCACATTCGCGGCGGCTGCGCTGGCACAGCAGTTCTTGCCTGCGGGGCGTGGGCGCGCGCGGGTGACGCGCGCTGGTTTCACCGGTGCGGCGGTGGCGGTGCTGGCCGGTGGGTGGGCTTGGGGTGCTGCGCGGCTGGCCGAACCCGAACCTGTGCCTTCGCGTGACGTGGTGGTGCGGCTTGTGCAGCCCAATGCTACACAGGCGCTGAAATGGCAGCCCGAATACGCGCGCGAGTTCTTTTTTCGTCAGCTAGATCTGACCGCGGCCCCGGCGACGCGTCGCCCCGACCTGATCATCTGGCCGGAAACTGCGGTTCCGTTTCTGCTAGATGATCCCGGTGCGGGGCTAGAGATGATAACTGAGGCCGCCGCAGGCGTGCCGGTGGCGCTGGGGGTGCAGCGCAGCGAGGGGCGACGCTATTTCAACAGCCTCGTGCTGCTGGGCGCGGATGGTGCGATCGGCCCGCTTTATGACAAGTTTCACCTTACCCCGTTTGGCGAATACATTCCCTTCGGCGACACGCTTGCGCGTTTTGGCATTTCGGCTTTCGCAGCCCAGCAGGGGCACGGCTATTCGGCAGGGTCTGGCGCTGCGGTGCTTGACCTAGGCGCGCTTGGGCGGGTGCAACCGCTGATCTGCTACGAGGCGGTATTCCCCCAAGACCTGCGCGCAGCACCCGAACGGCCCGATTGGCTGATGCAGATCACCAACGATAGCTGGTTCGGCACGCTGGCCGGGCCGCAGCAGCATCTGGTGCAGGCGCGCTTGCGCGCCATCGAAACCGGGTTGCCGCTGGCGCGCGCCGCCAACACCGGCATTTCAGCGATGATCGACGCGCGGGGCCGTGTGCGGGCAGAGATTGCGTTGAACGAAGTGGGGTTTCTTGATGTGGCGCTGCCAGCCGCGTTGCCGCAAACGGCCTATGCGCGGCAAGGGGACGGCCCGATCTTGGCCTTTATTGTCGCGCTGATGGCGTTGGTTGCGACACTTGCGCGCTTGCCCATTGACCGCACCCGTCCGCACGCCTAGGTAGCGTTATCGACCGTCACAACGGCTTCCTGGCGTGACGGCGCAATTTAATGGAGCACTCCCCATGGCACGCGACAGTTATATTTTCACCTCCGAATCCGTTTCGGAGGGACATCCTGACAAGCTTTGTGACCGCATCTCAGATGCGGTGCTTGATGCATTCATCGCCGAAGAGCCCAATGCGCGGGTTGCGTGCGAAACTTTTGCCACCACCAATCGGGTGGTCGTTGGCGGAGAGGTCGGACTTTCAACCGAGGAAAAGACCAAGGAGTTCGTCGAACGGGTTGAGGATATCGTGCGCGACTGCGTGCGCGACATCGGCTACGAACAGGCGAAGTTTCATTGGAAGACGCTGAATGTTCACAACTTTCTGCACGAGCAATCGGCGCATATCGCGCAAGGCGTTAACCGTGACGGTGCCGGCGATCAGGGGATCATGTTCGGCTATGCGACCGACGAGACGCCAGAGTTGATGCCTGCCCCGATCCTTTATTCTCACGCGATCCTGAAGCGGCTGGCAGAGGCACGCAAATCGGGTGCCGAACCTTTGCTGCGGCCCGATGCAAAATCGCAGCTTTCCGTGCGTTACGAGCATGGTGTGCCGGTCGGCGTGGCGCAAATCGTGCTTTCGACCCAGCACGAAAGCGAAAACCAGAGCTCGCATGACATTCGTGCGATCGTCGAGCCCTATATCCTCGAAGTGCTGCCCGAAGGCTGGATCACGCCCGAAACCGAATGGCACGTGAACCCGACCGGCGCTTTCGTGATTGGCGGGCCAGATGGCGACGCGGGGCTGACGGGGCGCAAGATCATCGTTGACACTTACGGTGGTGCCGCGCCGCACGGGGGTGGTGCGTTTTCGGGCAAAGACCCGACCAAGGTGGACCGCTCGGCGGCTTACGCGGCGCGCTATCTGGCGAAAAACGTGGTGGCCGCTGGCCTTGCGAAACGCTGCACTATTCAGGTCAGCTATGCGATCGGCGTAGCACGGCCCTTGTCGATCTATGTCGATACCTACGGCACGGGCGCGGTGCCCGAGTTCGTGATCGAACAGGCCCTTGCCAAGGCGATGGACCTGACGCCGCGCGGCATTCGCGATACGCTGAAACTTGACCGCCCGATCTATGCGCGCACCGCCGCCTATGGCCATTTTGGCCGTGCGCCCGATGCGGATGGCGGCTTCAGTTGGGAAAAGACGGATCTTGTCGAAAAGCTGAAAGCGGCGATCTGATTCACGCAGTCAGGCCACCGCGCCTTGTGCGTTTGCGCCCGTCGCTGAAATGCGGCGGGCGCTTTCGTTTAGGCGCGCAGCAGGTCTGGTTGCTGCGGCTTTTCACAATACAGGCGCGATTTTCGCCGCGCCTGCGATCGTGGCGGTGCTTGACCTTGCGCCCTGCCCGGCCTAGTGGCGCGGTATGAGTGATATGCCCCCATCCGAACCGCCCGCGCGGCGCAATTTTTATGGCCGCCGCTTTGGGCACACCCTGCGGTCGTCGCAAAAGACCTATCTGGAAGAAGACCTCGCGGCGCTGCGC
>NZ_JBFHIA010000121.1:0-9000 GCF_041596715.1 Phaeovulum sp.
CTCGTGGTTTGACTGAAAAAGCTTCAGATCAAACCCCAAGCCTTTCGCCAGTTCGCGACATTCGACCTCGACATCGGCAAGTGTCTCGCGGCCATAGATTTCAGGCTGGCGCTGGCCCAGCAGGTTCAGGTTCGGTCCGTTTAGTATATAGATGGTCTCGCTCATCGGTCTCTCTCTCCTGACTGCCCCGGTTCGGGTGGCGCGCCTGCCCTTGCGACTTCGAGCCGCACCCAGTCTAGCCTGAATCACAACACTTGCCGCTGATTTCTACGCGAAAAAACGAAGCTGGGAAACAAATAATTGATTATTTCTCGACTATCTTCGCATCTGCACTTGCGTGGATGAACCGCGCTTTGCCAGATATTTTCTGGACAGGTGCTTCGGAAACTGCCAACCTCAAGCCCGCATTGCCCCTGAATGGGGGATTCTGTCCGGCAATGGGAGGACCTGCCATGACTTACTCGATTACCCGTCGTGCTGTGCTAGGCATAACGGCTGCCGCCACGATGGTTTTTGCCGCAGGCGTCGCCGCCGCGCAGGAAAAAATCCAGCTTCGCATGTCCACGGTCGCCACCGATAGCGACCAGCGCACCGTGGCGCTTGCCGAAGTGTTTGGCCCCGGCGTTGCCGCCTTCGCCAATTATGAGCCGCATTACAACGGCGTGCTGTTCAAGCAAGCGACCGAGCTTGAAGCGATCGCACGCGGCAACCTCGAAATGGCGATCATTTCGGCGCAGGAACTTGCGTCATTCTTCCCTGAGTTCTCGGTCTTTACCGCGGGCTACCTGCACCGCGACGCCGCGCATCAGGTTGCGGTGTTCAACAACGCGCTGATGGACCCGTTCAAGAAGAAAGTCGAAGACGAGCTTGGCGTTAAACTGCTGACCGTCATGTATCTTGGCCGCCGCCAGCTTGACCTGCGCATGTCGCGCGCAGAGCTTGACGTGAAAACCCCGGCCGATCTGGCGGGTGTCAAGCTGCGGATGCCCGGAACCGACGCCTGGCAGTTCCTTGGTTCGGCGCTTGGCGCAAACCCGGTGCCCGTCGCTTTTGGCGAGATCTACACCAGCCTGCAAACCGGCGCGATCGATGGCCAAGACAACCCGCTGCCCACCAACAAGGACAGCAAGTTCTACGAAGTCACCAAGCAGATCGTGATGACCTCGCATCTGGTTGACCTCAACTATCTGGCGCTGTCGCTTGATGCGTGGAACAAGATGACCCCGGAACAGCAGGCCGCCACCCAAAAGGCCGCCGACGATGCCGCAGCACTTGGGCGCGAGCGTCAGCTGAAACTGGAAGATGACCTTGTGCAGTTCTTCAAGGAACAGGGGCTCGAGGTTTACACGCCCGATGTCGATGCCTTCCGCACGCAAGTGCAGGCAGCCTATCTTGCCTCGCCCTACGCCGAGTCGTGGCCGGAAGGGATCGTTGAAGCGATCAACGCGGCTAACTGAGGAAGCGTCGCGTGCAGCGCTTCATCAAACTGCTGCGGAAAATAGCCGATGGGGTGGCGGGCGCGATGCTCGCCACCCTGTTCGCGGTTTTCATCATCCAGATCGCCGCCCGATACGTCTTCAACCTGCCGGTCGGCTGGACGCAAGAGGTGCAGGCAACGCTCTGGTTGTGGCTTGTGCTTTGGGGGGCTGCGTTCTGCCTTCGCGACGAAGATCAGGTGAAGTTCGACCTGCTTTATCATATGGCGCCAATCCGCTGGCAGCGGATCTTTGCCGGCCTCGCCGCGGTATCGATTGTCATAGCCGTTGCGGCGGCTCTGCCCGCCGCTTGGGACTATGTCGATTTTTACTATCGCAAGCGCAGCGCGGTTTTGCAGGTGCGGATGAAGTGGGTGTTCATCATCTACATCGTTTTCAGCGTTGGGTTAATTGTCCGCTATACCTTGGGTCTGATTGCCATTTTGCGCAGCCCAGACGCCCCGCCTTCGCGCCCTTCCCTACACCCGCCCGAGGAGGCGCGCTGAGATGAGTTTTGCCTTTGCCGTCTGCCTTGCCGCAGTGTTCGGGCTGGCCGCGATCGGCACACCGATCGGGTATTCGTTGCTGGTCTCCGCAACGCTTTACCTTGCCATTGATGGTGCCGACCTTGCGCTTGCCGCCGAGCAACTGATCCAATCGATCTATGACGGCTATACCTTGCTTGCCGTGCCGCTGTTCATCATCGCCGCCAATATCATGAATGCTGGCACCATATCGCAACGGCTGCTGACTTTCTGCGTTGCTGTGGTGGGCCGGTTTCGCGGCGGCATGGGGCACGTCAACATCCTGTCGTCGCTGATCTTTTCAGGCATGTCCGGTTCCGCCGTGGCCGACGCCGCCGGGATCGGCAAGATCATCACCGAAATGATGATCAAGACCGGGCATTACTCGCGCGGTTACGCCGCCGCCGTTACCGCCGCCTCGGCCACGATCGGCCCAATCATCCCGCCGTCCATTCCGATGGTGATGTATGCGCTAATCTCGAACCAGTCGATCGGCTATCTGTTCCTTGCGGGTATTCTGCCGGGTCTGCTGATGGGCCTTGTGCTGATGCTGATGAACTGGACCATTTCCTGGCGGCGCAAGATACCGGTGGAAGCGCCAACCCCGCTGCGCGATGCGCCGGGCATCACGATCCGCGCCTTTCCTGCGCTGATGATGCCGGTGATCTTGCTGTCGGGCATTTACGGCGGTGCTACCACGCCCACCGAAGCCGCGGCGATTGCCGCCCTTTATGCGCTGCTGTTGGCGGTCGGGCTTTACCGTTCGCTTCGCTTGCGAGAGTTCTACCGCGTGGTGGTTGAAAGCGCCCGGCAATCGGCAACTGTTGGTATCGTGATCGGCTGTGCGCTGATCTTCAACTACATCGTCGCCACCGAGCGTATCCCCGAGGCACTGTCGAACCAGATGTCGGAACTTCAGATCTCGCCCCTGATGTTCCTTTTGGCAATGAACCTGCTGATCCTCGGGCTCGGCTGCCTGCTGGATGCCACCACGATCATTCTGGTGGTGCTGCCGCTGTTCGTGCCAACCGCGCAGGCGCTTGGTATCGACCTTGTGCATTTCGGCGTGGTGATGGTGGTCAACGCCATGTTGGGGTTGATTACGCCGCCCTACGGTATGCTGCTTTTCGTCATCAATGCCGTAACAGGCATTCCGCTGCGCGATATCATCGTGAATGTGCTGCCATTCCTTGGGGCGTTGCTTATTGCACTCTTGTTACTGACCATCTTCCCCGACATCTCGCTGCTTCTTCCGCGCTATTTCGGGTATATGGGATGAACGCGCCGGTGCGCACGTTGCGACTTGGGCTGATCGGGGGCAACATCACCGCCACGCGCTCGCCTGCGCTGCATGTGGTTTGCGGTCTGTCGCTGGGTGTGAATGTCACCTACGATCTGATCATTCCCGCAGAACGAGGGCTGCGTTTTCCCGAACTTCTGGCGCAATGCGCGCAGCTTGGCTTTGCCGGGGTCAACGTGACCTACCCGCATAAGGAAGAGGCGGCGGCGTTGGTGCCGGCGGGTGATCCGGTTGTGGGCGCGATGGGCGCATCGAACACGGTGCTGTTCACCCCGGAAGGACCGCGCGCTTTCAACACCGATCATTCCGGTTTTGTTGCGGCCTACATCGCCGCATTCGGCACGAGGGGGCCGGGCCGGGTGCTGGTATTGGGCACGGGTGGCGTCGGGCGGGCGGTTGCCTTTGCGCTGGCCGACCTCGGCGCCACGGAAATCGTGCTTTACGATACCGAGCCGGAAAAGATTGCCGCATTGTCCAAGGCCCTGCGCAGCCACGCAGGGGTGACCGTTTCGGCCTGTGAGAGCGCGCAGTTGTCAAACATCGCGGGCTTTAACGGCGTGGTCAATTGCACGCCGCTCGGCATGGTCGGGCGGCCCGGCTCGCCTTTGCCAGCGGGTGTCGTGGGGCAACCCGACTGGGCGTTCGACGCGGTCTATACGCCCGCCGACACGCCATTCAGGACGCAGGTTCTGGGCTTGGGTGCCGCGTTTCTTGGTGGCTATGAGCTTTATTTTCATCAGGGATTGCGCGCGTTCGAGCTGTTCTCGGGCCTGCGCCTTGCCGCCCCTGACTGGGTGCGCGGAACACTCGGCCCCCGCAGCTAGACACACACCGCGGCGTGAGCCCGCAATGCGTGTTCAACCCCACCTTCGATATGACGCACCAACACCTCTTGCCCACGCACCACATCGCGTTCCAGCGCCGCCTCCAGCAGCGCCTGATGTTCGTCGGCGGCAATCTGGCCACGGAAGGTCAGGTAGACCATCTGATAGCGCAGGTAGCGGTCGAACACCGAGCCGTGCACCGCCAGCAATTCGGCAGAGCCGCAACCCATGATCAACGCGTGATGAAAGCCCGAATCGTAGCGCTTCCATTCGACCCGGTCGCTGGGGTCGCCTGCAATCATCCGCTGTTCGATGCGGCTAAGTTTGTGATGCGCGGCCACGACGCTGGATTTCCATTCAAGATCGCCAACCTGAAAGGAACGCTCCAGCGCGTGCAACTCGATCAACGTGCGCAGCGCCGCCAGTTCGCGCAGGTTCGCTTCGGAAATCGGGGCCACGGCAAATCCGCGCTGATCCTCGGCCACTGCAAGCCCTTCGCTTGCCAGTCGGCTCAGCACTTCACGCAAGGTCGGCACCGATACCCCGTAGCGGGTCCGCAAATCTTCCATCCGCAAGCGCGCACCGGGCGCAAGCAACCCGAAAATGATGTCGCTGCGCATTTTTTCATAAGTGGCAAGGGCAAGCGATTGCGTCACGAAGCGGCCTTTCCTTAACGCCTTAACATAGCGGTTACGCCAAAACGTCACCAGATAAATCTCTGATCATCCATTTTGTGGCAGATAGATTGCTGCCATATCAATCGTCGCTTATGCTGCGACAAACAAGGAACAGCCAGCATGGCGCCACGAGCCCGCAAGGAAACCCTCTCTAGCCGGATCGTCGCCGATTTGCGTGCCGCGATCGTGCGCGGCGATATGGCACCGGGTGAGAAGATCAACCTCGATCGCCTGCGCGAAATGCAGGGCGTTTCGATCAGCCCGCTGCGCGAAGCGATGTCTCGGTTGATCGCCGACGGGCTGGTCGCCTTTGAAGACCAGCGCGGCTATTCCGTAACACCAGTTTCGGCAGAAAATCTGGCCGAGATTACCCAATTGCGGGTGGCGCTGGAAAGCAGAGCGCTGCGCGATGCGATCGCCAAGGGCGATCTCGATTGGGAAAGCCGGGTGATGGGCGCGCTTTACCGGCTGCGCACGACGCCGCGCACCCCCCAAGACCCCGCCATTTGGGAGGCCGCGCACGCAGCCTTTCACATGGAACTGCTGCGCGGCTGCACCCTGCCGCTGCTGCTGCAATTCTGCACGCAACTGCGTGGGCTGCAAGATCGCTACCGCGCGCTCTATCTTGCCGATCTACCCGCCGGGCGCGACGTGCAGGCCGAACATGACGCTATCGCCTCGGCGGCCTGCTCGCGCAGCGCCGATCTGGCTGTGTCACGATTGGTCGCGCATATCGAGGCGACGGGCGCGCTGCTGCGCACCCGCCTGTTGGCTTGATCAAACCCCGCAGAGATGCACCTTGATGCCCAGCGCGTCGGCCAGCGCCGCCTTGGCCAACATGGCGCGGTCAGCGGCCGCAGCACTATCGGCATAGACTAGCTGAATATGGTTTGCCCGGTGCCGCGCCATCATCGCATCGCGCGAGACACCGTTGAGAACCGCATGCATCATCGGCCATTGCGGGCTGGTCGCCTCTGCCCGCCGATTGCTTTCAGCTTCTGGCAGGGCAACCGCGCGGCCGCGACCAAGGTCCATATGCAGTGCCCCACCTTCCACGAAGATGCGGCTCCAGACGATGTCACCGGGCCGTGCCACACCGCGTAGCGTGCCGCCCCCTGACGGGAAGTACATCGGCGGCTGGCGCACCGAATCCGACCCGGCCCAGCCGCCCACATGATGCGCGGGTGGCGCGGCACCCGAGATTTCGAACAGCCAGACAAACTCGCGCTGACCGTCGAGGGCAAAATCTTCGCCCCAGCGCAGATCATGCAGCGTCGTCTCTACCGGTTGGCCAAGCGCCGTGTGCAGCCGGTTGATCAGCACCCCATCAAGGCCCGCGCATTCATCAACCTCGTTGAAATGCACGATCGCCTCGCCCGCGCGGATCACACTGCCATCAGCGCGGGTAACTGGCGGGCGATCGGCGTTGTTCAACATGCCTTCGACAAGATCAGAGGCAGGGCAGAGGTCTTTCAATCCCTGCTGATACTGAATCCCTATCGCCTCGCATCCAAAGGTATCTGCCAGCCGAACCGCGGCCACATACATCCGGCATTGATCGATCACCTGCGCTTCGGTCAACTCGGTCGCGGGGTCTTGGCCCAGATGAAAGGTCATGCCCTTTGCCAGCATCCAATCATAGGCCGCGCGCGCCTCGGCCTCGGGCACCTGACGCGATGCGAAGTAGAGCGCCGATTGCGAGAGCCTTTCCTTGTAGATACCCATCGGCATCAGAAGTTCGTCAGGGATGATGGCGTTGTACATGCCCATGCAGCCTTCGTCGAACACGCCCAGAATCAGTTTTCGGGTGTGGATCTCGGCGGCAATTGCCTTTGCAATGGCGGCGTCGTGCAAAGGCACTGCGGCTGGGTCAAAACTGCGCACATGAGCCATGTCATGTTCGATTTTTCCAGTTTTCAGCCATTCTTTCAGACCGCTGAGGAAGAAATCATCGGAAAAATCCTCGCTCCACAGAGTCGAGAACTTCACCCCCGCTTTGGTGAGCGAGCCGTTTAGGTTCAGCAGCCCGACCAGCCCCGGCCATTGCCCGGCCCAGTTGGCAACCGTCAGAATCGGCCCGCGATGGGCAAACAACCCCGCCAGCAGATGGTGCGAATATTGCCAGACCGCCTCGGCCACGATCAGCGGCGCATTGGGGTCAATCGTGGCAAAAACATCCATCCCCTCGCGCTGGCTGGCAATAAAGCCGTGCCCCGCGGGTTTGACCGGATGCGCGCGCACCAGTTCGTGGCCCATGGCCGCAAGAACCTCGGTCAGCCGCGCTTCCATCGCGGCCTGTGCGGGCCAGCATGTAAGGTTGGCGCTTTCGCGCAGATCGCCGCTGGCGACGAGTTGGATCTGGGTCATGTTCGTCCTCCGAAGCCGCGATCAGCGCGGCAAAATCCTGAATATCGTTCCGAATGCGCCGGAAAGCCGTGTATGAGGCAAGCTGTCAGTGCCAAGCCCCCCATTCAAACCCCCAGTGCGCGCCGACGCGCCACTTCGATATGCGCTTCAAGTGCGGCCACCGCCGCCCCCGCGTCGCGCGCCAGAAGCGCCTCGATTATCGCTATGTGTTCACCCATCACCGCAGGTAGCAGGCTTGGCAGCATCCGCGTCTGCGCCAGCCGGATCAGCCGGATGCGCACCGAATTGACCCTATAGATGTTTGAAATAAGGTCATTTTCCAGCGAGTCTACCATCCGGTCGTGAAACGCCCAATCAAGCTCTTGCGCGCGGTCCAGTGCGGTGGGCATGACCCAGCGCTCTGCCTCGTCGCGCGCGGCACAATGCGCGGCCAGCAATGCCTCCAGTTCATCCTGTGGCGCAGTCTCGCAATAGCGCGCCACTGCCTCGCGCTCGATCACAAGGCGAAGCTGGAACGCATTGCGGATCAGATCGAGATCCACCTGCGCCACTTGCAGCCCGCGCTGCGGCACCGTGCGGATCAACCCTTCGGCCTCTAGCCGCGGGATCATTTCGCGTATGGCCCCAAGCGGCAGGCCGGTAATTTCGACCAGTTCGCGCTGCGAGACGAATTGCCCCGGCGTGATCGTGCGAGCCAGCAGATGCTCGGTAAAGCTTGCGTAAGCCTTGTCACGCAGAGTCTGAAACTCGTTAGCCTCGCCCGCCATCGCCCCACCCCTGCACGCGCCACGCAACGCGTGAGCAACTAACATGTTATTCAACCTGTCAGGCCCAAGCAAGCCTCACCGATCACAATTCGGCAAGAGCCGCGCGGATTCGGCGCAAGAGGGTTGCAGGCCTTTATTTTTGCAAGCTATCGTTTGACTTCGCGCGGCGCCCAACTGGCGCATGCGCCACGGGCAACGAGTTTACGTCGCAGGAGTTTAGTTTGTATCTTTCCGTTTCCCCGTGTCCTGACTGTAAAACGCGCATTGCCCGCGCCATTGCGCCCATACCGCTGCTTTGGTGCCTTGCCGCACCCACAAACCTTTATGCGCAGGGAATAGACCTGCCAGATGCCGCAACACTGGCGGCGCAGCGCGCGGCCTATGACGAGGTGGCGACCAAGACCATCCTCGATCTGCAACCCTTCCGTGCCGAACAGCGGCTGACCTTGGCAGACGGCACCGCCCTGATGCTTGCCTCGCTCAGCCCGGTTATCAACGCTTGGTATCTTTTGCAGGTCACTGCGCCGGGGTCACAGCGCTCGACCTACTACCACCTCGAAAACGTCGATCCGCGCGCAGTGCAGCTGGCGCTGGAACCCGCCGAGGTGCCAACGCTGCGGCTGGCACAGGCCGAGGGCAACACGACCTGCGCGCTGGCGCTTGATACCGTCTCGCCGCTGGAAGATGCGCGCAAAACCGGGCTGGCTTATGCGCCGCTTTGCGATGGGCAGATCTATCTGCGCAATCGCGTCGATGGTTCGCGCACCTCGCGCGAACGCACTGCCGAGTTCTTGCGCGAAAATGTCTGGTTCGGCGACAGCATCGTGAACATCGTGAAGGATACCTTCTATCAGGATGCCTATGCCGAAACCGGCATCACACTGGGCACGACCGCTGTGGGCAGCGTGGTTGAGGCACTTGGGCAAGCGGCGCTGGTCGATTACCCGGTGATTTCGTCCTCTGGTGGCATACCGCTGATTGGCGCACCCGAAGGTGGCATGGCGCAGGGCAAATGGTATGCGATGGAGGGCAGCAGTGGCGTTTACGCAAGCGTCGTGCAACCCGC
>NZ_JBFHIA010000122.1:0-8928 GCF_041596715.1 Phaeovulum sp.
CGTGAAAGGAGGCAATTCCGACGGCTTGACAACCACAGGCGGTTTTTCTCCCGGCGGCACAGGGTATATCACGTCATGAATACGAACCCTGAAACGGGTCTCGCGGCGAAACGCTATCTTGCCGCGCACATGCCCGGACAGGCCGCGAAACAGAAATGGTGCACCTTCGCCGTAGGCGGCAGCGATCAACGCGGTGTCATCGGTCCGGCTGCGAAACACTCCGTCAAATATCGTTTTCGGTTCGGGCGCGGGCGGCAGAACACGTTCCATTGGCAAAATGCGCACCCAGTCGTGCTCTTTGGGCACACGCGCCAACTCGGTACCGAGTGCAAGGGGCGTCGCAGGGTCTGCCGCCACCAGAAACTCATCAGAATCAATGTGCACCAGCCAGTCGCTATCGCTGGCGCTGCGCGCATGAGCAACGTTCGCGTTTTGCCTCGGCACCAAATTGTTTGGCCGTCCAGCGGGCCGTGCTGCCCAGTACGCGTCATCGCAGACCGTGACCACGCAGCGAGGATTGGAAGCCAGCGCCGCCTCTATCTCTGGCAGAGGGGTGTCGAGGTAGATGTGAATCCGCTCGGCATCGCTTTTCAGATGATACGCGATGCAGGGCAGAACGGTCTCAGGCACGCCGTGCATTGTGGAAACAATCGACCAGCGGGCGACTTTGGAACGACCTTTCCAGAACAACATTCAACGCACCCCTGAGTTGTTCCCTCCCTGCCTAGGAAGGTAACACGCATGTTAAACTGGCCTCATTTCCGCATCTTGATCAAGCATTCCCTTGCTGCATGACTTTATCAGGATGATTTGAACGTCCTTTGCCAGAAATCGCGTGTCGCAATACCCTCATACCCGCGCTGCCACTCTTTCTTGATCGCAGGGTATCTCAACGCCAGTTTTCCGAGGTTTTTCGCCATGCGAAAGCTCTGTTTCAGCGCCGCAAGTTTGGAATGGCGCACGGTCAAAATCTGGGTCCCATCCGCGTTCACATAGGTAATGCGCGCAGCCCCCCAAACCTCTTGCAGATTTCCGCGCTGACTGGATTTCAACGTGACATGGTTCCCCCAAAGTCCAAAAAACGGCAGCAGGTGGCCGTTCAGCGTGTTCACCGTCAGCAGTAGCCAGAAACGGCTTCGGCGCGGGTCGAACCGGCGACGCGATTCAGGTGGCTGCCCGGTCATCGGCACCCAATTCTCGGTCTGACGCTTCTTGGCGATGCGGGCGCGGCGCTCGGACATATCGGCGTTTTCGGCAAAGAAACCCGGCCCTTGCAAAACGTCCTCCAACGCAAGGTTCAGTGCTGCCAAGGTGTCGTAATGGCTTTGCATCAGGCTTCGGATAAAGAACCAG
This sequence comes from Phaeovulum sp., assembly GCF_041596715.1. Classification (GTDB taxonomy): domain Bacteria; phylum Pseudomonadota; class Alphaproteobacteria; order Rhodobacterales; family Rhodobacteraceae; genus UBA6213. The sequence goes on from NZ_JBFHIA010000122.1 coordinate 1,354, forward strand.
AGCGGAATGCCGAGCGTGCCGCGCAGGCCGATATCCATGGATGGAAGTGCGAGGTGGTGCACGAGATGACTGCGCAGATCGAGATAGAGCGTTTGCAGCGATTCCTTTTCGGCGAAATCCGTATCCTGAAAACAGATCACCCCGGGCAGGGTGACGATCTCGAAGTCATTGGCGATTGAGAAACTGATGTCGTCGCCGCGCACAAAAAACGGGAAAGGCCAATGCCTTGTCTCGGCGATGCTGAAGGCAAAGAACCACCAGCCGCCGTAAAAATTATGCGGCTTTGGCACGGTTGACGCTTCCTCCATTCGAACGACGTCGTCAAACGCGCGCAGATCTGTGCCCATCCATTGCGGGCGGCAAAAGCGATCAAAAATTGCGCCGCTTTCCCAAAGTGACCATGGGTTTTCGGCGGATGTCAGGCCCCCCGCAACGGCAGTTTTCGGGTCAGTTGCATAGGCAAGAAACGCCCAAGTCCGCACCAACGCTTCCATGTGAACCGAGGCGTCGTCATCCATGAACAGACAATGGCTGAAACCGCGCGCCTCGGCCTCAAGAAGTCCGCGGGCAAAACCACCTGAGCCGCCAAGATTGGCATTGGCGATTGGGGTGACGTGGTCCGAGGCGGGGATATTGGCGCTTTGTCCGTTATCCACCACGAAAAGATGCAGGCGCGGGGCAAGCGAGGAGCGCGCGATGAAACGCTCGAACCGCTCTGCGGTTTCCTGCACTGCCGCTTCGCGCTTGTAGGTGGTTATCGAGACGGCCAGTTTTGGCAGACGCGTGGGTAGGGTGGCAGTAACCCATGCGGCACCGTTCAGCCGCGCGTCGCCAAGGGCGCGCAGCGTGAAGAACAGCACGCCCGTCGAGGCATGAGCCGCAATGTGCGGCGTCACATCGACACTCAACGGCTTATCCAAGGAAAGTTCCACGAGCGTATTGACGAGCGGTTCGCGAGACTGCCCTGTTTGCGCGCAGAACACGACAAGCTCAAACGAACCAATGCCGTCAAGCCGAAGCCGAAGATCCACCAAACCGCAGTGACGCCGCCACTTGCCTAGGTTGAACACGTTGGCGGCGGTGCTGAAATCGGCGCTCCCACCCCTTCCAAAGGTCAAGCAAGGGGCGTTCATCGAAAATGCGACGGGCCCCGCAAGGCGCATGTAAAGCTCGCGCTCTGTCGAGATACCCGGCTCTGGCCAGAGCAGCGATTGCAAAGTGGTCATTTGGGTAGCGGGCATCAATTGTTCTGCTTCTGGAAAGAAGTCATGGCTGCAAAGGGGCGAAGCGGGCGCGCTCCTGTGCAATGAAATCACGGACCGAGACGGGCAGGGGCGCTGTCACCTCGGGAGTAAGTTGGTCGAGGGCTGCGCGCACCGCTTCGGTTTCTGGCATTGTGCGGCATTCAAGTATTTGGTTCAAATCGGGAAAAAACGCCTCAGCACCTGCGGCACGGCTGAGCCAATCATGGATAGGCAAAAACTCATTGAAAATGTTTTTTCGGTGGGCAGCGCCGAACATTTCGACATCGGCATTGTGCGGTAGGGTAATCTTGCCGTCCACCGCTTGCAGGAAGCGTATCAGACGGTGCGCATCGGGGGTGGAGAGAACGGCATTGCCGCGCCGGGCAATTTCCGTAACGGCCAGCGGTAGGCTTTTGTTGGCAGAAACCGCGGGAAGCATGTCTTTGGGGAAGGCTAGGCCGGAATGCGCGATGTAATCGGCCTCTGACCCGCCTGCTTTCAGTATGTCGCCGTAGTTGCGAAGCACCTTGTGCTGACCTGGCACCAGATCCAGCCAAGCTTCCACGGCGAGACGGAAATTGAGGTGGATGGTCGGAGCGTAATGCGCCCAAGCACCCTCGCGCAGCGGACTAACAGGCTCGCTGACTTTGATGCGTTGGCCATGCCAAGATACCATGTAGTCGTCGGGGCGGCGCAGCGCGCAGTAGAGGCTGAAAGTCGCCTTGGGAAACTGGTCACATAACCGCCTCACCAACTGCGGCTCCACAGAGCCAAAATTAGTAAATGCCTCGGAACACAGAATTAGCCCGGTTGGCTGCAAGGCTTCAACCTGAGCGCGGATCGCGTGCATCATCTGATGTGAACTTGGCAGCATTTGAAACTGCTGAGGAACCTTCCTGTCCGAGACTTCGGCCATCATGCGGTAGGCAAGCGCACTGTGCGGTTCGCGAATATTTACCGGAAGAACTTCTGCAGTGTCACCTCTTCGCGATCTGGCCAAGGCCGCGGCAGCGCCTGTCATTTCTGTAAAAGGATAAAGAATGCCAGCATCCAATAATTTATTGAAGTTCTGAGACAAATACACTTGGAGCGAGGTGGAGCCGACCTTGTGGTGGCCGATATAGAGGCTGATATGCATGGGCGTATTCCGGTTTGGCTCGCTCATTGGATAGCGGCGCTATCGTGCTGACCTGAAAGCAAGATACATGGTAAAATGGATGATTGCGCAGAAGTTGGAAGGTGCATTGATCCAGTTACGCCAAGATCAGCACCGCCTAGACGCAGGGGCGAATGAAACGGCTTGAGTCGCAGGCCCTGGCTCGCACAGCTTAGGGCCATCTCGTGTAGGCGGGGCATGATCGGGTTTCTTTTCCAAAGGCAGTCCACACCCTGCTTCAGCGCGCGGAGCGAATACTGGGAAAGAAAGGCTTGAAGCGTTATCGCTCCGGTATTGTGATGCCCAGTATGGCATATGGCTATCATGCAATATCCAAACGATCACCGGCACCGAAAGCCCGCCAACCACGCGCCCCTCATGCCGTTTACAGTATTGATGCCGCAATTGAAGCGCAAGCAGACGGGCAAGTAAAACCACACCCAAACCCAGCCAGCGAAGCCGTCAGCAAGAAGCCTTTCCGCGCCGCAGCCAAAACGGAAACCACGCTACCACTACAGATCTTGCGCGTTGCTGGCCGTTGCAACCGCAACATTGAAAATCGACATCAGTTTGGCGAGTTGCACCGACTCTGCATTGGTGACGTAGATCGCGTCGTTGTCAGATAGCAAAAAAGACTGCGCCAGAAACTGCGTGGTCGGGTTCTTCATGTCGAAACGGTACACGGTGGGAATACCACGTGCGGTTTGTGGGTAGGCGGCCAGATCATTGTGCGCAACTGCGCGCAGGCGCGCGGCACTCTCGTAGCGGAACAGGAATACCCCGGTTGCATCGGCGCGCGCGTCGATCGGCCCGCCAGCGGCGGAAACCGCTTCGAGCACTGAATAATCGGTGGTTTCAAGCGCAAAGGTTCCGGGCCGCGCCACAGCACCCGACAAAGTATATCGCTGCGGCTCGCGCGTGAGCACGATCAGATCGTCGCGCTGCAACTTGATGTCGTTTCCGGGTTTGAGCAGGATATCGGAAAGATAGGCGCTGGCAGTTCGACCGTTGCGCACCAGCGTAACGAGCGTCTCATGCGCCGCGTGTCGGCTACCGCCCGAACTTGCAATGGCTTGCGAGATGCGATCGCCATGCAGCGACAGCGCATAGACGCCGGGGGCACCAACTTCGCCCGCCACGGTTGCGCGGTTGTTTTCGGAACGCACGATATTGACCAATGCCTGTGGCTCGATTGCCTTGCCTGCAAGCTTCTCGACGATCTTTTGCTGAATCTCGCTGGGTGTGTTTCCAGCCACGTCGATTTCACCGACATAGGGCAAAGAAATCCGGCCACTACGATCGACCACAACGGCGGGAAAATCGGTGCCTCCGGCGCCGCCATTACCGGTGGCGAAAAGCCCGCCTGCACCAGCTTCAAGCACGCGCACGTTCAGCACATCGCCCAAACCTACCGCCTGCGAGGGTTGCGCCGCGGTGCTGCTGGGAATCGCGGCCAACCCATTTCGATAGGGAACGCCAAGGTGTTGAACCACGGCGGCATCGACATCCAACAACAGGTAATCATATGCCTCGGCGCCAGAGATTACACCGGCGGTATCGGGCCCCTGTCGCGGCAGGCTACAGGCGGCAAGCAGCGCCATTGCACCTGCAAGCACTGCGCGGCGTTGCACAAGGTGAATTGTCGGTTCGCTTGTTGCAGGAACCTGCGTTCTTGTGACCCGATTGCGTCTCTGATTTGGAATTGACACTTTCGGCGACCTGCTAATGAAGAAATGGGTGGGCAGCGTAAACCTGATAATGTCGGTGAACCTATTTGAAGGTGCATGCGCTGTCTAGTGCCGGGCCCATCTGACAGCGGTTATGGGTTGTAGCACCGCGCCCAAAACGCCATCCTGCTTTTGTGGCGGCGGCGCCGCCTGGGGGATTGCATGAATAACGCAGATGGCTCGATCTTCATTTCAGGGGGTTCGAGCGGTATCGGGCTTGCTACCGCAATGGCCTATGCGCGCAGGCGCAAGAAACCGCGCCTCGGCCTTTTTGCGCGCGACAAGGCGCGGCTTGACCGCGCAGCCGAAACGATTTGCGCCGAAATACCAACCGCAGAAGTGCGGTGCTTTCCGCTCGACGTAGCAGATTCCGAGCGGGTCGCAACGACCGTCTCGCAAGCCGTAACGGCGCTCGGCGCGCCGGACCGAGTCGTGCTGGCCGCAGGCATCACGCTGCCGGGTCGATTTGACGCCAACAGCCTTTCGGTGCAGCGCGAGGTAATGGAAATCAACTACTTCGGTAGCCTTAACATGGTGCTGGCGCTTGCCCCATTGATGCACGCAGGCTCGCGCATTGCGCTCGTAGGGTCGGCAGCGGGGTTGATTGGCACCTATGGGTACGGCGGCTATGCGCCATCGAAATTTGCCCTGCGCGGTCTTGCCGAAGTGCTACGAGTCGAACTTGCCGCGCGCGGCATCAGCGTGACGTTGTGCCTGCCGCCCGATACCGACACGCCGATGCTCGCAGCGGAATTGCCGCTTCGCCCCGCTGTCACAAATCGTATCGCCGCAGGCGCGCCGGTATTGTCTGCCAGCGTCGTTGCCAATGCATTGCTGCGTGGCATGGAAGCCGGGCGGTTTCTGGTATTGCCCGGCCTGCCGGTTAAATTGCTTTACCTTTTCGGGCCGTGGGTCGCGCCAGTTGCGCGTTGGCAGCAGCGCCGACTGATCCGCAAGTTAGGCGAATAGTCGGCGCGGCATGCCGGGATCAGCTTAGATGTTCACGCACTATCTGTACGAACATGCTGAACACTCCCCAAATCAGAAACGACACGAGGGCAATCACCGAAATCGAGAGCATGGCCCTGGGATAAAGCGCCTCCTCGGGGATCGAGGGGTTTACGAAGGCCGCGACGTAACGTTGCTGGCGATCCGCCTCGATCCGCGCCGCTTCGAGCGATGAAAGCGCTGAAAGATAGGCGCGTTGGCGAAACTCCAGATCGACGGCCAGCGCCTCGTACTGCGCCACAGCGATGTTGAGCGATTGCCCCTGAGCGCCGTCCAAACCGTTTGCGCCGCTGTTTCCCGTTCCTAGGCGCGAACGTTCCGCGGCGATTTGCCGTTCGATTGAATCGATCTGGCTGCGCAGCACACGAACGCTGGGCGCATCCTCTGCCAGAAACTCTCGCAGGCTGCTCATCTCGGTCAGTGTACGCGCCAATTGCCCCTGCAACTGCGCCAAAACGCCTTCCTGCGCGGCAACAGAGGTGGTCGGGTCGATCTGCTGCTCGGTATCACGGAAAAGCGCGATCGCCGCCCGTTGCTGACGCAGCCCTTCTTCGGCGCGCGCAAGCTCTGACTCGGCAAGTCGCACGGTGTCTTGGCGCGCGTGTTCGGACACTTTGTTCACCAGATCACTCGTGGCCGCCAGCACAGCCTCGCTCATTGCAAATGCATCTTCCGGCGAGAATGCCTGCACTTCGACGGTCAGGATTTGCGAGGTGCTGTCATAATTGGCCGAAAGCATCTTGGGCAGATATTCGACCTGCTCTTCCTTGGTCGCATCGGTTGGCATTCTGGTCAAGAAGTCGGCCTTGTCGTTCGAATATATGGCCATGACATCGACATGATCCGAGATCGCGTCAAGAAACTGACGGCTTTCAAGGAAATCGACGACCATATAGGAATCGGCCTGCGTGCTGCCCGCCGCAGCCGCCCCCGTGACCATGCCAAGCAAATCGTTCGTGCCAATGCCACTGGGGGAACGGATCGCAAACTTCACTTCGACGGCATAGCGGTCTGCAGCGATGAAGGCATAGTAATAGGCAGCCAAACCGACCGGTAAAAGCACAAAAAGCGCGAAGGTCGTTATCGTAATCCAACTGAAAAGCCGCTTTGTGCCGACAGATGGCACTTCGATCGGCCCCGCGACAAAGCTCGAACCAGTCGCGGGCGCTTTGGGGCGTTGACCCGCGTTCGCTTTTGCCGACCGGCCTGGCGGGTTCCCGTTCCCCGCACCGTTGCTGCCGGGTTGCGCCTTGGCCGCACCATCCGCGCGCGCGGCAGCTGGTGTAGCTTGCTGCGCTTTTGTCTCTGCCGCGCCCGGGGCGTTCTTGCTGTCGGTCAAGTCGCTCAATTGCCATCTCCGCTCATTCGAGTTGCCCTGCCAATGTCAGGCGACAATTGCGTCATAGACGTCGATTGCCTCGTCCAGATCTTCATAAAAAACAGCGGAGCCGCCATCGACCAGCAACCCGCAATCGCAGTATTCGCGCAAGGCTGGCATCGAATGCGACACCATGATCATACGCGACTTGCGTAGCAACTCGTCAAATGCCGCTCGCGATTTTCTCTTGAAACTCGCGTCGCCGACACTCAGCAACTCGTCGACCAGATATGTATCAAATCGCAACGCCATGCTCAGCCCAAATGCAAGCCGCGCGCCCATACCCGAAGAATAGGTGCGTACCGGTTCGTTTATAAACTCGCCGATTTCCGCGAAGTTTGCGACGTGATCGATCACCGTCTGTTCGTCGACACCATAGACCCGCGCTACGAAGCGGATGTTTTCCAGCCCAGTCAACTGCGGGTGGAAACTGCCACGAAAACCGATTGGCCAAGACACACGGATGTCGCGCCTGACATGCCCCCAATCGGGGTCGATGACGCCCGCGATAAGTTGCAGCAAAGTCGACTTGCCCGCGCCATTGCGACCCAGCACGCCAATATTCCGATGCGGAAGTGTCAACGTTAGATCGTTCAACACCCGTCGCCGCGCGCCACCCCGCATCCGAAACGACTTGCTGACATGCTCGAAGTGAATCACGATTCACCCCTGCGGCTGAGCCGAAGTTGCACCATGCCGATGAAAAGCGCGACGAGACCGAAAAGGTAGAGGTAGCTCAGGCTCACATATGTGTCTGGGTAGACGGCATAAAAGCCGACGCGAAAGGTTTCGACACCGTGGACGATCGGGTTCCAAACCAGCACATCTCGAAATTGCGCCGGGACGCTTTCGAGCGAGTAAAAAATGCAGGAAAGGAAGAAAGATGGTGCCATGATCATGTTGTAAACATAATTCGCCATGGTGAACCGTCGTTGAAGCACCGCGATGTTCAGCCCAACACCAAGTGCGAGCAGGCCAAGCCCTGCAAACCCGACAAACATGATGCCAATATGCGCGGGCGGATCAGCGGATAGGAAAATTACCAGAAAGCTGAACACTAGC
>NZ_JBFHIA010000123.1:0-8922 GCF_041596715.1 Phaeovulum sp.
ACGCGCTTTGGCATCCGGTACTGAGGCCTAGGCGCGGGTGCGGTCGAACAGGGCGATCAGAACGAGCGCCAGCGCGGCACCGATATAAAGGTAGGCACCGCTGCCAAGGAAGTCTACGAAATCAAGCGCACTGGCCCGCAGGCCCAACTGTTGCATTTCGTCGTTGACGTTGAAGGCGGCCCAAGTAGTAACGCCAATCGGAACGGCCCCAGCAGCAAGTGCCAGAACGCCCGGGCAGGCGCGCAGCAGCGCGAGCAGCAGCACCAATGCCGCCAGCGGATAGGATGCAAAGAAAAGTTGCACGGCAAGGCCCATATCGCCCAGACCGTCGAGCCCCACCTCCTGCAAGGTGGCGATCGGCGTGATCTGCATCAGCAGCGGGATGGAAATGACGGGCAGAAAGAAGCTGCCGAGCAGGGCTGCGGAAAGTAGCGCTACAAGCGCGGGTTGGCTATGGGGGCGCATGATCTCTCCGCTGCGAAATACGCGCCAGATTGCGCAGCCGTGGCCGCGACTGTCAACGTCGGCTGTTGACTGGGCGCATCGTTGACGCTGCCAAGCGATGTCAGCGCGGCGGCACCTGTGCCAGCAGGTCGAGCACCTTGGGCCCAAGTTGCGCCACCACCATCTGAACCCCTTCGGGGGCCGGATGGATGCCGTCGCTCTGCATCAGTTCGCGCGCGCTGCGTTCTTGCGCGCTGAGCGCCATGATCGGGGCGAGCAGGTTTTCCAGCAAAAGCGCGCCGTGTGCGGCAGCAAGATCGGGAAAGATCGCATCGAATGCGGTCTGGTATTCAGCGCCGTAGTTGGAAGGCGCGGGCAGGCCCACCAGCAAAACTGGCAAATCGCGTGCGTCGGCCTCGGAAAGAATCGCATCAAGGTTGGCGCGCGATACCTCGGGCGGCAGGCCGCGCAGCAGATCGTTGCCGCCCAGTGCGACGATAAGCGCATCTGCACCGCCCGCCAGCGACCATTCGAGTCGGGCGCGCCCACCAGCGGTCGTGTCGCCTGAAACGCCGGCGTTTTGCACAACCACATCCGCCCCCGCAGCGACGAGCCATGCCTGCAATTGCGGCACCAGCCCATCTTCTGGCGCAAGCCCGTAGCCTTGGGTCAGGCTGTCGCCAAGCGCCACGATTTGCAGCGGCGCGGCAAATACCGGAGTTGCCAGCAGAAATGTGACGGCTACGAGGTTGCGCAGCCACCGCACAGCGCCATATGCCTTGGAGGCAATTGAGAAGAGGGCATTGGTAATGGAGACGGTTCTGGGCCTGCGCGACGCGCGACTGACGTTGGCGGGCAATGCCGGGCCGATCGAAATACTTCGTGGCATCAGTCTTGATATCGCGCGGGGTGAAAGCGTCGGGCTGGTCGGGCCTTCGGGGTCTGGCAAGTCGTCGCTCCTCATGCTCATGGGCGGGTTGGAGCGGGCAAGCTCCGGCACGGTTACGGCCTTGGGTCAGGATCTGGGCGCGATGAACGAAGACGCGCTGGCCCGCTTCCGTCGTGACAATATGGGGATCGTTTTCCAAAGCTTCCACCTTATTCCAACGATGACGGCGCTTGAAAACGTGGCACTGCCGCTGGAACTTGCCGGGGTGGCCGATGCTTTTGGGCGCGCGGCCGAGGAACTGGTGGCGGTGGGCCTTGCTGCGCGGGGCGGGCACTACCCCGCAGAGCTTTCGGGTGGCGAGCAACAGCGGGTGGCGCTTGCGCGGGCCGCAGCGCCGCGGCCAAAGCTGTTTTTGGCCGACGAGCCGACCGGGAATCTGGATGCAACCAACGGTGCGGCCATCATGGATTTGCTGTTCGGACTGCGCGACAGGCACGGTGCGACCTTGGTGTTGGTCACACATGCACCGGAACTCGCGGCGCGCTGCGACCGGATCGTGCATCTGTCGGACGGGCAGGTGGCGCCATGAGGCTTGCGCTGCGGATTGCGCGGCGCGAACTGCGCGGCGGCATTGCGGGGTTTCGTGTCTTTCTGCTGTGCTTGATCCTAGGGGTCGCGGCCATTGCCGCCGTGGGCACGGTGCGCGCGGCCATTCAAGCGGGGCTTGATGCGCAAGGGGCCGAGTTGTTGGGCGGCGATGCGCAACTGGAGTTCAGCTACCGCGCTGCGACCGAGGACGAGCGTGTCTGGATGGCAGAGCGCAGCACGGCAGTATCGGAGATCATCGATTTCCGCTCGATGCTGGTGCTGGGCGAAGGCGACACCGCCGAGCGCGGGCTGACCATGGTCAAGGCGGTCGATAATGCCTATCCGCTGATCGGCACGGTCGAACTTGACCCGCCGATGACTGTTGCCGAGGCCTTGGCGGGCGTGGATGGGGTGCCGGGGATCGTGGTCGACGGAGTCTTGGCCGACCGCATCGGGCTGAATGTCGGCGATCAGGTGAAGCTTGGCGTGAACCGCTTTGTGGTCTCGGCGCGACTGGTGCACGAGCCTGACAGCGCCTCTGGCGGGTTCGGGTTTGCGCCGCGCACCATTGTTGCCGCGGCGGCGCTAGACGGGTCGGGCCTGCTTGAGCCGGGGTCGATGTATTCGACTGCCTATCGGCTGATGCTGCCGGAGGGCCAAGACCTTGCTGCGATGCGTGCCGAGGCGCGCGCGCATTTCGACGGGGCGGGGATGCGCTGGCAAGACAGCCGCCGCGCATCGCCGGGGGCTGAGGTTTTCGTTGAACGGATCGGGTCATTTCTGGTGCTGGTGGGGCTTGCCGGGCTTGCCGTGGGCGGCGTTGGCATTTCGGCCGCGGTGCGCGATTGGATGGAGCGCAAGACAGAAACCATCGCCACGCTGAAAGCGCTGGGGGCGAGCGGCGGGCTGATAGTCGAGGTGTTCGCTGTGCAACTGGCGGTGCTGGCGGTGCTGGGCATTGCCATCGGGTTGTTGATTGGTGCGGGTGGGCCCATGCTTGCCGCGCCGCTGATCGCCCGTGCGATGCCTATACCTGTGGTGTTTGCGCTGGCACCGCGGGCGCTGGCGGAGGCTGCGGTATATGGCGCGTTGGTGGCGATGCTGTTCACGCTCTGGCCCTTGGGGCGGATGCGTGCGGTGCAGGCGGCGGCGCTTTTTCGTGACCTTGGGCCGGGGCGGCGGGCACTGCCTTCGCGTGGGGTGATCGGCTATAGTGCCGCCATTCTGGCGGTGCTGGTGGCCGCGTCGGTCTATTTCTCCGGGGTGCCGTCGCTGGCGCTTGGAACGCTGGGCGGCATCGCCGGTGCGTTGTTGTTGCTGGCGGGTGCGGCGCGGATGCTGCGCCGGGCGGCGCGGATGGCCGCACGCGGGCGCATTGTGCGGGGCAGGCCGGGTGTGCGCGCTGCTTTGGCCGCAATTGGCGGGCCGCGCAGCGAAGCGGTGGCGGTGGTCATGTCGCTGGGCCTTGGTCTTTCGGTGTTGGCTGCGGTGGGGCAGGTTGATGCAGGATTGCGGACCGCGATCCAGAACGATCTGCCGACGCGGGCACCCGCCTATTTTGTGATTGATATTCAGCCTGACCAGCTGACACCGTTCAAGGAACGCCTTGCGGCCTTTCCCGAGGTGACGCGGCTTGATACCGCGCCGATGCTGCGCGGGGTCATTACCGAAATCAACGGGCGGCCTGCGCGCGAGGTGGCGGGCAGCCATTGGGTGCTGAATGGCGATCGGGGCGTAACCTATGCTGACGAAATGCCCGATGACACGAAGATCGTGGCGGGCCAGTGGTGGGGGGCGGGCTACGACGGGCCGCCGCAAGCCAGTGTCGCGGCAGAGGAAGCGGGTGAATTGGGGCTGGTGCTGGGTGACCATTTGACGGTCAACGTGCTCGGGCGCGATATCGTGGCCGAGATCACCTCGTTCCGCGAGGTGGATTTTTCGACTGCCGGTATCGGCTTTGTGCTGAGCCTGAATGCCGCCGCACTGGTTGGCGCACCACACAGCAACATCGCCACGATTTATGCCCCACCCGAGGCCGAGGCCGCAATTTTGCGCGATATCGGCGGGGCCTTTCCCAACATCACCGCAATCCGCATTCGCGATGCGATCGAGCAGGTGACGCGGGCTTTGGATGCCATTGCGCGGGCCACTGCGCTGGCGGCGGGCATAACGCTTGTGACTGGGTTGGTCGTGTTGATTGGTGCGGCCGCCGCGGGTGAGCGGGCGCGGGCTTGGGAAGCTGCGGTGCTGAAGGTGCTGGGTGCCACGCGCGGACGTATCCTTGCCTCGTTTGCGCTGCGCGCGGCGCTTATGGGCACCGCTGCGGGGCTATTGGCAATCGGCGTAGGTGCCGCTGCCGGTTGGGCGGTGCTGACTTTGGTGATGGAGGCCGACTATCATTTCGCACTGGTTCCGGCGCTGGCGATCGTGCTGGGTGGGTTGGCCACGACGCTGGGCGCGGGCGCGCTGTTTGCGCTGCGGCCATTGGCGGCGCGGCCTGCCGAGGTGTTGCGCGCGCGGGATTGACCCGCGCGCAATCGCGCTAGAGCGACAGGTGCCGCACCCGCGCGCCCCATTCGATGGCGGCGGCGTGCAAGCGGTCGAGCCGAAGCTCGTCGCGGATTTCTTCCAACAGGCGCAGTTCGCCCTCGCGGATGGTGCCATCAGCTGCGGCCACGTCGCAGGCAAGCGCATAGGCCGTTTCAAAAAACTTCTCTGGCAGCGCGTCGCGCACGAGGCCGAACAGCGCATCTAGCCCGTCTTCCTCTTCGAACAGCGCATAGACGGTTTTTGCGACGCGCTGGATGCGGTCGATGTCATAGGTGGCGAAGATCGGCATGTGGTTGACCATGCGCTCGATCGCCACGAGTTCGGCGGTGCGAATACGTTCATCTGAAACAGAAATGGCGACCATGACGGCCACCAGCGCGTCTTGCGCAGAAAGTGAGGCGAGAACCTGGGGCACGGGGGTATTCCTTTGTATAACTTACCGCAAAATATTGACGATTGCCCCCCCGTTCAATAGGGGATGCGCTGGGCACAAGGGGTGCCTGCGATGAGGTGTGCGATGACAAGCCTGCGCGAAGCCGCGATGAACTCCAAAGCCTGGCCTTTCGAGGAAGCGCGTCGCGTGCTGAAACGCTACGAAAAGGCACCGCCGAAAAAAGGCTATGTGCTTTTCGAAACCGGCTACGGGCCAAGCGGGCTGCCCCATATCGGCACCTTTGGCGAGGTGGCGCGCACCACGATGATCCGCCGGGCCTTCGAGATAATCTCGGATATTCCGACGAAGCTGTTGTGTTTTTCGGATGACATGGACGGCATGCGCAAGGTGCCCGAAAACGTGCCCAACCGCGACATGCTGAAAGAGCATATGCAAAAGCCGCTGACCGCTGTGCCCGACCCGTTCGGCCATTACGCGAGCTTTGGCGACCACAACAACGCGATGCTGCGCCGGTTCCTCGACACGTTCGGGTTCGACTACGAATTCGCCAGCGCGACCGAATACTACAAGACCGGCAAGATGGACGAGATTTTGCTGCGCGCGGCAGAGCGGTATGATGCGATCATGGAAATCATGCTGGCGTCTTTGCGCGAAGAGCGGCAGCAGACCTATAGCTGCTTTCTGCCGATCAGCCCCAAGACCGGCAAGGTGCTTTATGTGCCGCTGACGAATGTCGATGCCAAGGCGGGTACCATCTCTTATGTCGATGAAGACGCTGAAGAGGTGACGGTTTCGGTCACCGGTGGCCGGGTCAAGCTGCAATGGAAACCCGATTTCGGCGCACGCTGGGCCGCGCTTGATGTCGATTTCGAGATGTACGGCAAAGACCATTCCACCAACACGCCGATCTATGACGGCATCTGCAAGGTTCTGGGTGGGCGCGCGCCCGAGCACATGACCTATGAATTGTTCCTCGACCAGAACGGCGAGAAGATTTCAAAGTCGAAAGGCAACGGCCTGTCGATCGACGAATGGCTGACCTATGCCTCGACGGAGTCGCTGAGCTATTTTATGTATCTCAAGCCAAAAACCGCCAAGCGGATGTATTTTGACGTGATCCCGAAGGCGGTGGACGAATATCACCAGCAGTTGCGCGCTTATGCGACGCAAGATGTGGCCGCACAGTTGAACAACCCGGTCTGGCATATTCACGGCGGCGACGTGCCCGAAAGCCGCATGGTGGTGCCTTTTGCGATGCTGCTGAACCTTGCCAGCGTTTCCGGGGCCACCGACAAGACCGCGCTTTGGGGCTTCATCCGCCGCTATGCGCCCGAGGCAAGCCCCGAGTCCAACCCCGATCTAGACCGTGCCGCAGAGTTTGCAGTGCGCTACTTCCACGATTTCGTAGCGCCAGAGCGCACTTTCCGGCTGCCGTCAGACAAAGAGCGCGCGGCGCTGGTGGATCTGTCCGCACGGCTGGCGGCATGGCAGGGCGGGCTTGATGCCGAGGCGTTGCAGACGATGGTCTTTGCGGTGGGCACCGAGCACGGGTTCGAGCCTCTGCGCGATTGGTTCACCGCGCTTTACGAGGTGCTGCTGGGTGCAAGCCAAGGCCCGCGGTTTGGCGGCTTCATCGCGCTTTACGGTGTGCAGGAAACGATTTCGCTGATCGAACGGGCGCTGGACGGAAGGCTGGTCTAGGCCCGTTCCAGCGCGCCAAAGCCTCCGCGCCCGCCCACGCCCCCTCGTTTGAGTGGTGCATCTCTTGATACTCTTTCAGATCGCGGGCAGTTGCCCGCGCCGATGCTATGCGCCGGACGCTGGCTTGCAGTTTGGCCCGCCGTTGCAACAAAGGTCATGGCGTAACGTGCCATGCGGGCGCGCGCTGCGGTCAATCTTTGTTTAACCCCCACTGCTAGCTCTGGTTGCGCCGGGGCAAGAGGCACCCGGCTGGCTCCCAGCACGAGTATTCCCTTCAGGAGCCTGTCCTTGGCGCGCGCCCGCGCGCCTCGCGCCTTGATGCGGACCCTGCGCCGCTGGGGCGGACCGGAACACTAAGGGGAAGCTGCATGAACAAGGCGATAACCGACGGGCTGGTGCTGACACCGCCCGCATTTGATCTGGGGCTTGACGTCTGGTCGAGTGAAAATGGCACCGCAGGATCGGCCACCTATCAGGGGGCCGCCAACGCCGCGCTGGTGACGGCGGATCAGGACTTTGGCAATTGCCTCGAGTTGGTAAAAACCTCCACCACCCAGAAGCTGCGCAATATGGGCCAGACCCCCATTTTGCCGGGCTGCTATTTGCGCGTGACCGCGCGCGTCAAGGCAATGAGCGGCAACCTGCCTTCGGTGCGCATTGCCGCCTATGCGATGGGGGCGGGCAATCAGCATGTGGAGGGCCTGACGGAGGTTGGCAGCACGGTGGTGCTGACTGCCTACGGCAAAGTGGCAACGGTGCAGGCGATCATTGGCACCGGTGCGCGTGGCGGGGTGGACATGCCGTGGGGCACGGCACCGATTTACGGCCATTTTGGGCTGGATCTGATCGGTTCAAACAACGGCGTGGTGCGCATCGACGATATCGAGATCGAAGATATCACCTCGGCCTTTCTGCGCGACCTTATGGACTGGGTCGATGTGCGCGATTTCGGCGCGGTAGGTGACGGGCTGACTGACGACCGCGCCGCCTTTGTGGCGGCCGATGCAGCAGCGGCGGGGCGCGAGTTGCTGGTACCCGCCGGGGTTTACCGGATCGGCGCGAACCTTTCGATCAACACGCCCGTCCGGTTTGTGGGCACCGTAACGATGGCACCAGACGTGCGGCTGCTCTTATTGAAAAACTACGATTTCCCGACCTATGCCGACGCTTTTGGCGATGAGCACCTCGGCTTCAAGAAGGCGCTGCAAGCGTTGTTCTACTTCAATGACCACAACATCCTCGACCTCAAGGGGCGGCGGGTGGAAGTGATCGAACCGATCCTAATTACTGAACTGGCACCGGGTCTGACAACCTTTTCCAGCCGCCGGGTTATTGCAAATGGCCAGATGAACGCAATCGACGGCCCCGCGTGGATGCCAAGCGCTGTAAGTTCGATCGCAACCTACGATGTTTCGCAGCCGACCACATTGGTGGCGGTGGCCAATATCGCCAATATCGCGGTGGGCTCGCACGTTACCGGGGCCGGAGTTGGACGCGAGGTTTATGTGCGCGCGGTTAACTTGGGCGCGGGCACACTGACGCTTTCGCAGCCGATGTACGGCGGTTCGGGCACGCGAACGCTGACCTTCACGCGCTACAAATACATGCTCGACTTTTCTGGCATGGACCGGCTTGACCGCTTTAGCATCAGCGAGGTCGAGTTTCTCTGCAACGGCGTGGCGAGTTTTGCGATGCTGGCACCCAGCGGCGAAACCTTTCATCTGCGCGATCTTTCGGTGATCCGGCCCCGCGACCGCGGCGTGACCTCGATCGGGCGGGGCTGTCAGGGCATGATGATCGACCGCTGCCAGTTCCTCTCGAACGAGATGGAAGCGCGGGCGCAAGATCGCACGACCGTCGCGCTCAACGTCAACGGCAATGATGTAAAGGTGCGTGACAGCCGATTTGTGCGTTTTGCGCATTTCATGATCGCGCATGGCACAGGGCATCTGATCGTGGGCAATCACTGGTTTCAGGGTGATAATGAAGAAAACGGCGTGCGCTTTGGCGGGCTGGTGCTGACACGGCCCAATGTGCAGACCGCGGTGACGGGCAATTACATCGACAATTCAGTGATCGAATGGACCAATGAATACGAGGTTAACCCCGACTATGCCGCCCAGTATTCGTTCGGTGGGCTGACGATCAGCGGCAATACCTTTGTGTCTATCGACGTGGCACCGTGGTTCCGCTGGATCTCGGTAAAACCTTACGGAGCCGGTCACTTCATCCAAGGGCTGAACATCTCGGGCAACGTGTTCCGCGCTGTCAGCGGCAATGTTGACCGGATCGAGCAGGTGGATACGACCTTTGCCGATCTGGACTATGGCCGGATGCGCAACATCGTGATGGAGGG
>NZ_JBFHIA010000124.1:0-8918 GCF_041596715.1 Phaeovulum sp.
GTCGATTCGGTCGAGATGTCGAAGATTCTGTTCGGGGCCGATTTCGTCGATCAGAACACGGTGATGACCTCGCTGGTCAACATCAACAGCCCGCTGACCTTCGACCCGATCATGATGGACGCGCTCGAGGTCTATGCCGCGGCAGGGCAGGCCTGCATCGTCTCGCCCTTCATCGTGGGCGGCGCGATGGCACCGGTGACGGTGGCGGGCACACTGACGCAGGTGCTGGCCGAGGTTTTGGTGGCGGTGGCCTATAGCCAGTTGATCCGCCCCGGCGCCCCGGTGATCTTTGGCGCCTTTGTCACCTCGATCGACATGAATTCGGGCGCGCCCACCTTTGGTACGCCGGAAGCTGCGCAAATCACACTGGGTGCCGGGCAACTGGCCCGCCGTCTTGGGTTGCCTTATCGCTCGGCGGGGGCGTTTTGCGGATCAAAGCTTCCCGACGCGCAGGCGGCTTACGAGTCGGCCAACAGCCTCAATATCGGGCTGATGTCGGGCGTGAACTTCATGCTTCACGCCTGCGGCTGGCTGGAAGGGGGCCTCGTATCCTCTTACGAGAAATACGTGATGGACGCTGACCAGCTGGGCATTCTGCACCGCCTTGCGGCAGGCATCGACATGAGCGCCAATGGCCAAGGCATGGATGCGATCCGCGAGGTGGGGCCCGGCGGGCACTATCTTGGCTGCGAGCACACGCAGGCCAATTTCAAAGAGGCGTTCTGGCGCAGTTCGGTGCTCGACTACAAACCCTTCGAGGCTTGGGAGCAGGAGGGCGCGCGCGACACCGAGGCGCTGGCCAATTTGCGTGTCAGAAAGATGCTTGGCGACTATCAGGCGCCCGACATCGACCCCGGCATTGCCGAGGCGTTGGCCGAGTTCGTGGCAAAAAAGAAGGCCGCGGTCGCCGACGCTTTCCTCTGAGCCATTTGACAGGCGCGCCACGTGCTTTTACCACGAGGCGCGTGGCGCGTTCGCCTAGCCTTTGCGCCGGGAGGCAAGAGTGATGAGCCCAGATGCAGCTGCCCTCGATGCATTTGCCCGCGTGCAGACCCTGCTCGACATGGGCGGGGCGGCGATGTGGGCGATTGCCGCGCTATCGGTGGCAACGCTGGCGCTGATTCTGTGGAAAGTCTGGATGTTGATGGCGTTCGGCGCGTGGTCGGGCGGCAGGCATACCGCCGCGGCGCTAGCGCATTGGGCCGCTGGACGCGACACCGAGGCGCTGGCGGCAATAGCGCCGCGCAACAGTCTGCGTGCGCGTCTGGCCCGCGCCGCGATGCAGGCGGCGCTGAACCCCTCGCTTTCGCGCCCCGCCGCCGAGGCCGAGACCGGGCGCGTGGCGCGCGCGCTGCTGGCCGATGCCGGGCGCGGGCTGCGCGGTCTGGAACTTGCCGCCACCATCGGCCCGCTCTTGGGCTTGCTGGGCACGATCACCGGCATGATCGCGGCGTTTCAGGCGCTGCAACTGGCAGGCGCGCGCGCTGACCCGGCAACGCTCGCAGGCGGCATCTGGGAAGCCTTGCTGACCACGGCGGCTGGCATGGCGGTGGCGATTCCCGCACAGGTGGCGCTGACTGCCTTTGAAAGCGTGGTAGACCGCTTGCGACACGACATGGAAGATGCCGCAACGCAGGTGTTTCTGCGTAGCCCCGAAGGGCGCGGGTGATGTTTTCCTTTGGACCGCCCCGCCGCCATCGCCGCGCCAGCCTTACGCCGATGATCGACGTGGTGTTTTTGCTGCTGGTGTTTTTCATGCTCGCCTCGCGCTTTGGCACCGAGGGCGCGCTGACCCTTTCGGTGGCAACGCCGGGGCAGGGGGCGGCGTGGTCCGGCCCGCCGCGGCTGATCGAGATTGGCGCGGGCGGGGCGCTGCGGCTTAATGGCATAGCGCTTGCACCCGAGGCGCTGGTGGGCGCGCTTGTTGCGCTGATGGCGGGCCCCGCTGATGCGGTGGTCCTACGCGCGCGCGATGGCGCTGCGGTGCAAGACCTTGTTGCGGTGGCCGATGTGTTGCGCAGTGCGGGGTTGACGCAATTGTTGCTGGTGCCGTGATGGATTTTTCGCCCCCGCCCCGCCGCCGCCCTGCCGAAAACTTGCTGCCGATGATCAACGTGGTGTTTCTGCTGCTGATCTTTTTCCTGATCGCAGCCAAACTTGCACCGCCCGAACCCTTTGCCGTGTCGCTGCCCGAGGCCGAGGGGCTGGCCGCCCCCGACGCGGCCCTGACGCTGCATCTTGATGCGGACGGGCAGCCGGGCTTTGCGGCGGAGTTGGGCGATGCGGCCCTTGTGGCGCTGGCAAAGGCGCGTGATGCGCTTTGCGCCAGCGCGGATTGCGCCGCATCGCCGCCAGCCTTGCTGCTGCGTGCCGACGCAGATGCCCCCGCGGCGTCACTTGCCGCGCTGATGCCGCAGATTGCGGCGGCGGGTTTTGGCGCGGTAACGCTCGTGACGCGCCAGCCATGAGCGGGTTTGGCCCGGCGCTGGCTTGCCTTGCCGCGGCACTGGCGCTGCATTTGGCGGTTCTGGCAGGGTTCGATCCGCCACAGTCGGCCAGCGGTGCGGGCGGCGAAGGGGGCGATGCGGCGGCAACGCTCCGCGCGGCACCGGGCGATCTGACGGCGCTGGTTGCGGCGTGGGATAGCCCGCCAACCTTGGCCACGCCCCCCGCAACGCCCCCCGCAACACCCGAAGCTACGCTATCCCCGCCGCTGCCTATGCCCGACGCGGCGTCGCCAAGGCTGTTGCAGCCAGTGCCTGCGACCCAGCTGGCAACAGAAACGGTTCCACGTGCGCCCGCGCCACCGCCCCAGCACGAAGCCCTGCCAAGCGCGCCCACCGCCGATGCGCAGCCCGCCGATACACAAGTCGAAGATACGCCCACCGCCGATGCTGAACCCGCGCCAGCACTTGCCCCCGCAGCAGCGCCTGCACCGGCCCCGCGCCCGGCACTGCGCGCGGCGGGGGCGGGGCAGGGCCAAGCAACAGGCACCGCGGGCAGCGCACGCGCCGCAACCGCAAGCACCTCTGCCCGGCAAAGCGCGCTGGCCGCTTGGGGCGCCGAGGTGCGCGCGGCGTTGCAGCGGCGCCAACGCAGCCCGGTAGGCGGCGGTGAAGGCGCAGTGACGCTATTGCTTGCTGTCGCGCGCAATGGCGCGTTGCAATCGGTCGAAATCGCCGAAAGCTCGGGCTCCGTAGCGCTCGACCAAGCAGCGCTTGCGGCCGCGCGCGCCGCCGCACCCTTTGCCGCAGCCCCGCCGGAACTGACCGACGCGGCCTACGCCCTGCGGCTGACTCTGCGGTTTATACGCTAGCACACCCCTTGCTTGCCATTGCCGGGGTGCACAGATAGGGTGCGCCAACTTTTTCAGGCGCCCCGCGCACTCCAACCATGAGGTCCGACATGTTCGTAACCCCCGCTTATGCCCAAGCCGTTGGTGGCGGCGCCACAGGCTCGGCGTTGACCCAGTTCATTCCGCTGATTCTGATTTTCGCGATCATGTATTTTCTGCTGATCCGGCCGCAGCAAAAGAAGGTCAAGGAACACCGCAAGATGGTCGAAGCGCTGCGTCGCGGCGATCAGGTCGTCACGCAGGGCGGCATCATTGGTAAGGTCGCGCATGTGCGTGAAGATGGCGAGCTTGAGGTCGAGATCGCGACCGGCGTCAAGGTGCGCGTGGTCAAGGGCACCATCGCGCAAGTGCTTTCGAAAACCGAGCCTGCCGCCGCCAATTCCAACTGAGTCTTGATCCATGCTGCAGATATCCTTGTGGAAACGGGTCTTGATCGTCGGGGTTTGCGTGCTCGGGATAGCCTATGCGGCACCGAACATGTTCTACGCCCGGGTCGAGGCGCATAACGACGCGCTTGCCGCCGCCGCCTCCAACGGTTTCGAGACCGAAGAACAGGCAGCGGCGCGCGCCGGCTGGCCCGATTGGCTGCCCTCCGGGCTAGTCAACCTCGGGCTGGATCTGCGGGGTGGCGCGCAGCTGCTTGCAGAGGTGCAGCTGGCCGATGTCTACAAGGCGCGGATGGATGCGCTCTGGCCCGAATTGCGCAGCGTGCTGGCAGATGAGCGCGCCACCGTTGGCGCGGTGCGCCGCGCGCCATCGGACACTGGCACTTTGCGCGTGCAGATCGGCGAGCCTACCGCAATGGCGCGCGCGCTGGAACTGGCCGCGACCTTGGCCACGCCGGTGGTGTCACTTTCAGGGATCGGGCAGAACGATCTTGCGATCAGCGCCGAAGGTGACCAGATCGTGATAACGCTGTCGGATGCCGAAAAGGCCGCGACCGACAGCCGGACGATGCAGCAAAGCCTCGAAATCATCCGTCGCCGCGTCGATGAGGTGGGTACGCGCGAGCCGACGATTCAGCGGCAAGGCAGCGACCGGATCTTGATTCAGGTGCCCGGCATCGGTTCGGCAGAAGAGCTGAAGGCGCTGATCGGAACGACCGCGCAGCTTGCCTTCCACCCGGTCATCTCGCGCGGCTCTAATGCCAACGCGATCGCGGGCGTGGGTGAGGTGATCTACCCCTCGATCGAAGAGAAGGGGCTTTACTATACGCTCGACTCCGTTCCCGTCGTGACAGGCGAGGAATTGACCGACGCGCTACCTGATTTCGACCAGAACGGAAGCCCCGCCGTCGCGTTCCGCTTCAACCCTGCGGGCGCGCGCAAGTTTGGCGAATATACCGGTGCCAATATTGGCAAACTGTTCGCCATCGTGCTCGACGAGGAAGTGATTTCAGCGCCGATCATCCAGAGCCATATTCCCGGTGGGTCAGGGATCATCACCGGCAATTTCACGGTCGAAAGCTCGACCAATTTGGCGGTGCTTCTGCGTGCGGGCGCTTTGCCGGCGAAAATGACCTTCCTAGAAGAACGCACCATCGGCCCCGAACTGGGGCAAGACAGCATCGACGCAGGCAGCCTTGCCGCAATGGTGGGCATGGTCTTGGTGGTGGTGTTCATGGTCGCCTCCTACGGCATCTTCGGGGTCTTCGCCTCGATTGCGCTTTACATCAACATGGCGCTGATCTTCGGCATACTTTCGTTGATAGGTGGCACACTGACGCTGCCGGGCATCGCCGGGATCGTGCTGACCATCGGCATGGCGGTCGATGCGAACGTGCTGGTGTTCGAGCGTATCCGTGAAGAGTTGCGCTCTGCACGAGGGCCCGCGCGAGCAATAGAACTCGGCTATGAAAAGGCGATGTCGGCGATCGTCGATGCCAACATCACCACGTTCATCACCGCAGTGATCCTGTTCTTGGTAGGGTCCGGCCCGGTGCGCGGTTTCGCAGTGACGCTGACGGTGGGTATCGCCACCTCGGTCTTCACCGCGATCTTTGTAACTCGGCTAATGATGGTGTTCTGGTTCGAGCGCCGCCGTCCGAAAACCATCACCGTCTGAGGGGCAGCCATGGCATTTCGTCTCAAACTCGTCCCGGAACACACCACGATCAATTTCTTTCGCTGGCAGGCGGGCACCTTTGGTTTGTCGGTGCTGATGGTGCTGGTCTCCATCGTGCTGATCGTGACGATGGGGCTCAATTTTGGTATCGACTTCAAGGGCGGCACCACGATCCGCACCGAGACCACATCGGCAATCGACGTTGCCGCCTATCGCGCGGCCGTGTCGCCGCTGAACCTTGGCGATATCACGATTACCGAGGTGTTCGACCCTACCTTCGCCGCCGACGAGCATGTGGCGATGATCCGCATTCAGGCGCAATCGGATGCCGAAAGTGCAACGCCCGAAATGGTGGCGGCAGTCGAGGCGGCGGTGCAAGCTGTTGATCCAGAGGTGATCTTCACCTCGGTCGAATCTGTCGGCCCAAAGGTTTCGGGCGAGTTGATCCAGACCGCGCTTTTCGCCGTGCTGGCCGCGAATGCAGCGATCCTGTTCTACATCTGGCTCAGGTTCGAGTGGCAATATGCGGTGGGCGCGGTTGCCGCACTGGTGCATGATGTCGTCGTGACGGTTGGCATATTTGCCGCCCTGCAACTCAAGTTCGATCTTTCCATCATCGCGGCGCTACTGACGATCTTGGGTTATTCGATCAACGACACCGTGGTCGTGTTCGACCGGCTGCGCGAAAACCTTGTCAAATACAAGGTGATGCCGCTGCGCGATGTGATGAATATCTCGGTCAACGAAACGCTCAGCCGCACCGTGATGACCTCTGGCACCACGCTTGTGGCGCTGATCACGCTGCTGGTGCTGGGTGGTGACGTGATCCGCGGCTTTGTCTTTGCGATGACATGGGGCGTGGTCGTGGGCACCTATTCCTCGGTGTTCGTGGCCAAGAACGTTGTGCTCTATCTCGGCGTCAACCGCGAACCGAAGAAACCAGCTCCAGATCCGGAGACAGAGGGTTTCGATGCAGTTCCCTGAGGCCGACTTTGGCGAAGGGCTGCCAATCGACAGCATCGGACCTGGCTTCTTTCGTGTCGCGGGTCTGCTTGTGCATGGACCGCTTGTGATCTGCGCCGAGAAGGCCACCCCTTGGGTTGGGTTCACCGATAGCGCCGCGATCACGGCGCTGGCGGGGCGAGTGGATCTGGTCGTCTTGGGCACGGGCGCGTCGATCACTGCCTTGCCTGCCGCGCTCAAGGTTGAGCTGATGCAAGCAGGGTTGATGTACGAGGTGATGGCCACCGCAATCGCGGCGCGCAGCTACAATCATCTGCTGGCCGAGGGGCGGCGCGTTGCGGCAGCACTTCTGCCCTTGCCAGAAGCCGAGGCTTAAGGGATGGCCGCGCTGCTTACGCTTGACTCTCTCGCGGTGGCGCGCGGCGGAATCGCCATTCTCGAAGGGGTGAGCTTTGCGCTTGGCGCCGGGCAGGCGCTGGTGCTGCGCGGCGCGAACGGCTGCGGCAAGACGACGCTGCTGCGCACCGTTGCGGGTTTGCAACCGCCGCTTGCGGGGCGGATACTTGGGAACCCCGACACGATCGCCTACGGTGCCCACGCCGACGGTCTGAAAGCGACACTCAGCGTCACCGAAAACCTTGGATTCTGGGCCGCGATTTACGGGCAGCCCAACCGGCTTGGTCCGGCGCTGAGCGCAATGAACCTTGAAGCCCTTGCGGCGCGCCCGGCGATGAGCCTTTCGGCTGGGCAAAAGCGGCGGCTCGGCTTGGCGCGGCTTTTGGTCACCGGGCGCCCAGTCTGGGTGCTCGATGAACCCACGGTTTCGCTCGATGCCGCATCAGTGGCGCTATTCGCGGCGGCCTTGCGCGCACATCTCGCGACCGGGGGCGCGGCGCTGATTGCCACGCATATCGACATCGGCGTTGCCGAGGCGATGACACTTGATCTGACGGCGCTGAAAGCGCGCGGCCCGGATGCAGGTGGCGTGCGCGGTGGCTTTGACGAGGCCTTCGCATGACCCAGCGCATTCGCACCTGCACCCGTGCGGCGCTCCGCGGGGGATATTTCTGTCTGAAGCAGATCCAATGCTTCAGTCCAAATATCCCCGCCGGAGGCGCATCTGGCAGTTTGCACCGGGAGGGCGAGGCATGATTGCGCTTTTGCTGCGAGATCTGCGGCTTGCGGTGCGGGCCGGGGGCGGGTTCGGGCTGTCGCTTGCGTTTTTTCTGATCGTCACGGTGTTGGTGCCGTTTGGCGTGGGGCCCGAGGGCGGAACGCTTTCGAAAATCGCGCCGGGCATCCTTTGGGTCGGTGCGCTCTTGGCTTGTCTTTTGTCGCTGGATCGCATCTTCGCGCTCGATTTCGAGGACGGCTCACTTGATCTTTTGGCCACAGCGCCGATTCCGATGGAAGCGGTGGTCAGCATCAAGGCCTTGGCGCATTGGCTGACCACGGGGTTGCCATTGGTGCTGGCCGCGCCGGTCTTCGGGGTTTTGCTGAACCTGCCCGGGCCGGCCTATCCGTGGTTGGTGCTGTCGCTGGCGATCGGCACGCCGGCGCTTTCGGTCTTGGGGGCGTTCGGGGCGGCGTTGACGGTGGGGTTGAAGCGGGGCGGGTTGCTTTTGTCGTTGCTGGTGCTGCCGCTTTATGTGCCGACGCTGCTGTTTGGCGCTGAATTGATCAAGCGTGGTGCCGAGGGTGGGGTGACCGCAGTGCCGATGCTGTTTCTGGCGGGGATTACGGCGGCCTGCATTGCGCTGGTGCCTTTTGCCTCGGCCGCCGCGATCCGCGTCAATCTGCGCTAGAAGCACGCGCGAGTGACGTGATAGTGAATTGAGTGCCCGCCGCAAGAAAGGTAGCCAAGCGCCATGTCGATCTGGGAATATGCCAATCCGAAGAAGTTCATGCAGACCTCGTCCTGGGCCTTGCCTTGGACGACGGGGCTGGCCGCATTGGCGATTGTGGTCGGGTTGATCTGGGGCTTTTTCTTTACGCCCGAGGCGCAGGAGTTTGGCTCGACCGTCAAGATCCTTTATGTCCATGTGCCTGCCGCGATGATGGCGATCAACATCTGGGCGATGATGCTCGTGACTTCGTTGATCTGGTTGATCCGGCGGCACCATGTTTCGGCGCTTGCGGCCAAGGCGGCCGCGCCGATCGGTTTGGTGATGACGCTGATCGCGCTGTTTACCGGGGCGATCTGGGGGCAGCCGATGTGGGGCACATGGTGGGCGTGGGATCCGCGGCTAACCTCGTTTCTGATCTTGTTCCTGTTCTACCTTGGCTACATGGCGCTTTGGGAAGCGATCGAAAACCCCGATACCGCGGCGGATCTTACAGGTGTTTTGTGCCTTGTCGGGTCGGTTTTCGCGCTTTTGAGCCGCTATGCGGTGAACTTCTGGAATCAGGGGCTGCATCAGGGCGCAAGCCTTTCGCTCGACGTTGAAGAGAATGTCTCGGATGTCTATTACTTCCCGCTGCTGATCAGCATCGCGGGATTCATATTGTTGTTCGTGGCGCTGGTATTGCTGCGCAC
>NZ_JBFHIA010000125.1:0-8913 GCF_041596715.1 Phaeovulum sp.
CTTGTGGTTTCGATTGATGGCAGCCCCTCGCGGCAGGTCGTCGAACACGGGATCGAGGCGCTGAAAGCGGTCTGGCACCGCGGGGCCGTCGATGCCGATGGCAAAACCGGCGACGGCGCGGGCATCCATGTGCAGATCCCGGTCAAGTTCTTCTACGATCAGGTGCGCCGCACAGGGCACGAGCCCGACATGACCAAACTGATCGCCGTGGGGCAGGTGTTCCTGCCGCGCACCGACTTTGGCGCGCAAGAACGCTGCCGCACGATCGTGGAAACCGAAGTGCTGCGCATGGGCCATTACATCTATGGCTGGCGGCACGTGCCGGTGAACACCGATGTGCTGGGCGAAAAAGCGAATGCGACGCGGCCGGAAATCGAGCAAATCCTGATCCGCTGCGAAAAAGATATCGACCGCGAAACCTTCGAGCGCGAGCTATACATCATCCGCCGCCGCATCGAGAAAGCGGCGCTGGCCGCGCAAATCGCGGGGCTCTACATCTGCTCGCTTTCGTGCAGTTCGCTCATTTACAAGGGCATGATGCTGGCCGAACAGGTTGCGGTGTTCTACCCCGATCTGCGCGACGAGCGGTTTGAATCGGCCTTCGTGATCTATCACCAGCGGTATTCGACAAACACTTTCCCGCAATGGGCGCTGGCCCAGCCGTTCCGCATGTTGGCCCATAACGGCGAGATCAACACCCTCAAAGGCAACGTCAACTGGATGAAAAGCCACGAGATCCGCATGGCCTCTTCGGCCTTCGGTGACGCGGCAGAGGATATCAAGCCGATCATCCCGGCAGGCACGTCAGACAGTGGCGCGCTGGATGCGGTGTTCGAGGTGATGGTGCGCTCTGGTCGCTCGGCACCGATGACCAAGACCATGCTCGTGCCCGAGGCTTGGTCGAACTACACCGACGACATTCCGAAATCTTGGCAGGATATGTATGCCTATTGCAACGCGGTGATGGAGCCGTGGGACGGCCCCGCGGCGCTTGCCATGACCGATGGTCGCTGGGTCTGCGGCGGGCTGGACCGTAACGGCCTGCGCCCCATGCGCTATGTGCTGACGCTTGACGGGCTGCTGATTGCGGGCTCGGAAATGGGCATGGTGCCGGTGCCCGAGTCCAACATCGCCGAAAAAGGCGCGTTGGGGCCCGGCCAGATGATCGCGGTCGATATGAAGGCCGGCAAACTTTACCACGACCGCGCCATCAAAGACCGTCTGGCGGGCAGCCAGCCGTTTGGCGAATGGGTTTCCAAGGTTATCAACCTCAACGACATCATGCGCGATGTGCCGGAACACACGCTGCGCACCGGGGCTGAACTGCGCAAGCGCCAGATCGCGGCGGGCTATACGCTGGAAGAACTGGAACAGATTCTCGCGCCGATGGCCGAGGACGGCAAGGAAGTGCTGGCCTCGATGGGCGATGATACCCCGCCCGCGGTGCTATCAAAAATCTACCGGCCGCTTTCGCACTTTTTCCGGCAGAACTTCAGTCAGGTCACCAACCCGCCGATCGACAGCCTGCGCGAAAACCGGGTGATGAGCCTGAAGACGCGCTTCGGCAACCTCAAGAACGTGCTCGACGAAGACAGCAGCCAGACCGAGATTCTGATTCTCGAAAGCCCGTTCATCGCCAACGGCGAGTTCGAGGAAATGAAGCGCCAGTTTGGCGGCTCTGTCACCACGATCGACTGCACCTTCTCCGCAGGTGCCGGGCAAGAGGCGCTTCGCGACGGGCTAGAGCGTATTCGCGCCGAGGCCGAAGATGCCGTGCGTTCGGGGGCCAACCACCTTGTGCTGACGGACGAGGCGCAGGGCCCCGACCGGGTGCCGATGCCGATGATTCTGGCCACTAGCGCCGTGCACAGTTGGCTGACGCGCAAAGGCCTGCGCACCTTTACCAGCGTAAACGTGCGGTCAGCCGAATGTATCGACCCACATTATTTTGCGGTGCTGATCGGCTGTGGCGCCACCACGGTGAACCCCTATCTCGCGCAAGACAGCGTGGCCGACCGCGTCTCTCGCGGGTTGCTGGATGGCACGCTGGAAGAGGCGATGCGCCGCTACCGCGATGCAATCGACGCGGGGCTGCTGAAAATCATGTCCAAGATGGGCATTTCGGTGATTTCCAGCTACCGGGGCGGGCTGAACTTTGAAGCGGTGGGGTTGAGCCGCGCGATGGTGGCCGAATACTTCCCCGGTATGCCAAGCCGCATTTCCGGCATCGGTCTGCACGGTATTCAGCGCAAGCTGGAACAAGTGCACGCCCGCGCATGGAGCAATGACCAAGTTATCCTGCCGGTCGGCGGCTTCTACAAGGCGCGGCAATCGGGCGAGAAACACGCCTGGGAAGCGCCTTCGATGCACATTTTGCAGACCGCGTGCGAGCAGGGCAGCTTCGACCTTTGGAAGCAATATACCGCAATGATGCGGGCCAACCCGCCTATCCATCTGCGCGATTTGCTCGACATCAAACCGCTGGGCAAGCCGGTGCCGATTGAAGAGGTAGAAAGCATCACCTCGATCCGGAAGCGGTTTGTGACACCCGGCATGAGCCTTGGCGCGCTGTCGCCCGAGGCGCACAAGCTGTTGAACGTCGCCATGAACCGGATCGGCGCGAAATCGGACAGCGGCGAAGGTGGCGAAGACCCGGCGCATTTCGTGCCGGAACCAAACGGCGATAACCCCTCGGCCAAGATCAAGCAGGTCGCCTCGGGGCGTTTTGGCGTGACCGCCGAATACCTCAATGCTTGCGAAGAGCTTGAAATCAAGGTCGCGCAAGGGGCAAAGCCCGGTGAAGGCGGGCAGCTGCCGGGCATGAAAGTGACGGCGCTGATCGCGCGCCTGCGCCATTCCACCCCCGGTGTGACGCTAATCAGCCCACCGCCACACCACGACATCTATTCGATCGAAGACCTCGCGCAGCTGATCTATGACCTCAAGCAGATCAACCCGCGCGCCAAGGTGACGGTCAAACTGGTCGCCTCGTCGGGTGTTGGCACCATCGCCGCGGGCGTGGCCAAGGCCAAGGCCGATGTGATCCTGATCTCGGGGCACAACGGCGGCACCGGGGCAAGCCCCGCAACCTCGATCAAGTTCGCCGGTCTGCCGTGGGAAATGGGCCTGACCGAAGCGCACCAAGTGCTGGCCATGAACCGGCTGCGCGAACGCGTGACGCTGCGCACCGACGGCGGCCTGCGCACTGGCCGCGACATCGTGATGGCGGCGATGATGGGTGCCGAAGAATACGGCATCGGCACCGCCGCGCTGATTTCGATGGGCTGCATCATGGTGCGTCAGTGCCAAAGCAACACCTGCCCGGTGGGCGTGTGCACCCAAGACCCGGTGCTACGCGCCAAGTTCAACGGCACCGCCGACAAGGTGGTGAACCTGATTACCTTCTATGCGCAAGAAGTGCGTGAAATCCTTGCCAGCATTGGCGCACGCACCCTTGATGAGGTGATCGGGCGCGCCGACCTGCTGGCACAGGTCAGCCGCGGGTCCGAGCACCTTGATGATCTCGACCTGAATCCGCTGCTGATTACAGTCGATGGCTTTGACAGAATCGTCTACGACCGCTCGAAACCGCGCAACCACGTGCCCGACACGCTTGATGCGGAAATCGTGCGCGATGGTGCACGTTTCTTCGAAGACGGCGAAAAGATGCAGCTGAGCTATGCGGTTCGCAACACGCACCGCACTATCGGCACCCGCGCCAGCAGCCATATCGTGCGCAATTTCGGCATGAAGAACGCGTTGCAGCCCGACCATTTGACGATCAAGCTGACCGGCTCGTGCGGCCAGTCGCTGGGCGCTTTCGCGGCACCGGGGCTGAAGCTTGAGGTTATGGGCGACGCGAACGACTACGTCGGCAAGGGCCTGTCGGGCGGCATCATCGTGGTGCGCCCGCCGATGGGCAGCCGGTTGGTGG
Organism: Phaeovulum sp.; assembly: GCF_041596715.1. Taxonomy (GTDB): domain Bacteria; phylum Pseudomonadota; class Alphaproteobacteria; order Rhodobacterales; family Rhodobacteraceae; genus UBA6213. The sequence goes on from NZ_JBFHIA010000125.1 coordinate 3,935, forward strand.
CAAGCGAGAACACGATCATCGGCAACACCGTGCTTTACGGTGCAACCGAGGGCTACCTTTTTGCCGCAGGCCGCGCAGGCGAGCGTTTCGCGGTGCGAAACTCGGGCGCTAAGGTGGTGGTCGAGGGCTGTGGCTCTAACGGTTGTGAATATATGACCGGTGGCGTGGCGGTGATTCTTGGCGCGATCGGGGCCAACTTCGGCGCTGGGATGACCGGCGGCATGGCCTATGTCTATAACCCCGCAGGCCGCGCGCGCAGCTATATGAACCTTGAAACGCTGGTTACTTGCGGCATCGAGCACCCGCATTGGGAAGCGCAGCTCAAGGAACTGGTCGAGCGGCACTTTGCCGAAACCGGCAGCGTCAAGGCGCGCGAGATCCTGCAAAACTGGGCCGAGGAAAAGGGCCATTTCCTTCAGGTCTGCCCGCGCGAGATGTTGGCGCATCTGCCGCATCCGCTGACCCGCGAAGCCGCGGCGATGCCCGCCGAATAAGGCGCACACCCCTGCCCCTTGACCGGGGCGGGGGCCGTGTCTTACCTGCGGCATGGCAAAGAAAAAGTCAGCCCCACCAGAGCCGCCCGAACCACCGCGCCGTGGCCTGCTAGCGCGTGCCTTGCGCTGGGTGTGGTATTGGTTCTGGCGTGGCGCTGTGCTGGCGACGGGGCTGATGCTGACCTCGATCGCGATTTACGCATTCGTCAACCCGCCGATCACCATGACCATTCTTGGCGAGTGGTGGCGGCTGGGTCAGACCCATCGCAAATGGGTGCCGATTGAAGACATCAACCCGGTCATGGCACGCTCGGTCGTGGCGGCGGAAGACGCCAATTTCTGCCTGCACTGGGGCTTTGACGTGCCCGCGATACGGGCGGCGATTGCCGAAGGGGGCACACGGGGCGGCTCTACCATCAGCCAGCAGGTCACCAAGAACGTGTTTCTCTGGCAGGGCCGAAGCTGGCCGCGCAAGGCGTTCGAGGCCGCTATCACCCCGATGGTGGAACTGGTCTGGACCAAGCGGAGAGTGCTTGAGGTCTATCTGAACGTGGCAGAGTTCGACACCGGGGTTTTTGGGGTGCATGCCGCAGCCGAAGGCTATTTCAACACCACGCCCGACAAGTTGACCGCGCGGCAGGCGGCGCTGCTGGCCGCCGTCTTGCCCGACCCAAAGCGGCGCGATGCCGCCAACCCTTCTGCATTTGTAAGCCGCCGCGCCGAGGCGATTGCCGATGGGGCCGAAACCATAAAGGCCGATGGGCGAACCGCGTGTTGGGAGTAAACCGCACGCTGCCCGAAGCCACCGCCTTCATCCGCGAAAACCTGCGGCCCGCCCCGGCACCGCTTCTGCCCGAGATCACGCTTTTTCAAGCGCATTCGGGCAGTGGGCTTTCGCGTTTGGGCTCCATTCCCTATTGGGCCTATCTTTGGGCGGGGGGTGCCGCTTTGGCCCGCCATTTTCTGCAGAACCACGAAGTCGCGCGCGGGCTGCGCGTGCTCGACCTTGGCGCGGGGTCCGGGGTGGTTGGCATTGCCGCAGCCAAAGTCGGGGCGGAATGCGTGATTTGCGCCGATACAGACCCGTTTGGCGCAGCCGCCAGCGCGCTGAACGCCGAAGTCAACAGCGTCGGCATCAAGGTATTGGGTGAAGATGTCACCTGCGAACCTCCGCCAGAGGTAGATCTGATTGCCGCGGGTGATGTGTTCTATGCCGCCGATGTTGCAGCACGCATGACCCGTTGGTTCGACCACTGCACAAGCGCGGGGATCACGGTTCTGGTGGGCGATCCGGGGCGCAAGCATCTGCCGCGCCACCGGCTTCGCTTGCTGGCCGAATACCCTGTGCGAGATTTTGGCGAAGGCGCGGGGAAGCCCGCAAGCACTGGGAAAGTGTTCGCGTTCGCACCGCGCATCCGCGCTGGATAGTGCAAGAAGGCTGATCCGCTGCGAAAAGCTGCGCATACCGAACCCTCTTGCGCCAATCACGCGGGGATTGGGCAGAGGATTGCGCGGCAAGTCGGGCCTTGCCCATTGATCCACCACCCCACCGTCGCTATCACAAAGAAGCTACCCTCACGCAGGCCATTCGGATGAACCGTCTTTACCACGTCGCTCTTTCTCCATTCTGCCGCAAGGTCCGCCTTGTGCTGGCCGAGAAGAAGATCGAGGTCGAACTGGTCGAAGAGCGGTATTGGGAAGCCTCGCCCGAGTTTTTGCGCCGCAACCCCGCGGGCAAGGTGCCGGTGCTGCGGCTCGACGGGCGGATCATGGCTGAAAGCCAAGCGATTTGCGAATATGTCGACGAAACCGTGCCGACCCCGCCCTTGCTGCCGCGCGACCCACAGGCGCGTTACGAGGTGCGGCGCCTCTGCGCGTGGTTCGACGACAAGTTCAACGCGGACGTCACGACAAAGGTTATGGGTGAGCGGGTCTGGAAAAAGATCCGCAAGGAAGGCTACCCAGACAGCAAGACCGTGAAATCGGGGCTTAGCGCGATCAAGCGGCATCTAGACTACATGGGCGAGCTGCTGGATCAGCGCCGCTGGTTGGCGGGCGACGTGCTGACCCTTGCCGATTTCAGCGCAGCGGCGCATCTGAGCTGCCTCGATTACATCTCTGATGTCGATTGGGACCGCTCGGTCACGGTCAAGGACTGGTACGCCAAGATCAAGTCGCGGCCTGCTTTCCGCTCGCTTTTGGCGGACCATGTGCCGGGGATGCCGCCATCGCCGCAATATGCAGAGCTCGATTTCTGAGGGATCGGAGCAGTCTGGCGCACGCGCCCGACGATGTTTTGGCAGCAAGGAAGCAGGGGCGCATGAAAGCGCGGCTGATCGATCAGGCATTGGCCGAGGGGTTTTCCAAGGCGCGGGTCATGCGGCCCGACGCGGTGCCAGAACTGGCGTCGCGGCTGGCGGCGTTTGTGGCGGCTGAACGGCACGGGCAAATGGGTTGGATGGCCGAGCGGATGGAATGGCGCGGCAACCCCGCGGCACTCTGGCCCGACGCGCGCTCGGTTCTGATGCTTGCCGAGGTCTACACACCCGCGGGCGACCCTTTGGCCGTTTTAGAAAGACCAGAGCGAGGCGCGATCAGCGTTTATGCGCAGGGCCGCGATTACCACGATATCGTCAAGGCCCGGCTAAAGCGGTTGGGGCGCTGGCTGGTGGCCGAGACGGGGTGCGAGATCAAGGTATTCGTCGATACCGCGCCGGTGATGGAAAAACCGCTGGCAGCGGCTGCGGGCTTGGGCTGGCAGGGCAAGCATACAAACCTTTTGGCGCGCGATCTGGGCAATTGGTTCTTTTTGGGCGCAATTTTCACGACGCTGGATCTGGAACCCGATCCGCCCGAGCGCGAGCATTGTGGTGCTTGCACGGCCTGTCTCGACATCTGCCCGACCAAGGCTTTTCCCGCGCCCTGGCAACTCGACGCGCGGCGCTGCATTTCCTACCTGACGATCGAGCATCGTGGACCGGTCGATCCGGCGCTGCGCCCATTGCTGGGAAACCGCATCTATGGCTGCGACGATTGTCTGGCGGTTTGCCCGTGGAACAAGTTTGCCGCAGCGGCGCACGAGTTGCGCTACACCCCGCGCGAGGCAGAGCCACCGCTTTTGGCGGAACTCGCGGCGCTGGATGATGCCGGTTTTCGCGCGCGGTTTTCGGGTAGCCCGATCAAGCGGATCGGGCGCGACCGGATGGTGCGCAATGTGTTGTATGCGATTGGCAATTCCGGCGTTGCCGATTTGCGCCGCGTAGCCGAGGGGTTGCGCGGCGATGCAGACGAGGCCGTGGCCGATGCGGCCGCCTGGGCCTCGGCGCGGCTGGCCGAAGAATTGTAACCGGAACGCCTGGTGGTCTTTCCTTTGGTACTGTGGGGGCGCTAACGTGGCGCCATGTCACCTCTGCGCGGTATCCTGCTAAAACTGATTTCGGTGCTGGTTTTCATCGCCATGTCGTCTTTGATCAAGGCGTCGTCGGCGCATGTGCCTGCCGGAGAGGCCGTGTTCTTTCGCTCGTTCTTCGCGATTCCGGTGATTCTTGTCTGGCTGGCCGCTCGGCGAGAGCTGCAAAGCGGAATCCGGGTGGCAAGCCCTATAGGGCATGTCTGGCGTGGCGTTCTGGGAACCACGGCGATGGGGCTGGGGTTTGCGGGCCTTGGGTTGCTGCCTTTGCCCGAGGTTACGGCAATCGGCTATGCTTCGCCGTTGCTGACGGTTGTTTTCGCGGCGATGTTTCTGGGCGAGCAGGTGCGGGCCTTTCGCATGACCGCAGTGGCCCTTGGGTTGGTGGGTGTGCTCATCGTGCTTTCGCCGCGTTTGAGTGGTGTGGGCGTAGCAAATGAGCGCGAGGCTCTAGGCGCTGTCGTGGTGCTGATGGGGGCGCTCTGTTCGGCGTTGGCGCAAGTATTCGTGCGCAAACTGGTCGCAACCGAGCGAACCAGCGCCATCGTGTTCTGGTTTTCCGTCACCGCAAGCGTGCTCAGCCTTGTCACACTGCCGTTCGGTTGGGTGATTCCCACCTTGGGCGAGGCGGTGTTGCTGGTGCTCGCAGGGCTTCTTGGCGGTTTGGGCCAGATATTTCTGACCTCAAGCTACCGCTACGCGGACGCCGGAGTGATTGCGCCTTTCGAATACGCTTCGATGATTTTTGCGCTGGCGATTGGCTATTTCATCTTCGACGAAGTTCCCACGCTGATCATGCTTGGCGGGGCCTCGCTGGTGATTCTGGCGGGCGTTTTGATCATTTGGCGAGAGCGCGCTCTTGGGCTGGAACGTGCTCGGCAGCGCAAGGCAATGACGCCGCAGGGGTGAAATCTCGCCCCGCAGATGTTATGTTGAGGGTCCGTAGAGAGAAGGAGCACGCCATGACGCGACATATTGCAGACCATGAACGCCCGAACTCGGATGCTGATCGCCTGCGCGCCTATGTCGAAATCGAGCGCGCGGAAAAGCCCAGCAAGGCCACAAAAGACCTGCAA
>NZ_JBFHIA010000126.1:0-8887 GCF_041596715.1 Phaeovulum sp.
CGCCATCACGCCACGCGCCACACCCAGCATGGCGGGATTCAGCGCGCGGCGCTGCGCCAATCGCGCTGGTATGACGAGGTTACCAAGGCAGACTGGATCTTGGTCTGCGATGCGGATGAGTTCCTGACGGTAAAGGTGGGCGATGGTTCGTTTGCGGCGCTGATAGGTGCCTCGCCCATTGGTGCCGAGGTGATTGGCATCAGTTGGCGGATCTTTGGCTCGGCTGGCATTGTGGGCTATGAAGACCGCCCGGTGACCCAGCAATTCCGGCGCGCCGAACCGGAGGGTGCGGGTGGAACCTATGTCAAATCTCTGTTCCGAGGTTTGGAAAACATCGCGCGGATAGGCATTCACATGCCGCATCCGCGCGCCGATCTGGGCCGCCCGCTGGCGCGCTGCATGGCAGGGGGCGCGCCTTGGAAGCCGGTTGCGGGCGCGTTGATTCTGCGGGCCGAGCGGGGGGCGGCACAGATGAACCACTACGCCTTGCGTTCGCGCGACTCGTTTCTTGTCAAGCGCGACCGGGGCCGGGTGAACCATGCCGGGCAAGACATGGGCGAGGACTATTGGCGGCGGTTCGAGCGCACCGAGGTTGTGTGCGATGCGATCCGCCGCCACGATGGCACCACCGCGCGCTGGTTGGCCGAGTTGCATGGAGACCCCATACTGGCTGCGCTTCATGCGCGCGCGGTGGAATGGCACCGGGCGCGCGTGGCCGAATTGCTGGCGCGGCCCGACTGGGCGGCACTTGCCCTTCGCCTGACAGCGGGGCAAAGCTAGCACATGCGGTATCTGGCCATACTCACGGTGAAGGATGAAGGCAGCTTTCTGCTTGATTGGCTTGCGCATCACCGCGCCGTGGGCATCACCGACGTGCTGGCGATTTCCAACGATTGCAGCGACGGCACCGATGCGATGCTTGATCGGCTGGAGGCGCTAGGATGGCTTGTGCATCAGCGCAACCCCGCGCCGCACCCCAAGGGGCCGCAATGGTCGGCGCTGAAACTGGCCGAGAGGCACCCGTTGCTGGCTGCCGCCGACTGGGTGATCACGCTCGACATCGACGAGTACCTCAACATTCACGTGGGCGATCACCGCTTGCCCGCGTTGGTGGCCGCCTGCCCCGACGCACATGCACTGGCGCTTTCGTGGCGGATGTTCGGCAATTGCGGCGTCGTGAATTATGCCGACCGCCCGATGGCCGAGCAGTTCTTGCGCGCGGCCCCGGCGGAGATGATCTGGCCGTGGCGCGCGCAAATGCTCAAGACGCTTTGGCGCAACGACGGGCACTGGGCCAAGCCCGGGGTGCACCGCCCGCGCGCGCCCGACCCCGCGCGCCAAGACGAGCAGGTCTGGCGCGATGGCTCGGGCAGGCAATTGCCCGACGCCTACCGCAGCGGGCGGCTATTTGCGCCGCTGGGGCAACGGAACTGGGATCTGGCGCAGATCAACCACTATGCGCTGGGTGCAATGCAAGCCTATGTGGTGAAAGCCGCGCGAGGCCGCGCCAACCGCGATGCTTCGGCCTTTGATATGTCGTACTGGGTCGAGCGCAACTTTTGCGCGGAAGAGGATCGATCGGTTCTGGCGCTTGCCGATGTGGTTGCACCGCTGCGCGCCGAATTGGCGGGCGACCCCGAACTTGCGGCGCTGCACGCGCGCGCCGTGGCATGGCGGGGCGAACGATTCGCAACCTTGATGCTGCAAGAACCCTACCGCGCGCTTTTTGGCCGATTGCTGCTGGCACCGCCCAGCCGACCGCTTGCTGGCGAGGCGGCCGCGGCGATGTTGGGCTGGGGGCAGCGCGCGGCACTGGCGGAACGCGAAACAAACGCAAGCGCATCCAAAGACTAGGCGGCATCGGGAAACAGTCGCCATTAAAAAAACCCGGTTCCGACTTCATCCGGCCCGCTAAGGTGCTATGGTTGGCCTTACTTGGGGGCGCTGACTGCGCAAAACATGCAGGAAACCGATGTTGGGCGGAGTCGAAACCACGACTGATCTATCCGTATTGAGCCAGGAAGAATGGGCAAAGCGGCTGGACGAGATTGGCGACGAGGCCGGTTATTGCGAAAACCTTGGCGCACGGCACCGGGTATTCTTCCTTGATGAAGGGCCGGTGTTGCTAGTCAGTTTCGAAACGGTGGCCAACATTCGCGCGCGCCAGCCTGACCAGCTACCAATGGCCCACGCGATCGCCAAGGCGCGCGGATGGTCATGTCTTTCGGTCATCAGCGACGGTGACACTTGGTTTCGGGATCGCGCCGTTTTCGGCTATTTTGACCGGTTGGTGGACGACGCCTTTTTTGAAGATTTCGACCGCGTGGTCTTTTACGGCGCAGGGCATGCGGGCTATGCGGCAGCGGCCTTTGCCGTAACCGCGCCCGGTGCCACGGTGATCGCGCTGGCACCGCAAGCAACCCTAGACCCGACCATTGCTGGCTGGGACGACCGCTTTCCGCACATGCGCCGCACCGCCTTTGACGACCGCTATGGTTATGCGCCCGACATGCTGGAAGGCACGGGCGAGGCCTTTGTGCTTTTCGACCCGCTGGTGAAACTGGATGCGATGCATGCCACGCTGTTTCGCGCGCCCTATGTTACGGCACTTCCCTGCCCGCTGATCGGGCAAGACCCCGAATCGATTCTGCTGGGAATTGGCTTGATCGAACAGATGCTGGTTGCCGCCTGCGAGGGCCGCTTCAGCGCCGCAGCGTTCTGGCGGCTCTACCGCGTGCGGCGCGATTCAACGCGCTGGCTGCGCCTGCTTGCGGCGCATTGCGATGCGGCCAATCGGCCCTATCTGACCGCGCTTCTGTCGCGCAATGTCGCGCGGCGACTGAACGCGCCACGATTCCGGCGGCGCTTTGAAGTGCTCGAATCCGAGCTTGCTGAAAAGGGCGTCACGCTGCCGCCCGAAAAAATCCGCTGATATCAGGCGTTGGCGGCGGGTGGCCCGTCTTCGGCCTCGTCGCCGTCATCGGCCTCATCGTCGGCGTGCAGGCGCGCGACGTGCAGTTGCACATGGCGGCGCGCGTGACGCAGCGCAGGATCGGCGGCGCGCGATGGTGCCTCGGGCTGCATCTGGCCGCGAAACGGGCGCAGTTGGGCACCCAGTGCCGTCAGCGCCGCGGCCAGTGCCGGATCGGCAGGCACCACAAGCCGCGCGTGGCCAAACTCGCAAGCCACGAGGCGCGCGCCAATCTCCCAAGCAAGTCGCGGCAGATCACCGCGCACTTCCAGCAAATCTTCGATCTGATCGTGGGTCCGGTGCATGGTAGCCCCCTTTTCGCAGCGCGGGTGGAACACCGCGCTACTAGAGTATTACCCTGCCCCGGCGTCCTCGCAAGCACGCCAAGCCGTTCCGCGACGATCAGCCCCAGAAACGGTCCGAAAAGACGTGATAAACGATCCGGTCGCGCGAAATACCAATTTTTGCCAATTCTGCATCGGATAGCGCGTTCAGCCGTTCAACCTCTGCCACCCGCGAGTGACGATCGACATACTGAATCAGACCTTGCGCGATGCCATCAATCAGTTTGCGCGCCCAGTTGGTGCGTGCTTCGGCTTGCGGTGCATGTGCTGTAACAAAGGTCATGTTCGGGACTCCTTTAGATATCGTTCCCCCATGACCCGAATATATGTCAGCAACCCTGCCATATCTAGCGCTAATGCTGCATAGCAGCTATGCTTTCGCCGCGCCGCAGCAATGATCGATCTCAAGAAGGGCAGCGCCAGGCACCTGCGCGCACCTCATAAACGGGCACACCGGGTTCTATAAGGTCAAAGACAACATGCGTTGCGCCCGCATCCTTTGCCTCGGCTTTCACCGAGTTTCTGGCGTAAGCCAGCCCTGTCTGGGCCAATACCGGCCCGTAAACCCCGGGTGCCATGCGAATGTTGGTGATCAGCGTGCAGCCCACCACCTCGGCCGCCGTTGCCTCGGTTATACCCCGCGCGCCAGTCAGGCCGGGATCGTTGCATCCTGAAAGAACACCAAAGGCAGCGAGGGCTAGGATAGCGGTTTTCATCGGGCTTTTCTCCGGCAAGGTCGCGGGCATCCTGCGCGTAGCCGCGTGCTGCTGCAAGCCCACCAATAGCCGCAGCGCACCCGGCCTGCCGGGGCATTGCAGACGATGTGCCGCACCGCGTGGCGCACCGGAACACGGCAACTTGGCTCTTTATTCGCGAAGCAAAACACTATACCTTGATTATGTCGGCTTCGAGCAGTCAGACCAACACAACATATAGTAGAATTGGAACAATTCAAATGCAGGCAAGCAAACCCTTCCGGGTAGCCCTCGCGGCACCCAGTCTTGTAGCATGCATGGCAGTGTTCAGCGGCGCTGCCATCGCCAATCCTCTTCCCGGCCAATGGGACGGTGCCTATTGGGGGCTTTCGTTGGCACTCACTGGCGAAGGCGATGATCGCGTGTCGGTGACCCCGCCCGGTGATACGCCCGGAACGCTTTCAATGGGTGGTGTGCTTGGTGCCGCGCATCTCGGCTGGCGCCAAGAGGCAAAAGGCATCGTCTGGGGCGTTGAAGGCGACCTGCAGCTTGGCCGCGTATCCGATAGCTTTACCGCATCGGGCTATACGGCCTCATCGCGCATCAATCAGGCCGCAAGCCTGCGCCTTGTTGCAGGGCTGCCTGCGGGCGATACGGGCCTGCTTTATCTGACCGGCGGTCTGGCCGCGGCAAATGTCAACTATTCAGTCAGCTCAACCGGGCTCGACATTTCCGACACCAGCATCCGCACCGGCTACGCCGTCGGCGCGGGCTATGAGCGGCAGCTCTATTCGGGTTGGAACGCGCGGCTGGAGTATCAATACTCCAACTACGGCAAGACGACGCTCTATGACGGGTTGTCGGAAACCGAAGAAACGCCCGATTACCATTCGCTGCGGATCGGCCTGAACCACAGCTTCTAAAGCCTACCGGGCGGCCCGCTTGCGGCAGGCCGCCCGGCAATTGCGCTGGAAATACCGCGCTCTTTGCGCTAGCGCAGGCGTATGAGCGATCGCATCACCCTGCCCCGCCCCGACGATTTTCACCTGCACCTGCGCGATGGCGCGATGCTGCAAGGGGTTTTGCCCGAAACCATGCGCCATTTCGCGCGCGCGCTGGTGATGCCGAACCTTGTGCCACCCGTCGTTACCGCCGCCGATGCGCGCGCCTACCGCGACCGGATTCGCGCCCTGATCCCCGAGGGGATCGTCTTCACACCGCTGATGACGCTCTACCTCACCGAAACCACCGACCCCGCCGATGTCGCACAAGCCGCGGCCGATGGGCTGGTGGCTGCGGTCAAGCTTTATCCGGCAGGTGCCACCACCAACTCCGCCTCCGGCGTGCGCGATTTTGACAAGGTGCGCGCGGTGCTGGAGCGTATGGCCGAAATCGGCTTGCCGCTTTGCGTGCACGGAGAGGTAACCGACCCAAGCGTAGATATCTTCGACCGCGAGGCGGTGTTTCTGGACCGCGTGCTAGAGCCGATCCGCCGCGCCACACCGGGGCTGCGGGTGGTGCTTGAACATGTCACCACCGCAGAGGGCGTGGCCTATGTGCGCGACGGTGGCGAAAACCTTGCGGGCACGATCACCACGCATCATCTGATCCTGAACCGCAACCACATCCTCGCAGGGGGCATCCGCCCGCACTACTATTGCCTGCCCGTAGCAAAACGCGAACTCCACCGCCGCGCGCTTTGCGAGGCAGCAACCTCGGGCGAGGCGCGGTTTTTCCTTGGCACCGATTCGGCCCCCCATATCGACGCGCTCAAAGAACACGCCTGCGGCTGCGCAGGCTGCTTCACCGCCACCAACACGCTGCCGATCCTTGCGCAGGTGTTCGAAGACGCAGGCGCGCTTGCACGTCTTGAAGGTTTCGTCGCACGCCACGGCGCGGCCTTCTACCGGCTGCCGCCCAACACAGGCACCGTCACGCTGGAACGCCGCGCGGCCCCGCTGGCCCTGCCCGACAAGATCCTGACCGGTGCCGGGCCGGTGACACTGTTTGACCCCGGCTTTCCGCTTTACTGGCATGTCACCCCATAACCAACTGCTTCAGAAAGAAATATCCCCGCCGGAGGCACCTATTTCGGCGGCGCTGCGCTCCGCGGGGGATATTTGGACTGAAGCATTTTGCAGAGAGTTGCGCCCATGATCCCAGCCTCCTTCCCCCCGAAAGACGAAATCGCCCGCCTTACCGCGCGTATGCTACTGGAAATCAGGGCGGTGCATTTCAATGCGGAAACGCCTTTCACGCTGGCCTCGGGCCTGCCCTCGCCCACCTATATCGATTGCCGCAAGCTGATCAGCTTTCCACGCATCCGCTCTGTCTTGATGGATTTTCTGGCCGTGACGGTGATGCGCGAGGCCGGATTCGAGGCATTCACCAATATCGCGGGCGGCGAGACCGCGGGTATTCCCTTTGCCGCACTGATGGCCGAGCGTCTGGCGCTGCCGATGACCTATGTGCGCAAGAAGCCCAAGGGCTACGGCCGCAATGCGCGTATCGAGGGGGTGATGGGCGAAGGCGACCGGGTGCTTTTGGTCGAAGACCTGACGACCGACGGCGGCTCGAAGCTGAACTTCGTCGATGCGATCCGCGAAACCGGCGCGCGCTGCGACCATACCGCCGTGATCTTTTACTACGGGATTTTCTCTGACACTTTGCCGAACCTCGCCGCGCACGGCTTGGCGCTGCATCACCTTTGCACCTGGTGGGATGTGCTGGCCGAGGCGCGCGCGCAGGAAGCGTTTGACACGGCAACCCTGCGCGAGGTCGAGACTTTTCTGACCAGACCCCGTCTTTGGCAGGACGCGCATCGAAAGACCTGAGGGCCCCCGCGCTGGGGCTTATCCACCGCTTTTGCCCCGATCTATACAATTTGCATCGCGCCGCGGGCTTGTGGCATACCCGTGGCCTGAGCAGCGAGGGAAGTCATGGTTGAAGTGCGCGCTTTGCGCGAAGTAGCAGGAGACGCCACGCCGGAGGCCCTGCCCCACAACATCGAGGCCGAGCAGCAACTGCTGGGCGCGATCCTTACCAACAACGACATTTACGACCGCATCGCGGCCTTGGTTAAGCCCGAGCATTTTTTCGAACCCGTGCACCAGCGCATTTTCGAGGTGGCGCTGGCGCGGATTCAGAAGAATGCCTTGGCAAGCCCGGTTACGCTCAAAGCCTATCTAGAAGAGGATGATGGGCTGAAGGCGCTTGGTGGGCCTGCCTATCTTGCGCATCTGGCGGGCACTGCGATTGCGGCATATGCCGCGCGCGACTATGCGCAGATGATCTATGATCTTGCTGTGCGGCGCGAGTTGATCCGGCTTGGGCAGGATGTCGCGGCGCGCGCCTCGGAGATCGTGGTGCACGACGACCCGCGCGAGCAGATCGTGGCCGCCGAGCAGGCGTTGTACAAGCTGGGCGAGCAGGGTCATGCCGAACGCGGCTTCGTGTCTTTCCTCAAGGCCGCACATGATGCGGTCAGCGTGGCCAATGCGGCGTTTCAGCGTGGTGGCGGGCTTTCGGGCATTTCCACGGGCCTGTCCGATCTGGACCGAAAGCTTGGCGGTCTGCACCCCTCGGATCTGTTGATCCTTGCCGGGCGACCGTCGATGGGTAAAACCGCGCTGGCCACCAACATCGCCTTCAACATTGCGCGCGCGCATCGCCGCGGGCGCAAACCCGATGGATCCGAAGGCTCTGTTCAGGGCGGCGTGGTCGGGTTTTTCAGCCTCGAAATGAGCGCCGAGCAGCTTGCCGCGCGCGTGCTGTCCGAGGCGTCGGAGGTTGCGTCTGAACAGATTCGCCGCGGCGAATTGAGCGAAGGAGAGTTTCGCCGCTTTGTCGAGGCGGCAAAAGACCTCGAAACCTGCCCGCTTTACATCGACGATACGCCTGCGCTGCCGATCTCGTCTCTGGCCGCGCGCGCAAGGCGTTTGAAGCGCACGCACGGGCTGGATGTGCTGATCGTGGACTATCTTCAACTGGTGCGCCCCGCGACTGCCAAAGACAGCCGGGTGAACGAAGTTTCCGAAATCACCCAAGGGCTGAAGGCCATCGCCAAGGAACTCGACATTCCGGTGATCGCGCTTTCGCAGTTGAGCCGACAGGTCGAGAGCCGCGAAGACAAGCGCCCGCAACTGAGCGATCTGCGCGAATCCGGCTCGATCGAGCAAGACGCCGACGTGGTGATGTTCGTATTCCGCGAGGAATACTACAAGGAACGTGAGAAACCCGGCGAGCATGACCTTGAGGGGATGGCCAAGTGGCAGCAGGCGATGGAGCAGGTGCATGGCCGCGCCGAGGTGATCATCGGCAAGCAGCGGCACGGGCCAATCGGCAGTGTCGCGTTGGCGTTTGAAGGCCGCTTTACCCGGTTTTCCAATCTGGAACAGCACCATCAACCGCGCGGAGACGAAGGCTTCTAAGCATTGCCCGCCGCTGCGGCGCGGGGTGAAGCCAGCAGCGAGGCACGCTCTTTTCGCGGCCTTTCCACTTGACCTTGGCGGCGCGGCTGTCACAACGGGCGATCATGAGCAGCGCACATTTGCAGATCGATCTCGATGCCGTTCTCGCCAACTGGCGGGCGCTTGATGTTGCCTCGGGTGCGGCTTGCGAGACCGCAGCCGTTGTCAAGGCCGATGCCTACGGGCTGGGGGCCGCGCGCGTGGCGGCGGCGCTGCGCGCAGCTGGGGCGCGTAAGTTCTTCGTGGCGCTTGCCGAAGAGGGCGCAGCCCTGCGCCAGGCGCTGGGAAATGGGCCCGAAATCTTCGTGCTTTCGGGCCATATGGCGGGCGACACAGAACTGATCGCGGGGCGCGCGCTGACGCCGGTGTTGAATTCGCTCGAACAGGTCACACGGCATTTCGAGACGC
>NZ_JBFHIA010000127.1:0-8828 GCF_041596715.1 Phaeovulum sp.
ACCTCTTGATACATCTGCCCAAGATTTTCGATTTCATCGTCAAGCGCCACCGCGCGGGTCTGGCGCAACTGGCCATATAGCCGCGTACGCATCACCACGCGAGTGCCAAGCAACCCCACAGTGCCAAGCCCCTCGGCCGCGAAATAGGCATCAAGCGGTGCCACGGCAGAAACCAGCGGCAGTGCCGAAATCGCGCGCGTTTCGTAAAAACAGAAATGCCCGCCAAGCGAGGTGATCGCGGCGCAATCGGCCCCCGCAGCGGCCAACCGCTCGATAAGCCCGGCATAGATGCGTGCCTGCTCGCTGCGCCGATCAGCGAGGTTGTTGGCGATCAGTTCGTGAATATCGGCCTGCACGATGGTCAGTTCCAACCGCTTGCCCCGCGCCGCCATCGCCGCACAAAGCCTTTGGTAATACACCACCGTCGCTGCCGCGCCGATGCCACCGATCAGCCCGATATGCATTATTTCATGCTTTGGCTGGCCGCACTTTCCGGCAGTTCTTCATCGAACAGGCGCTGATAGATTTCAGCGACCATCTTGCGCTCGAGTTCGTCGCATTTGTTCAGGAAGGTCACACGGAAAGCATAGCCGATGTTGCGGAAAATCTCGGCGTTTTGCGCCCAGGTGATGACCGTGCGCGGGCTCATCACGGTGGAAAGATCGCCGTTCATGAAGGCGGTGCGGGTCAGATCGGCCACATGCACCATCTGGCTGATCGTCTTGCGGCCCTTGTCGGTGTTGTAATGCGGATTCTTCGACAGCACGATCGCCACCTCTGCATCGTGGCTGAGATAGTTGAGCGTCGCCACCAGCGACCAACGGTCCATCTGGCCTTGGTTGATCTGCTGCGTGCCGTGGTAAAGCCCGGTGGTATCGCCCAGACCCACGGTGTTCGAGGTTGCGAACAGCCGGAAATAGGGATTCGGCGTGATGATCTCGTTCTGATCCAGCAGCGTGAGCTTGCCGTCAGCCTCCAGCACGCGCTGGATCACGAACATCACATCGGCGCGCCCGGCATCATATTCGTCAAACACGATCGCGGTGGGGTTGCGCAGCGCCCAGGGCAGGATGCCTTCGTGGAACACCGTCACCTGCTTGCCATCGACCAGCTTGATCGCATCCTTGCCGATCAGGTCGATGCGCGAGACGTGGCTGTCGAGGTTGACGCGCACGCAGGGCCAGTTCAGCCGCGCAGCAACCTGTTCGATATGTGTGGATTTTCCAGTGCCGTGATAGCCCTGAATCATCACGCGGCGATTGTAGGCAAAACCCGCCAGAATCGCCAAAGTGGTATCCGGGTCGAACTTGTAGGTGATATCAAGGTCGGGCACACGATCCGAACGGTCAGCAAAACCGCGCACCTTCATTTCGGTGTCAATCCCGAACACCTCGCGCACCGAGATGTCTTCGCTGGGTTTTGCGTTCTGATCTAACATGATTCCGCCATTTTTCGGGCGCGCGACGGCGCTACTTCGACTGTTTCATGGAACATATCGACAGGGGAGGCAAGCGCAAGGGTTGCCGCCTCCGGCGGGGATATTTGAACCTGAAGCAGTTGGGGGTCAGGGGCGGTCGATCAGGGCACCGCCCACGGCTGCCGCAACGCCCGTGGTGCTGGGGCCCGAGGTCGCCATGCCGCGCGCTGCGCGAATCGCAAGATGCGCCGTGGCACATGCGGCAAACGCATCGCCCGGCAGGCCAGCCGCATCGACGGTTTCAACCTTGCAAGGCAGAAGTGCAGCAAGCCGGGCCAGCAAGGCCGCATTACCGCGACCCGCGCCTGCCACCAAAAGCCGGGCGGGAGGGTGCGAAAAATGTTCGAAACCACGCGCGATGGCGGCAGCGGCAGCCTCGATACGCGTGGCGCGTGTGGCGCGCAGCCCCAGTGCTTGGGCCAGCGCCTCGGCCTCGGCCACACCAAGCGCCTTGGGCGGCATACGCAGGAAATAGGGCGCAGCCAGCATCCGCGCCACGGCCTTTGCATTTGGCGCGCCCGCGCCCGCAGGGTCTGGCGCGGCTGGTCCGGCATCGAAGGCCAGCACGGCCCCCGGCGCCTCGGGGCCGGATGCGAGCGGATCGACCCAAGAGAGGGCCGCGCGCGCGCCCAAGGTCAGAACCGCAAGCGGTGTGCCGCAGCCAAGGTAGCGCGCAAGCGCGTGGTGGAAATAAGGTGAAAGCGGCCCGCCACGCCCGCCAAGGCGCAGATCGGCGCTGCGAAAATCCCAAACGACGGGGCGGCCAAGAACCGCGGCCAGCACCGCGCCCGAACCAAGCGCCTCGCCCGCAATCTGCGGCCCGCGGAAGCCTAACAATTCGGCCTCGGGGAATGCGCTGAGCAATTCGGCTGCGGCGGTTTCCACCGCTTCGATTGCGCCATCCGATGCGCCATCGTCGATCAGGGCGCGTTCAGCGGCGGTCCAGCCGCGAAAACCCGTGCGCCCGATGCAGTGCAGCACGGCCCCGTCGCTTTCGATCAATGCCGCCGCCAGCCCCGGCGGCTCTGCCACCGGCACTGCTGCCGCCACCCGCACCACTCCTGCCCGCAACATGGTCTTTTCCTCGCCCGCCTGCCCCGGTATAGGGCAGGCAGGAACCGGGGAACAAGCACCATGACCTACCACGCCAAATCCGAATTTCTGCGAGTGATGCTCGAACGCGGCTTTCTGGCCGACTGCACCGATTATCAGGGGCTGGACGAGGCGCTGATCGCGGGCGTGGTGCCCACCTACATCGGCTATGACGCAACCGCGGCCAGCTTGCATGTGGGGCATCTGCTCAACATCATGATGCTGCGCTGGCTGCAAAAGACCGGGCACAAGCCGATCACGCTGATGGGCGGCGGCACGACCAAGGTGGGCGACCCCTCGTTTCGGGCCGAAGAACGCCCGCTGCTGACGGCCGCGCAGATCGACGCGAATATCGCCGGTATGCAGCGCGTATTCGCGCGCTACCTCAGCTACGGCGAGGGTGCCACTGACGCGATCATGCTGAACAACGCAGAATGGCTGGATCAGCTGAACTACCTCGATTTCCTGCGCGATATCGGGCGGCATTTCAGCGTCAACCGGATGCTGTCGTTCGAGTCGGTGAAAACCCGGCTCGACCGCGAACAGTCGCTGTCGTTCCTTGAGTTCAACTACATGATCTTGCAGGCCTATGATTTTCTGGAGCTGTACCGCCGCTATGGCTGCCGCTTGCAGATGGGCGGCTCGGACCAGTGGGGCAATATCGTCAACGGGATCGACCTGACGCGCCGCGTACTCGACAGCGAGATATGGGGGCTGACCTCGCCGCTGCTGACCACCTCGGACGGGCGCAAAATGGGCAAAAGCGCCTCGGGCGCGGTCTGGCTCAGCGCCGATCTTCTTAGTCCCTACGAGTTCTGGCAGTTCTGGCGCAATACCACCGATGCCGATGTCGGGCGCTTCTTGAAGCTGTTCACCGAACTTGATGTGGCCGAATGTGACCGGCTTGGCGCATTGCAAGGCGCTGACATCAACGCGGCCAAGATCATTCTTGCCAATGAGGTTACCGCGCTGTTGCACGGGCGCGATGCCGCACTGGCCGCCGAAGCCACGGCGCGCGAGGTGTTCGAACGCGGTGGCGTTGGCGAAGATCTGCCAACGCTGGCGCTCAGCGCCGCCGATCTGGGCGACGGAATCAGCCTTGCGCAACTGGTCACACGGGCGGGGCTTGCGAAATCGGGCAAGGACGCAAAGCGCCTGATCGCCGAGGGCGGGCTGCGGGTGAATGACGAGGCGGCAGCCGATCCGGGGCGGATATTGACCGCCGACGATCTGGCCGCGCCGCTAAAGCTGACCGCAGGTCGCAAGCGCCACGCGCTGGTAACGCTCGGTTAGTTTCGTTGGCCTTCTGCAAACCCCGGCAGGGTCTGCCGGGGTCTTGGCACGGGCTGCGGCCAGACCGATTAGATAACCATATCGTCGCGGTGCACGAGCGCTGCGCGCCCCGGGTAGCCGAGGATCGAGGCAATCTCGCCCGATTTGTGGCCGCGAATGGCGCGCGCCTCTGCCGAGGTATAGCGCGAAAGCCCCTTGCCGAGTGCGGCCCCATCGGGGCCAAGCAGCGCCACTGGATCGCCGCGGCCAAAACTGCCTGCAACCGCCACAACGCCCGCGGGCAACAGCGATTTGCCAAGCCGCAGTGCCGCCACCGCGCCTGCATCAAGCCGCAACTCGCCGCGCGGCTTCATCGCCGCGATCCAGCGTTTGCGCGCGGCCTGCGGGTCGCCTTCTGGCAGGAACCAGGTGCATTTTGCCCCCGCAGCCAACGCAGAAAGCGGGCGCGTCACCGACCCTTCCATGATCGCCATGGCACAGCCCCCCGCCACAGCGGTTTTGGCCGCCATCAGCTTGGTTTTCATGCCGCCCTTCGAGTTTCCCGAAATTGCCTCGCCCGCCATCGCCTCGATCTCTGGTGTGATATGTTCGACCAGATCAAAGCGGCGCGCGGTCGGGTCTTGCTTGGGGTTGGCCGAATAGAACCCGTCCACGTCGGACAAAAGCACCAACTGATCGGCACCAATCGTTATCGCGATTTGCGCGGCCAGCCTGTCATTGTCGCCAAAACGGATTTCATCTGTGGCGACTGTATCGTTTTCGTTGACAATCGGCACAACGCCAAGGCCCAGCAGCGTTTCCATCGTGGCGCGCGAATTAAGATAGCGGCGACGGTTTTCGGTATCTTCCAGCGTCACGAGAATCTGCGCGGTGGTTACCTCATGCGGTGCCAGCACCTCTTCATAGGCGCGCGCAAGCCGGATCTGGCCCACAGCGGCTGCTGCCTGACTTTGCTCTAGCGTCAACACGCCTGCGGGCAGGCCCAGCACCCGCCGCCCAAGCGCAATCGCGCCCGACGAGACAAGGATCACATCTGCCCCGCGCCCGCGCGCCAAAGCCACATCATGCGCCAGTGCCGCCAGCCAATCGGTCCTTAGCCCGGCGTTGTCTACCAAAAGCGCCGAGCCGATCTTCACAACCAACCGCCGCGCGGTTGCAATATCAGGTGTCAGGGCCGCCACGGCGCATCCTCGGTCGTAACAGTGCGCCCCGCCACGATCTGCGCCCAAAGCGCGCGCAGCACCTCGGTGACCCCGGCCTTCGAGACGCCGGACATCAACAATACCGGCCCGCCCACGGCCTTTTCCAGCGCGCGGCGGCGGGTGCCAAGCGTCTTGGTATCCAGCGCGTCGATCTTGTTCAACGCGGTGATGCGGGGCTTGGCGGCAAGCGCGGGCGAATAGGCCTCCAACTCGCGCAGAATGGTGCGGTAATCCTTGGTGATGGTCGATGAGGTGCCATCGACAAGGTGCAACAGCACCGAACAGCGTTCGACATGGCCAAGGAAAAGGTCACCAAGGCCGCGCCCTTCTGATGCGCCCTCGATCAGCCCCGGGATATCGGCCATCACGAACTCTTTGCCATCGACGCCCACCACGCCAAGGTTGGGATAAAGCGTGGTGAAGGGATAATCGGCAATCTTGGGGCGCGCGTTTGAAACGGCGGCCAGAAAGGTGGATTTGCCCGCGTTGGGCAAGCCCAAAAGCCCGGCGTCGGCGATCAGCTTCAGCCGCAGCCAAAGCACCCGCTCCACCCCCTCTTGCCCCGGATTGGCGCGCGCGGGGGCGCGGTTGGTCGAGCTTTTGAAGTGCAGGTTGCCAAAGCCGCCGTTGCCGCCGCTGGCCAAAAGCACGCGCTGGCCGGGGCGCGTCAGGTCTGCGATCACGGTTTCCTCATCCTCGTCGAGGATTTCGGTGCCCGCAGGCACACGCAGCACGATGTCATCGCCGCTTGCGCCGGTCATCTGCGCGCCCATCCCGGCGCGGCCGTTCTTGGCGAAGAAATGCTGCTGATAGCGAAAGTCGATCAGCGTGTTCAGCCCTTCGACCGCCTCGGCCCAGACCGAGCCGCCGTTGCCGCCATCACCGCCATCGGGGCCGCCAAACTCGATGAACTTCTCGCGTCGGAACGACACGCAGCCCTTTCCGCCCGATCCCGAGCGGATATGAACTTTGGCAAGGTCGAGAAATTTCATCGGGCAGACTTTCTGAGCGGGACAGCCGAGGCGATAGAGCGTGTAGGGTCATTGTTCAAGGCCAGAGCGCGGCACCAGCCGCGTTGGGGGGCCTTGCGGCCCTTATTAACAGCCTTTCATGGGCGTTCGTAAGATATTGCCGGGGCGGCTGCGGCGCGCGCCGGGCTTGTCTGCAATGCCGATCCGCTGGGGCGAAAGCCTTGCGCCACCAGCAACCGCGCCGAGGCAGGGTTATCGGCAAAGACTTTGGCGGTCAGCCGCGCAAGCGAAAAGCGCGCGGCGATTGCAGGTATGAACGCCGCCAGCGCCTCGCGCATCAGCCCCTGCCCATGCCGTTCGGGTGCGAGGAAGTAGTAGATTTCGGGGTCGTTCAGCGCCCGAAGCCCGATCGCGCCGATCAGTGCACCGCCCGGCGCATCGCGCAAGGCAAGGCGAAACGGCGGAGTGCCCAACCAGCGCCAGTTACACGCCAGATCGCGCGCGCCCGCCTCGGAAAGATCGGGCGGAAACACAAAGAGCATCCGCCCCACGCGCGGGTCAGTAACGATGCGGCGGATCGCGGGGGCGTCTGCCTCGGTCACCGGGTCTAGCACGAGTTGCGGCGTGGTCAGCAGAAACGGGTTGGCCGCGGCATAGCCTTCGCGGGTCAGCGTCATGCCGACATGGGGGCGTTCGCGCCCCAAGGGCCTGCAAAGCTCAAGCGTGCGGGCCGTTTCAGCAAACCCGAGCCGGGTCAGCACCCGCGCTGAAGCAGCATTACCCTCAAAATAGCCAGAGCGAACATCGTTTGCCGCGGGATCGGCAAAGTGATCTGCAAGCACGGCTTGCGCCGCCTCAAGCATATAGCCCCGCCCTTGCGCGCGAGGTGCCAGCCAATAGCCAAGCGCCGGGTTCAGCGCGACCGAGCCACAGGCGCCGCTTTCATCTTCGATCACCCAAAGCGCGCGGGTCGATGCGGTTGCCAGAAACTCGGCAAAATCGGCAGCGGTATAGGGATACGGCGGTGCCGAAAGCCAATGCGCAACCTCGGGGCGGTTGAAGGTGTCAAGCCAGACCCCCTCATCCGCCGCGCTGAGAGGCCGCAATCGCAGGCGCGCGGTGGTCAGATTGGCGCGCATGATCCCCCGTGCTCAGGCAAGCTTGCAGACATAGGTCCAAGTCGGCACCCGCGCGCCGCGCGATACCGACCACGCCTCGGCATCGCCCAGATACTCAAAGCCGCAATGGCTGAGCACCCGCGCCGAACCCGGATTGTCCTGAAACACCTCGGCCAAAAGCGCGCGCGCGCGGTGCGGGTTGGCCGCCAGCAGCGCCGCCAGCGCCTCAGAGGCGAAGCCCGCATTCCAAAGCCCCGGTGCCACCCAGAAGCTGACCTCGGACTGACCCTCTTCGACACGGGTCAGCGCGATCAGCCCCAACACCTCGTCAAGCCCTTGGTCGGTGCCATCCATCGCCCAGACATCCTGCGTGCGCCCTTCGGCCAAGGCACGTTCGATGAATGCCTCGGTCGCACCCGGAGGCAAGGGGTGTGGAATAGTGCGCGTGCCCAGCGCCAGCCGTTTGTCGGCGGTATAAAGCGCAATAAGCCCTGCATCCGAACGGCGTAGCGGACGCAATGTGAAACGCTCCGCAGCAATGATCGGCTGGGTCTGGATGGACTCTTGCAGCATATTTCCCTCCTCGAACACACGGCGGGCCGCTTTTGCCCTACTGATACGACGTGGGGCGAGACAGAAATAACGTCTAGCCCGCAATTGTAATATTCTTGTGCCCGAAATGCTCGGGGGGACCGGCCTTTCGGCCGATCCCCCCCAAATTATCGGGTTTGTTTCGGCTTACTCGGCCGCCGCTGCCGCAGCGATAACCGAAATGTAAGTGCGGCCCTTGAGGCCCTTCTTGAACTGAACGAAACCGGGGGTCAGCGCGAACAGCGTGTGATCGCGGCCCATACCGACGCCCGCGCCCGGCCACCAGGTGGTGCCGCGCTGACGCACGATGATATTGCCGGGAGCGACCACTTGGCCGCCGTAGAGCTTGACGCCAAGGCGACGACCGGCCGAGTCACGACCGTTGCGCGAAGAACCGCCTGCTTTCTTGTGTGCCATGGGGAATTACTCCTGAGCTTCAGCGGCTTTTTTAGAAGCGCGCTTCGGTTTGGCGGGGGCGGCGACCGGGGCCGGGGCAGGCTCGGCACCGTGGGCGGCGCGGCGGGCTACGGCGGTGCCGATAGCTTCCTTGACGCCCGATTTCTCGGCACCCGAGGCAAGCACTTCGGTGATCCGCAGCAGCGTCAGTTGCTGGCGATGACCACGCGTACGCTGCGAGCTGTGCTTGCGGCGGCGCTTGTGGAAGGTGATGACCTTGTCGGCCTTGATCGTGTCGATCACGTCGGCCTGCACGGCAGCACCGGCAACCAGCGGCGCACCGATCACCGGGGCATCGCCACCGACCATCAGAATTTCGTTGAACTGGACTTTTTCGCCAGCCGAAGCGTTCAGCAATTCCACGCGCAGCACGTCACCCGCCTGCACCTTGTATTGCTTGCCGCCCGTCTTGAGGACCGCGAACATGGTCATTCCTTTTTCATACTCGCGTCGTGTGGCCCCGTTTCCGGTGTTTTGGGGTTCCCCCCGCCTCGGACAGCGCGCCCAGCAAAGGGCGTTATTGCAATTGAGATCCGGCGGAAAGCAGGATGCCTCCGCCGGACCGGGCGCTTATCGGGTATGGGGGCGGCGCTGTCAAGCAAGATTGCGGAAAGCGGAGGGGCATGAA
>NZ_JBFHIA010000128.1:0-8782 GCF_041596715.1 Phaeovulum sp.
AACGTAGTCGTATTCGGCCCAGTGGCTGATTTCGTCCTGCGCGCGCGCCATGCGCCCGGCGATCACCTCGGCACTGTCTTGCCCACGGGCGCGTAGACGGCCCTCCAATGCGGCAATCGACGGCGGCAGGATGAAGATCGAGACGACATCGCGCCCAAGCGCAGAGTTGCGCACCTGTTGGCCGCCCTGCCAGTCGATATCAAGGATCACATCGCGCCCGGCCGCAAGCTCGGCCTCGATCGGCGCGCGGGGCGAGCCGTAGAGGTTGCCGAACACCTCGGCATGTTCCAGCATATCACCACGCGCCGTGGCCGCCTCAAAGCCTGCGCGATCCATGAACCAGTATTCCTTGCCATCGGTTTCACCCGGTCGCGGTGCGCGCGTGGTGGCCGAAACCGAAAAGCGCAGACCGGGATCCTTGGCCATAAGGCGGCGGGCCAGCGTGGTTTTGCCCGCGCCCGAGGGCGAGGACAGGATGATCAGCAGACCACGGCGGGGGTTATGCGTCATCGCTCACTCCAGATTCTGGATCTGCTCGCGCATCTGGTCGATCACATGCTTAAGGTCAAGCCCGATCGCGGTCAGCGCAGCCGAGCCGGACTTGGAACAAAGCGTATTGGCCTCGCGCACGAACTCTTGGGTCAGAAACTCTAGCTTGCGCCCCACCGGGCCGCCTGCGGCCAGATGTGCGCGCGCGGCTGCGACATGGGTGCGCAACCGGTCGATTTCTTCGGTCACATCGGCCTTGATCGCCAACATGGCAAGTTCGGCGGCAACGCGTGCAGGGTCAGCACCCGGTGCCGCATCGGCCACGCGCGCCAGTGCTGCGCGCAGGTTTTCGGCAACCTCGGGGCGGCGCGCCTCGGCGGCAAGGGCGGCGTCATCGGTCAGCGTGGCGATGCGGTCGATCTGTGCACCCAGCACGCGTGCAAGCGCTGCGCCTTCGGTGCGGCGCATTGCATCGAAATCGTCCAACAAGGCGGCAAGATCTTGCAGCACCGCCTCGCGCAACGCGACCGGGTCGGGCGCTTCGGCAACGACTTGCTGTGTCACCCCGCGAAGGCCCAGCACTTGCGCCGCCGAGGTGCGCGCCAGCTCCAGCCCCTGCCCTGCGGCCTGCGCCTCGGCAGCGGCCAGCGCGGCAAGCGCTGCCGTCAAGCCGGGCGGGTTGATCTGCAAGGTTTCGCTGGCGGCACCCGCCGAAAGTTTCAGGCCCAGTTGCACCGAGCCGCGCGCCACCACACGCGCCACCGCCTCGCGCACCCCCGCTTCGAGCCCGTCGATACCCTCGGGCAGCCGCAACCGAAGGTCGAAGCCCTTGCCATTGACGGCGCGCAGATCCCACGCCCATTCCATGCCCGCTCCGGCACCCTGCCGTGCTGCGAACCCTGTCATGGATCGCGGACTCGCCGCCTCTGCCTGATTAACCATTTGTAAACTTTCCTCACCTTTTCGCCGCAGGACGCGCTAGATTCATCTTGCGGTAACGATGTCGCGCCGGGCCTAGCACAGCAAGCGCGCCAGCGACAGAGCCGGGGGATTTCTCTGGGGCCGTGCGGAGGGTTTTGGTATGATCGACAAGGTTGCAGATGACGCTGGAACGGTTGTGACACTCGCCACGATGGAGGGCGGAATGCGGTTTCGTGCCTTGGGCGAAGTGCGCGCCTATTGGGAGGCGCTGCGCAAGGGGCGGCGTGTGCCCGCGCGCGCCGATGTAGACCCGCGCGGCATCGAGAGCGCGCTCGAATATGCCTTCATCGCGGAACGCATCGCACCCGGTATGGCGCGATTTCGGCTGGCGGGTATGCATCTGAACGATCTGATCGGCATGGAAGTGCGCGGTATGCCGCTTTCCTCCTTCTTTGCCCCCGAAGCGCGCCATCGCATCGGCGAGATCATCGAAGAGGTATTTCAGGGCCCATCCGCCGCAGAGCTGGTGCTTTCCGGCGAAACCGGCATCGGCAAGCCGCCGCTGGCGGCACGGCTGTTGCTATTGCCGCTGCGATCGGACCTTGGCGATGTCACGCGCATACTCGGTTGTCTGGTGAGCGATGGTCAGATCGGCCGCAACCCGCGCCGCTTTCTGATCGACGCGGTGCACGTGGCCGCAATCACCGCAGGCTATCCGACAGAGTTTGGCGCGGCCGCGCCATCCGGCCCGCAGGCGGATGAAATTGCGCCCGAAACTGCTACCGCCCCGCAGCCGGGCTTTGCCGAACCAGCCGCCCGCTTTGCGCTGCCCAGCAAAAGCCCCGAAGAACGGCGCGCCCAGTTGCGGCTGGTGGTCAAGAACGATTAGGCCAAGGGCACCGCGCGAAACCCTTTCCGCGCGGTGCGATATTTCATATGGCCGCGGCGCGGCGTTGGTCGCGCAGGGTCTGAAGCTCTTCTGCCACCAGAAACGCAAGTTCCAGCGACTGGCTAGCGTTAAGCCGCGGGTCGCAGGCGGTATGATAGCGGCTCGAGAGGTCTTCGTCGGTCACCGCGCGCACACCGCCCGTGCATTCGGTCACGTCCTTCCCGGTCATCTCGAAATGCACGCCGCCCGGAATCGAGCCTTCGGCGCGGTGCACCGCAAAGAACTCGCGCACCTCGCGCAGCACCGAATCGAACGGGCGCGTCTTGAAGCCCGAGGGCGACTTGATCGTGTTGCCGTGCATCGGATCGCAGGTCCAGACCACGCTGGCACCCATCTCGCGCACCGTGCGGATCAGGCGCGGCAGATGTTCGCCCACCTTGCCCGCGCCGAACCGCGCGATCAGCGTCAGCCGCCCCGGTTCGTTTTCGGGGTTGAGCTTTTCGATCAGCATCTTGAGATCGTCCGAGGTAAGCGACGGGCCGCACTTCAACCCGATCGGGTTCTGCACGCCCCGGCAAAAGGCGACATGCGCGCCGTCGGGCTGACGCGTGCGATCTCCGATCCACAGCATATGGCCAGAGCCTGCCACCGGCAGCCCGGTCGTCGAGTCGATCCGGCAAAGTGCTTCTTCGTATTCCAGCAACAAGGCTTCGTGGCTGGTGTAGAAATCGACCTGCCCAAGTTCGGGCGCGGATTCAGACGTCACCCCGGCGGCGGCCATGAAGGCCATCGCGTCGGAAATGCGCAGCGCGATATCACGATACCGTTCGGCATCGTCATCATCGGTGAAACCTGAAATCCAGTTCTGCACGCGGTGGATATCGGCAAAACCGCCGGTCGAGAAGGCGCGCAACAGGTTCAGGCTGGCTGCGGCCTGCGTATAGGCCTGCAACATCCGCCCCGGTTCGGGCAGGCGCGCGTCAGCGGTAAAGTCGAAGCCGTTGATGATGTCGCCGCGGTAGCTTGGCAACTCGACCCCGCCAATCGTCTCGACCGAGGCTGAACGCGGCTTGGCGAATTGCCCCGCCATGCGGCCAACCTTGATCACCGGCACCTTGGCGCCCCAGGTCAGCACCACCGCCATTTGCAGCAACACCTTGAAAGTGTCGCGAATATTGTCGGCTGAAAACTCTGAAAAACTTTCGGCGCAATCGCCGCCCTGCAACAGAAATGCGCGCCCTTCGGCCACTTGTGCCAGCGCCCGCTTGAGCTTGCGCGCTTCACCGGCAAAAACCAGTGGCGGCATACGGCCAAGCTGCGCCTCGACGGCGCTCAGCGCGATCGGGTCGGGGTAATCTGGCATTTGCAGCCGCGGCAGCTTGCGCCAATCGGATTTGGTCCAGGCCGTGGTCATCAGGCGTCCTCTCAGGTCTTTGCGCTAACGGGGCGCGTTATACGCGGCCAAGAGGCATTGCGCAAATGCGCAAGCGTGTGTCCCCTTGCGGGGCAGAGCAAAGCCTGTATTGGTTGCTGAAACGACATAAAGTGGTCGCAAATGCGTAGTCCATCACCCATTGTCGCTGCGCGCAAAGCACCAGTTGCGCCGCCTCGGCCCCGCCGTTTTGTATTTCTGCTGCTCGATCGCTTCACGCTGATCGCCTTTGCCTCGGCAATTGAACCCTTGCGGCTGGCAAATCAGGTCAGCGGCAAAAAGCTTTATTTTTGGGTGCTGGCGGGCGAAGGCGGGCAAGAGGCGCGGTGTTCGAACGGCACGGTCGTGCGGCTTGACATCGGGCTTGAAGAGATTTTGCGCGACGACACCGTGGTGGTTTGCGGCGGGCTTGATGTGGCCGAGGCAACGTCAAAGCCGATCCTGAATTGGCTGCGCCGCGAGGCGCGGCGCGGTGCCGCGATCGGCGCGCTTTGCACCGGTGCTTGGGCGGTGGCGAAGGCTGGGCTGCTGGAAGGGCGACGCGCCACGATCCACTGGGAAAATCAGGACAGTTTCGCAGAAGATTTCGAGGACGTGCGGCTGACCAAATCGGTTTACGTAATAGACGGCAACCGCATGACCTCGGCGGGCGGGACCGCCTCGATTGATCTGATGCTGCGTGTGGTCGCGCAGGACCACGGCGAGCAATTGGCCAATACCGTGGCCGACCAGCTTATCTACAATTCGATCCGCACCGACCAAGATAGTCAGCGGATGTCGATTCCCACTCGAATCGGGGTTCGGCATCCAAAACTGGCGCAGGTGATCGCGCGGATGGAAGCCAACCTAGAAGACCCGATCAGCCCCGCCAAACTTGCCGAAGACGCCGGCATGTCCACCCGTCAGTTGGAGCGGTTGTTCCGCCGCTATCTCAACCGCAGCCCAAAGCGCTACAATATGGAGATTAGGCTGCAAAAGGCGCGCAATTTGCTGATGCAGACCGAGATGAGCGTGATTAACGTGGCGCTGGCCTGCGGATTTGCCAGCCCGTCGCATTTTTCCAAATGCTACCGCGCGCAATATGCCACCACGCCCTACCGCGAACGAGGCACTTCCGGTGCCCCCAGCGAAGCAGAGGAAGGGTAGCGCGCAACGACGCAACGTTGCGCGCCATTGCCGCGCACGAAAGTTGTTTACGGCGCTTTTCTTTTACAATTGTTGTCACTAACCTTCCTCGTCAGGACAACGATCCAACAAGGGAGCCTATTATGAAGAAGTTGCTTTTGGCGAGCGCGGCAATCGCGCTCGTGGCCGGTGCTGCCGGTGCCGAAGAAATCAAGCTGGGCATTTCGGTCGGCTTTACCGGGCCGCTCGAGTCGCTCGCGCCGCAAATGGCGGCGGGTGCTGAAATGGCGATGGCCGAAGTCACGGCCTCGGGCCTGCTGCTGGGTGGCTCGACCGTGGTTGCGGTGCGCGGCGACTCTACCTGCATCGACGCTGCGGCAGCGACCGCTACGGTAGAACGTCTGGTGACGGCCGAGCGCGTGCGCGGCATCGTCGGCGGTATGTGCTCGGGCGAAACCACGGCCAGCCTGCAAAACGTCGCCATGCCGAACGGTATCGTGATGATTTCGCCCTCGGCCACCTCGCCCGCGCTCTCGACGCTTGAAGACAACGGGCTGTTCTTCCGCACATCGCCGTCGGACGCGCGTCAAGGCGTCGTGATGACCGAAATCTTGCTGGAGCGCGGCATCAAGTCCGCCGCAGTCACCTACACCAACAACGACTACGGCAAGGGCTTGGCCGACAGCTTTGCCGCAGCCTACACCGAAGCAGGCGGCACCGTGACGATCGTGCAGGCGCATGATGACGGCAAAGCCGACTATTCGGCCGAAGTCGGGGCGCTTGCGGCTGCGGGCGGCGAGATTCTGGTGGTTGCGGGCTACATCGACCAAGGTGGCGCGGGCATTATCCGCGGCGCGCTCGACGCCGGCGCGTTCGATCTGTTCGAGTTCCCCGACGGCATGGTCAGCCAAGCGCTGGAAGACAAGTTCGGCCCGGAAATCACCGGCTCGTTCGGCCAGAACCCGGCAGCCGCTGGCGCCGGCCGCGACGCCTATGTCGCAATGGCAACGGCTGCGGGATACGATGGCACCTCGGCCTTCTCGCCCGAAAGCTATGACGCGGCTGCGCTGATCCTGCTGGCGATGGCGGCGGCTGGATCGTCCGATCCTGCGGTCTACAAAGACAAGGTCATGGATGTGGCCAACGCCCCGGGCGAACCGATCCTGCCGGGCGAACTGGCCAAGGCGCTGGAAATCATCGCGGCGGGTGGCGATGTCGATTATGTCGGCGCCACGGCTGTCGAACTGATCGGACCGGGCGAAAGCTCTGGCTCCTATCGCGAGATCGAGTTCCAAGACGGTAAGCTCAACGTGGTCAAGTACCGCTGAGACCGCAACGAACGCAGCGAACAGCCCGGAGAAATCCGGGCTGTTTCACTGAAAATCAAGCCCGCGACGGGCGCGCTTCATGCCAAACATGAAGATCGGGGGATGCATGATCCGGGTCGAGCACCTGCATAAGCATTTTGGCGGCTTTCGCGCCGTCGATGATGTCTCAATCAGTATAGCGAAAGGGTCGATCACCGGTTTGATCGGTCCGAATGGTGCGGGTAAATCTACGCTTTTCAATGTTATCGCTGGCGTTCTTCCGCCGACATCGGGGCGCGTGACGATGGCGGGCGAAGATATTACCGGCCTGCCGCCGCATGAATTGTTTGGCAAAGGGCTGCTGCGCACCTTCCAGATTGCGCAAGAGTTTTCGTCGATGACGGTGCGCGAGAACCTGATGATGGTTCCTTCTGGCCAAGCGGGCGAGACGCTTTGGAACGCGTGGTTCGCCCGCGCACGTATTCGCGCCGAAGAGGCTGCGCTTTCCGCCAAGGCTGACGAAGTGCTCGATTTTCTGACCATCTCGCATCTTGCTGATGAAAAGGCGGGCAATCTTTCGGGTGGGCAGAAAAAATTGCTCGAACTTGGCCGCACGATGATGGTCGAAGCGAAGATCGTGTTTCTAGATGAAGTCGGCGCAGGCGTGAACCGCACCCTGCTCAATACAATCGGCGATGCGATCGTGCGATTGAACAAGGAACGCGGCTACACCTTTTGCGTGATCGAGCACGACATGGACTTTATTGCGCGACTTTGCGACCCGGTTATCGTCATGGCTGAAGGGCGCGTGCTTGCCACCGGCAAATCGGACGAGATCATGCAAAACGAGGCGGTGATCGAGGCCTATCTGGGCACCGGTTTGAAAAACAAGGTGCGGGAGGGGCTGGCATGAGCTTCCTCGTCGCAGAGAACATGACCGGTGGCTACGGCGCCGCCGACATTCTGCACGGCTGCACATTGCGCGTCGAAAAGGGCCAGATCGCGGTGATCGTCGGCCCGAACGGCGCTGGCAAATCTACCGCGATGAAGGCGGTGTTTGGGATGCTGAAGCTGCGCGGCGGTCATGTGATGCTGGAAGGCGAAGACATCACGGCACTTACCCCGCAGGCGCGCGTGGCCAAGGGCATGGCCTTTGTGCCGCAAACATCGAACGTGTTTCCCTCGATGAGCGTCGAGGAAAACCTTGAGATGGGCGCGTTTCTGCGCCGCGACAACGTTGCTGCGACGATGGAGCAGGTCTACGCCCTATTCCCGATTCTGAAGGAAAAGCGCCGTCAGGCCGCGGGCGAACTTTCTGGCGGGCAGCGCCAGCAGGTGGCCGTTGGCCGCGCACTGATGACCGAGCCCAAGCTTTTGATGCTTGATGAGCCGACCGCAGGCGTCTCGCCCATTGTCATGGACGAACTGTTCGACCGCATCATCGAGGTGGCGCGCACCGGCATTTCGATTCTGATGGTCGAACAAAACGCACGTCAGGCACTTGATATCGCCGATATGGGATATGTGCTGGTGCAAGGCTCCAACCGCTACACCGACACGGGCGAGGCCTTGCTGGCCGACCCGGACGTGCGGCGCACGTTCTTGGGGGGCTAAGCGATGATCGCACCGCACCTGCCCCCGTGCCGCACCGCGCCCGCCCATTCCATCGAGAGGCACTGACATGGATTTTCTCAACGCCATCGTGACGCTTCTCAACTACGTCATCGTCCCGGCATCGGCCTACGGCGCACAGCTGGCGCTGGGGGCGCTGGGGGTGACGCTGATCTACGGGATCCTGCGGTTTTCCAACTTTGCACATGGCGACACCATGGCCTTTGGCACCGCCGCCACCATTGTCGTAACCTGGGGGCTGCAATCGCTTGGGGTCTCAATTTCGCCGCTGCCCACGGCGCTGCTGGCGCTGCCCTTTGGCATCCTCATCACCGCCGCGCTGATCTTGGGCACCGACCGGGCTGTCTATCGCTTCTATCGCGCCAAGAAGTCTGCGCCGATCATTCTGGTGATGGCCTCTGTGGGCGTGATGTTCGTGATGAACGGGTTGACCCGCTTTTTGATCGGCGTGCGCGAGATTCAGTTCGATGACGGTGTGCGCTTTGTCATCAATGCGCGCGAGTTCAAGGCGGCAACCGGTTTGGCCGAAGGGTTGGCGCTGCGCTCGACACAGGTGATTACGCTGGTAACCGCGGTGCTCGTGGTCTGGGCGCTTTTCTGGTTTTTGGGCCGCACGCGCACGGGCAAGTCGATGCGCGCGTTTTCCGACAACGAAGACCTTGCCCTGCTTTCGGGCATCAACCCCGAAAAAGTGGTGGCCGTAACCTGGATCATCGCCGCCGCTATCACCACAATCGCAGGCACGCTGTTCGGCCTTGATAAAAGTTTCAAGGCTTTCAACTACTTTCAGCTTTTGCTGCCGATCTTTGCAGCGGCCATCGTGGGCGGGCTTGGCAACCCGATCGGCGCGATTGCGGGGGGCTTTGTGATTGCCTTTTCAGAGGTGGCGGTCACCTTCGATTTTCGCAGGGTGGTGGCCTACCTCGTGCCCGGCGACTGGACGCCGAGTGGGCCGATCCAGCTTTTGTCCACTGAATACAAGTTCGC
>NZ_JBFHIA010000129.1:0-8775 GCF_041596715.1 Phaeovulum sp.
GAGCTTGGCCTGCCCGAGGGCGATCTTTCGACGCTGGAGGGGGATGCAAGATGACCAAAGTCAAACTTGACCACACCCACGCCCACGATCTTTTGCGCGACATGCTCCGCATCCGGCGGTTTGAAGAAAAGTGCTACGAGCTTTACACACAAGAAAAGATACGCGGCTTTCTGCACCTTTACGATGGCGAGGAAGCGGTGGCGGTTGGCGTTTCAACGGCGCTGGATCCGCGCGACCGTGTTGTTTCCACCTACCGCGAGCATGGCCATGCGCTGGCTCGGGGAATGAGCATGGAGTCGGCGCTGGCGGAAATGTACGGCAAGGCCACCGGTTGTGCGGGTGGCCGCGGCGGGTCGATGCACCTGTTTGATGCCGAAACCAACCTCTATGGCGGCAATGCCATTGTGGGCGGTGGCCTGCCTTTGGCCGTGGGGCTGGGCCTTGGCGATGCGTTGCAGGGGCAAGACCGGGTGACGGTTTGCTTTTTCGGTGACGGGGCACTGGCGGAGGGCGAGTTTCACGAGGCGATGAACTTGGCCGCGCTATGGAAGGTGCCGGTCCTCTTCGTGCTGGAAAACAACCTCTACGCGATGGGGTCGGCGGTGGCGCGGGTGCAGGCGAATACCGATTTCGTCCCCCGCGCCGCAAGCTACGGCATGCCGGCTGAAAGTGTCGATGGCAACGATGTGGTGGCGGTCGAGGCTGCGGCCCGGCGGCTGGTCGAGGCGATCCGCGCGGGCGGTGGCCCGCAGTTTCTGGAATGTCGCACCTATCGCACGCGGCCGCATTCGATGTTTGACACCGAAAAGTACCGCGACAAGGACGAGGTCGCCGAATGGCGCAAACGCTCGCCCATCACGCGCTTTCAGGGCTGGCTTATCGACAACAACCTGATGCGGCAGGCCGAGGTGGACGCAATCGAGACCGAGGTCGAGGCGCAGCTAAACAATGCTGTTGCCGCCTGTGAACAGGCCCCGCTAGAGCCGGTCGAAGACCTTGTTCGCCACGTGGTGGCAGACACCCGCCCCGCACCGCCCAAAGTCGCGCCCCCCACCGAGCTTGTCGAAAGCACCTACCGCGAGTGCTGCCGCGCGGCGATAACCGAGGCGCTTCTGCGCGATGATCGCGTCTTCATGATGGGCGAAGATATCGGTGCCTATGGTGGCTGTTATGCAGTGTCGATGGGTATGTTGAAAGAGTTTGGCCCAGACCGCATCCGCGACACGCCGCTTTCCGAGTCGGCCTTTACCGGGGCGGGCATAGGTGCCGCCTTGGTCGGTATGCGCCCGATCGTCGAGATCATGACGGTCAACTTCTCGCTTCTGGCGCTTGACCAGATACTCAATACCGCCGCCACCATCCGCCATATGTCGGGCGGCCAGTTCGGCGTGCCCTTGGTGATCCGCATGGCCACCGGCGCGGGGCGGCAACTGGCGGCGCAGCATTCCCATTCGCTGGAGGCGTTCTTTGCGCATATCCCCGGTCTGAGGGTTGTGGCCCCCGCCACGCTGGAGGATGCGCGAGGGATGCTTTGGACCGCGTTGCAAGAGCCGGACCCGGTGATCATCCTTGAACATGTCATGCTCTACAACATGGCCGGGAAAATAGCGGCGAACGCGGGCGCGGTGGATATCGACCGCGCCGTGGTGCGCAGGCCGGGGCGCGACGTTACGCTGATCGCTTGGTCGAACTCGCTCTGGAAGGTGTTGGAGGCCGCAGAGGTTTTGGCAAAAGACGGCATCGAAGCCGAGGTGATTGACCTGCGCTCGCTTCGCCCGCTGGACGATGAAACCATCGTGGCCTCGGTCCGTCGCACGCGCCGCGCGGTCGTCGTGGACGAGGGGTGGCGCACCGGGTCGCTCTCCGCCGAGATTGCTGCGCGCACGCAAGAGGCATGTTTCTGGTACCTCGATGCGCCCGTGGCGCGGGTCTGTGCGGTCGAGGTGCCGGTGCCCTACCCGAAGCATCTGGAAACCGCCGCGCTGCCACAGGTTTCCGATATCGTCGCTGCGGTCAAATCCTTGCCGGGGGTGGGCAAATGAGCGTCTTCAACATGCCCTCGCTGGGGGCCGACATGGAGGAAGGCAAGCTGGTCGAATGGCTGGTGAAACCCGGTGACCGTGTTGCGCGTGGCGATATCGTCGCGGTGGTCGAAACGCAAAAGGGTGCCATCGAAATCGAGATATTCGAGGAAGCCGAGATTGGCGAGCTTCTGGCCAAACCGGGCCAGACATTGCCGGTTGGTGCGCCGCTGGCGCGACTTGGCGCAGCAAAGGGCAGCGCCGTGCCAAAGGTGGCTGAACCTGCGCGCGCACCGGCGAAACCTGCCAAGGCGCGCGCACCCGCAAAGGCCCCGAAACCGGCTAAGGCGGCACCCGTATCCGCCGGTGACACCTTGCTTGCGTCACCTGCGGCCCGGGCCCGGGCTGCGGAACTGGGGCTTTCGCTAGATGCGGTGACGGGCACTGGGCCAGAGGGCGCGGTGCTGCTGGCAGATGTCGAAGGCCACGCGCAGGCCGCGCCTACGCCCGCACAGCAAGCGACCACCGAAGAACGCCCCAAGGGCAAGCCCGGCCTCGACATGCTCGAAATGCGCCGTGCCATCGCCGCTGCGATGTCGCGTTCCAAACGCGAGATCCCGCATTATTACCTTAGTCATCAGATCGACCTTCAGCCCGCGCAAGACTGGCTGACCGCCCACAACGCGGACCGCCCCCCAGATCAGCGGCTGCTGATGGGTGCGCTCTTGATCCGCGCAACCGTGCGCGCGCTGGCCAAGGTGCCAGAACTGAACGGCAGGTTCGAGGCCGAGCCTTATGCCGCTTCGGACGCCGTGCATTGCGGTCTGGCGGTGGCGCTGCGGGGAGGCGGGCTGATCGCACCAGCGATCCTTGATGCACAAGACCTCGACCTTGACGCGATCATGGCGGCGATGCGCGATATCGTTGCACGCACCCGCACCGGGCGCTTGCGCAACAGCGAGATCACGCAAGGCACGATTACCGTGTCGAGCTTGGGCGAGGCAGGGGTCGATGCGCTGTTCGGCGTGATCTACCCACCGCAGGTTGCGCTGGTGGGCTTTGGCGCGCCCCGACTGCTGCCCCTGGTGCACAACGACACCGTTGCGCCGCGCCTTGCCGTGACCGCCACCCTCGCGGCTGACCACCGGGTTAGCGACGGGCGCCGCGGCGCGCTGTTTCTGGCCGAGATCGACCGCCTTTTGCAGGAGCCCGAAAACCCATGACACCTACCGATCTTCGCACCGCCTTCATCACCCAGCTAACTGCCGTTGCCCCCGATCTTGACCCAGAAAGCATCGGTGATGACGATCATCTGCAAGACGACCTTGGCTTGGATTCCATGGATTTTCTGAACCTTGTCAGCGCCCTGCACA
The DNA here is from genome assembly GCF_041596715.1 of Phaeovulum sp. Taxonomy (GTDB): domain Bacteria; phylum Pseudomonadota; class Alphaproteobacteria; order Rhodobacterales; family Rhodobacteraceae; genus UBA6213. The sequence goes on from NZ_JBFHIA010000129.1 coordinate 3,395, forward strand.
AGAAGTTCAAGCTTCCGATCCCCGAGGCGGATTACCCGCAACTCGCCACGCCCGCAAAAGCCGTAGCCTATCTGACCGAGAAGCTGGCACCCTGATAGCCATCGGAAGAGGACGACAATGGACCGCAAGCAGCAATTTCACCTTTGGTATTTCTTGGCGGCCTTCATGGGCCTTTTGCTCGTGCAATCCTGGCTGTCAGAGGCGCAGGTCACAGAGCGCATTCCCTACAGCACATTTCTGCAATATCTGGAGACGGAGCGTATTTCCGAAGTTACCGTGCGGGCCGAACAGATCGAAGGGCGCTATCGCACCCCGATCGACGGCAACACGCATTTCATCACCAATATCGTGCCGCCTGATCTGACTGAACGGTTGGAACGGTCCGAAGTCGAGTTTGACGGCACGGTGCAAAACAGTTTTCTTTCCTCGCTGCTGTCTTGGGTCGTGCCGGTTTTGCTGATTTTCGCGCTCTGGAGCTTTTTCTTGCGCGGGTTGATTGAAAAGCAGGGCGTCGGCGGGATGATGAACGTCGGCAAATCGCGCGCCAAGATCTATGTCGAGCGCGACACCGGGGTGAGCTTTGACGATGTGGCTGGGGTGGAAGAGGCCAAGGCCGAGTTGAAAGAGATCGTCGATTTTCTGAAAGAGCCAGACAAGTTCGGGCGGCTTGGCGCGCGTATCCCCAAGGGTATTCTGCTGACCGGTCCGCCCGGCACCGGCAAGACGCTTTTCGCCCGCGCCATTGCGGGCGAGGCTGGTGTGCCGTTCTTTTCCATCTCGGGCAGCGAGTTTGTCGAGATGTTCGTGGGGGTGGGTGCCGCGCGGGTGCGCGATCTGTTTGAACAGGCCCGCAAGGCTGCCCCCTGCATCATCTTTATCGACGAGCTTGATGCCCTTGGACGCCGCCGCAGCATCGGTGGCTTTGGCGGGGGGCATGACGAGAAAGAACAGACGCTCAACCAACTTCTGGCCGAGCTTGACGGCTTTGACCCGCGCGACGGTATCGTGCTGCTGGCGGCAACCAACCGGCCCGAAATCCTTGACCCCGCCTTGATGCGCGCAGGGCGGTTTGACCGTCAGGTGGTGGTGGACCGGCCCGACCGTAGCGGGCGTGCCGCCATTCTCAAGGTGCATCTGCGAAAGGTGGCGGTCGATGCGAGCCTGGACGTTGATGCGGCAGCAGGGCTGACCCCGGGCTTTACCGGCGCGGAACTGGCCAATCTGGTGAACGAGGCGGCAATTCACGCCACCCGGCGTGGGGCTCAAGCTGTGGGCATGGTGGACATCACCGCCGCGCTGGAACGGGTTGTGGCGGGGATGGAACGCAAGGGACGACTTTTGAACAAGCACGAACGCGAAACGGTCGCATGGCACGAGATGGGCCATGCGCTGGCGTCGGCTCGCCTGCCGGGTGCCGACCCCGTGCACAAGGTCTCGATCATTCCGCGCACCATCGGGGCGCTTGGCTTTACTTTGACCCGGCCAACCGAGGACCGGTTTCTGATCACCCGGTCCGAACTGGAAAACCGTATGGTCATGTTGCTTGCCGGTCGCGCGGCTGAACAGATCCGCTTTTCCGAGGTTTCTACCGGTGCGGCGGATGATCTGGTGCGCGCCACCGACGTCGCGCGCCAAATCGTCACCCGGTTCGGTATGCACGAGGTGCTCGGCCAAGCAGTTCTGGAACAGGAACGCGGCGGTTATCTGGGCGAGGATCGTGTCAACTTCAGCCCGCGAGACTATTCTGAAGAGACTGCGCGCGAGGTCGATCTGGCCGTGCGCGAGCTTTTGGACACGGCGTTCCAGCGGGCGCTTGCGCTACTGAAAGAGGCACACACTGACCTTGAGGCAGGGGCGCGGTTGCTGATGGAGCGCGAGACGATCACCCCTGCGGACTTCCCGCCCCTCAAGCCGCACAAGGTGCGCGCCGCGTAGCTGGCGGAAGGGCGGTCTGCGCAAGGGGTTCGAAGCTGCTACCAAGAGGCTTCGGGGCAAGGATGGTGTGATGCGCCGGTCCGGCCCCTTGAAGGCTCGAGCAGTGCGGCACGAAGTGCGGAATGTGGCCAAGCGCCAGGCCTCGGCGGGGGGCGTTGCTTCACTGATCGCTTCCGCAACGCGCCTCGGCATCGACGATAGTGTGGTACATCGCATCGAGCACCTTGTCGCCAGACCAATGACCCGGAATCCGGCAGGGGCTTATGCAAAGCTTGATCTTGATCGGTGTGCCGTCGTCTTGGCGGATCTGCATACCGCGCAAGCTGCGCCCGATAGCGCTTTCCAATCGCGCCACGTCCGGTTCGCCGGGCTTGCCGTATTGGGCGACGCTGACGAAAGCGCCGTATCCTGTGTAGGAAATGAAGGGGCGCAGTGCTTTGAGGTTTTGAAGGATTGCCGTGGCAACAGCCGCCATGATGCGATGATATTCGTCGGCTGAGCAGGTCAGATGCAGCTTCGCGGCTTCAAAGATCTTGAATGCGATTACATACATTTCCTGCTGCTGCGATTTTGAAAGCTGCACCAGGTATTTCTCAAGAGCGGCAAGGTCGATCGCACCCGGAACACTGTCGAGCGTCATCGGCTGCGCGAAGGCGGCAAATGCAGGTTTTTGAGAGTCTGCGGTTTCAACCGGCTTCGGGCGATCTGTGCCGGAAAACTGTTCCGCCCTTTGCCAGTGTTGTTCGATCTGTTTGACCCGGTTTGTAAACTCGCCAATGTCCAAAGGCTTGGTCAAATAATCTGATGCGCCCGCTGCGAATGCGTGGTCGATATCAACCTTGTCGGTTTTTGCGGTAATCATCATGACCGTCTTGTCGTGATAATCTGGCAGGTGCCTGATCCACCTGCATAGATAGTCGCCTTTGATTACCGGCAGATTCATGTCGATGAAGAAGCAGTCTAACGGGGGCTTGGCGTCAACGATGATCTGGGCTGCTTCAACCGCAGACGTTGCCAGCGTCAGGTTGTTCATCCCGATAGAAGATAGCAACGTTTGCAGTAATTTGCGAAACATGGGGTCGTCATCGACAGCTAGGATCTTCATCTGCTCGACCTCTTGAATCGCTCCGCAACTGAAAAATGAACGCTGCTGCCCACGTTGCGCAAAACCCAGTTATAACCGGGTATTGGCGCTTTACCCGCGACGCGGCGAGTTCCCGACGCATAGTGTCTGGCCGATGTTCTTTCGTGGGTCAAGTCGGCATAACAAGATCGCGCCGCGGGCATTCCCTCAAGCGGCTTCAGACCACTTGGCGCAAGACCTGTGCAGCGGAACGCGGGCATCCGGAAGTGGCCTGCGGTAGACCTTGCCGAGAATGGTCGATACCGTGTCGCTCTGGCTCGCCAGAGGTGCCTCTGGTTTGCGAAACCCGGTTCTCTTGACGCCCGAGGAGATGACGCCATGCTGAAAGCGGTCAGGATTTTCGCCATCGTGGCGGTATGTTCGGCCGCGACCATAATCGCCTTGCGCGTGGCGTTTCCGTTACCGGCGCTTGTAAGCGAAACAGGGGCGCGCGCGCAGGCGGAACCTGCCGAGACCGGGCTTGGCGCGACGCTCATACCACTTGCAGCGGAACATCCCGGCAAGTCGGGGATCATGCTGCTTGATAGCGGCGTCGATGCCTTCGCGACGCGCATGGTTCTAGCGCGAAGTGCCACCGCTTCGATCGACGCGCAGTATTACATCTGGCAGGACGATCTGACCGGCATCCGCCTGCTTTCCGAATTGCAGGCGGCGGCGCTGCGCGGGGTGCAGGTTCGGCTGTTGGTCGATGATAACGGAACCCCGGCGCTGGATCAGGAACTGGCGGCACTTGCGGCCCTACCGAACGCAGAGGTTCGCATTTTCAACCCGTTCACGCTGCGCGGGCACCGACTGCTTAACTATGCTTTCGATTTCTTTCGCTTGAACCGGCGAATGCACAACAAGTCATTCACCGTCGATGGGATCGTGACGGTTGTCGGTGGGCGCAACATTGGCGATGACTATTTTGAAACTGGCACCGGGCTTTCGTTTCTCGATCTTGATGTGCTGGCGGTTGGCCCTGTCGCGCGCGATGTCGAGGCCGATTTCTTCAGCTATTGGAGCAGCGGTTCGGCCTATCCGGCTCAAAGCCTGATCCAATTGCAGCCGGGGTCAGAAACGCGCCTAGATGATCGCGCCTTGGCACTGCGCGACACACCACAGGGCCGCGCCTATTCCGAAGTCGTGCGCGCCTCGTCTTTGGTCGAGCAGATTCGAGAGACGACCTTGCCGCTGGAATGGGTCTCGACTCGTTTGTTCAGCGACGATCCTGCCAAGGTCTTGGGGCTGGATGATGGTTCAGAGGTGATGTTCCGTCGTTTGATGGCAGAGATCGGAACACCCGAAAGCGCGTTCGACATCGTCTCGGCCTATTTCATACCGGGCACATCGGCCGCCGAGAAAATGGTCGAGTTCGTCGAAAGCGGCGTCCGCGTTCGCGTGTTCACGAATTCGCTTGAAGCAACGGATGTCGTTCCGGTCCATGCCGGATATGCCGACTACCGCGAGGCGTTGATTTCCGGCGGGGTGGATATCTTTGAACTTCGGGCCGAAGACGTTGTGCGCCGCACTATCAGCGACCTTGGGATTATCGAGCTTTCCAGTGCCGCGCTGCACGCAAAGAGTTTTTCGATCGACCGTCGCCGCGCCTTCATCGGTTCTTTCAACTTCGATCCGCGCTCGAAACGGTTGAACACCGAGATGGGGCTGTTGATCGATAGCAGCAGCCTTGCCAGCAACATGTCCGACTGGCTTGATGCCAACCTTGCCTCGATCGCCTATCATGTGACCAAGGATTCCGCTGGGCACATGGTCTGGACCACGACCGATGCGGACGAAACCCCCACCGTCTTCGAGACCGAGCCCAATTCCACGCTTCCGTTGCGAATTATGCTCTGGTTCATTCAGTTGCTGCCGGTGCAGTGGCTTCTCTGACCCTCGTATGGGGAAACAGGTCATGCACGCGGGGCCGGTGCTTGGCAGTCCCGCGCTTCGGTTGACAAACGCGCGCTGCGCGGTGAGTGTCATCCCTTTCTTTCCGCGGAGCTTGATATGACCCTGCCATCAAGAATGCACGGCGTGGTTCTAATCGGTCACGGCGGCCCCGAGATGTTGGAATGGCGCGATGATCTGGCGGTTCCCGCCCCCGGCAAGGGCGAGGTGCTGATCCGCGTTGCGGCCGCTGCCGTGAACAACACCGATATCAACACACGCATCGGCTGGTACTCGAAAAGCGGCGCGGTGGCGGACGATGCGAGTTGGAGCGGCAAGCCGCTTGTGGTTCCGCGTATTCAGGGCGCGGATGTCTGCGGCCATGTCGTTGCCGTGGGCGAAGCGGTCGATCCGGCCCGCATCGGCGAAC
>NZ_JBFHIA010000130.1:0-8755 GCF_041596715.1 Phaeovulum sp.
GCCCGCGCCGCGCTAGCGGCGGCGTTTCAGCAGATATTCTACGGAATATAGCGTAACCAGCACAGTCAGCCCGACAATAACCACCTTGCTTACGTCGCCCAACCCGGCGTTACGCAACAAAAAAGCTACCGCAAAGGCCATCGCGGCCGCCGCAATATATGGAATCTGGCGTCTCATAATATTTCCTGAAAACTCGCGGGGATGCGAAGGATAGTCACCCCGCAACCGACGAATATCAAGCTTTTTCAGGCAGCAGTGGGCGCAGGGCTGACCAGTTCGACCAGTTCGGCCATGATCCGGTTCAGCTCAAAATCCTTGGGCGTATATACGCGCGCCACCCCGAATGCGCGCAACTGTGCCGCATCCTCCTCGGGGATAATGCCGCCTACGACCACCGGCACATCGCCAAGCCCCGCCGCCCGCATACGCTGCATCACCTCGGCGATCAGCGGCAGATGGCTGCCTGAAAGGATTGAAAGCCCCACCACATGCGCTTGTTCTTCGGCGGCGCGCGCCACGATCTGCTCGGGCGTCAAGCGGATACCTTCATAGCTGATATCCATGCCGCAATCACGGGCACGAAAGGCGATCTGCTCGGCGCCGTTCGAATGGCCATCGAGCCCCGGTTTGCCAACCACAAACTTCAGCCGCCGCCCAAGCCGCGCCGAGGCGGCATCGACCGCGGCGCGCAGGGGTTCAAGCCCCTCGGTGCGGTTGGAGGGTGCCACCGACACGCCCGTGGGCCCGCGATATTCCCCATGCACCGCGCGCATCACCCCCGCCCATTCGCCGGTCGTCACCCCCGCCTTGGCGGCGGCGACCGAGGCGGGCATGATGTTTTGCCCTGCCGTAGCCGCCTTGCGCAGCGCCGCAAGCGCCGCAGCCACAGCCTCCGCATCGCGCCCGCTGCGCCAAGCGTTCAGGCGCGCCACCTGTTCGGCTTCGACCCCCGGATCAACAACCAGAATACCGCCGTCGCCCGCTGTCAGGGGCGAGGCTTCGCTGGCTTGCCAGCGGTTGACGCCCACCACGGTGGTTTCGCACGCCTCGATCCGCGCCAGCCGCTCGGCATTGGCTTCAACCAGCCGCCCTTTCATATATTCGATCGCCGCAATCGCCCCACCCATCGCGTCAAGCGTCGCCAACTCGTCGCGCGCGCCCTGTTTGAGCGCCTCGACCTTTGCGGCAACCACCGGGTTTCCGTCAAAAAGGTCGCCGTATTCCAGCAGGTCGGTTTCATAGGCAAGGATCTGCTGCATCCGCAGCGACCATTGCTGATCCCACGGGCGCGGCAGGCCAAGTGCCTCGTTCCACGCGGGCAATTGCACCGCGCGGGCGCGGGCGTTCTTCGATAGCGTGACGGCCAGCATTTCCAACAGGATGCGATAGACGTTGTTTTCGGGCTGCTGCTCGGTCAGCCCGAGGCTGTTGACCTGCACGCCATAGCGGAAACGGCGGTATTTCGCCTCGGTGATGCCGTAGCGGTCGCGACAGATCTCATCCCAAAGCTCGGTGAAAGCGCGCATCTTGCATAGTTCGGTAACAAAGCGGATGCCCGCGTTGACGAAAAAGCTGATCCGCCCAACCATCGCAGGAAAGTCGACCGCGGCGACCTTGCCGCGCAAATCGTCCAGCACCGCGATGGCGGTGGCCAGCGCATAGGCCAGTTCCTGTTCCGGCGTCGCCCCCGCCTCTTGCAGATGATAGGAACACACGTTCATCGGGTTCCATTTCGGCAGATGCTCGGCAGTATAGGCCGCCACATCGGTGATGAGCCGCAACGAGGGCTTGGGCGGGCAGATATAGGTGCCACGCGAGAGGTATTCTTTTACCAGATCGTTCTGCACAGTGCCTTGCAGGGCAGAAACATCGGCCCCCTGTTCTTCGGCCACCGCGATATATAGCGCCAATAGCCACGGCGCAGTGGCGTTGATGGTCATCGAAGTGTTCATCTGGTCAAGCGGGATGCCCAAAAACAGCGCCCGCATATCGCCCAGATGGCAAACCGGCACGCCGACCTTGCCCACTTCACCGCGCGCGAGTTCGTGGTCGCTATCGTAGCCGGTCTGTGTCGGCAGATCGAACGCCACGGAAAGCCCGGTCTGCCCCTTTGCAAGATTTGCGCGGTATAGTTCGTTCGACGCAGCCGCGGTCGAGTGGCCTGCATAGGTGCGAAACAGCCACGGGTGGTCTTTTCGAGCAGAGGGGTTGGTCATGGTGCCTCCGGGTCGCTTCGCAAGAAAGTTGCGGACTTTGCCGGTTTAGGCGAAAGATTGTGTCGTTGTCAATTCGCCGCACTGCGGCATGAGTCTTTGCAGCGCGGCGTAGGTTTTCAGTTGCAAATTATCACCTTTGGGCAAATCCTGATTTTGAGGGCGAGGGAGTGTAAGCGCCCCGCCCAAGTCGCGGGGATGGCGCGGCTGGAAAAAGGTAAAGGGGTTAATTATGCTATATCGTTCGTTTTTAAGTCTCGCTCTTGGCGCCGCATTGGTGGCAACTAGTGCGATTCCTGCATCCGCGCTCGACCGCCGCGTGCGGATTGTAAACAATACCGGCTATACGATGGTGGAATTCTACGGTTCGCACACGGATGCGAAAACGTGGCAGGAAGACATCCTGGGCCGCGACGTACTCAGCCCCTACTCGTCGGTAAACGTCAACTTCGACGACGGCACCGGATACTGCATCTTCGACTTCAAGGCCATTTTCAACAACGGCCGCGAGGCTGTGGACTACAATATCAACGTCTGCGAAATTGGTTCTTTCACGTATAACTGAGGCCAATGATAAGGCTGACTGCGGCCGGGCCAGCGCCCGGCCGTATGCATTTCGTCGGTCATAAAATTACAAAATCTGCACGTCAGGCATTGCATTGTTGCGCGACGGGCCGTATTTCCTCGGCAGAAGCCCCGATTCTGCGCTGCGGCATCGCCGCGCGCATCTGCTGTAGGAGTGACCATGGCCCTTGACCCGAAAGCTGACTTCGCCCCCTACGATGCGCCGCTGAAAGATCTCTATGAGATCGGCGAAATGCCGCCCCTCGGACATGTTCCGGCGAAAATGTATGCTTGGGCGATCCGGCGCGAGCGTCACGGCGAGCCTGAAACCGCGATGCAGATTGAAGTGGTCGATACCTGGAAGATCGACAGCCATGAAGTTCTGGTGATGGTGATGGCCGCGGGGGTCAATTACAACGGCGTCTGGGCGGGCCTCGGCACGCCGATCAGCCCGTTTGACGGGCACAAGGCCCCCTACCATATCGCTGGATCCGACGCGGCAGGCATCATCTGGGCGGTGGGCGACAAGGTGAAACGCTGGAAGGTGGGCGACGAGGTCGTGATTCATTGCAATCAAGACGACGGCGACGACGAAGAATGTAACGGCGGCGACCCGATGTTTTCGACCAGCCAGCGGATCTGGGGTTACGAGACGCCCGATGGCAGCTTTTCGCAGTTCACCCGCGTGCAGGCGCAGCAGTTGATGGCGCGGCCGCGCCATCTGACATGGGAAGAAAGTGCGTGCTACACGCTGACGCTGGCCACGGCCTACCGAATGCTGTTTGGCCACCGCCCGCACATCCTGAAACCCGGCGACAACGTTCTGGTCTGGGGTGCCTCGGGTGGGCTCGGCTCTTACGCGATCCAGTTGATCAACGCGGCCGGGGCCAACGCGATTGGCGTGATTTCAGAAGAGGACAAGCGTCAGTTCGTGTTGGACATGGGCGCAAAGGGCGTGATCAACCGCAAGAACTTCAACTGTTGGGGCCAGATGCCGAAGGTCGGCACCCCCGAATACGCCACGTGGTTCAAGGAAGCGCGCAAGTTTGGCGCAGCGATCTGGGAAATCACCGGCAAGGGTAACAACGTCGACATGGTGTTCGAACACCCCGGCGAGGCGACCTTTCCGGTCAGCGTGTTCGTGGTCAAGCGCGGCGGCATGGTCGTGATCTGTGCAGGCACAACGGGCTACAATCTTACCTTCGACGTGCGCTATCTCTGGATGCATCAAAAGCGCGTGCAGGGCAGCCACTTTGCCAACCTCAAGCAGGCAAGCGCAGCAAACAAGCTGATGCTAGAGCGTCGTCTAGACCCTGCGATGAGCGAGGTTTTCCCTTGGGCCGAGATACCGGCCGCGCATACCAAGATGTACAAAAACCTGCACAAACCGGGAAACATGGCGGTCTTGGTGCAGGCCCCACGTCCGGGGCTGCGCACGTTTGAAGACGCTCTTGATGCGTGGCAAGGCGGCAGCTAACCAGCCCACGCGATTGTGAATGCAGGGCAACGGCGCTATAAAAGCGGTGACACCGCTGTGGAAGCGCATGTTCAGGCACATCAAAGCACTGATATAATATGCTTTTTCGGGCCCGCACGATGAACTGCAACATTCGCGGTGCGGCGATGGCGCTGCCTGCGCGCAATTGTCACTTGATTTGCGTCATGTTCACATCAAGACGCTTCACTTAGTTGGGCATCACTGCCCCGGTGCCTTCACGGGCGCCCACACCCCGGCCCCACACGCCAATGTTCAGGGCCTGAAGAGACCAAGGAATGAGGATCATGACGACTGGAATCGACGCCGCGCCGAAGGCGGGCGCACCATCGCCGGATACTGGCAAACCGGGCATCGGCAAGGCCGCGGTGCTTGCCATTACCCTTGTCATTACGCTTTTGCTGGCCTCTGGTTGGCTGGTCATGCCCTATTTCTTCGAGGGCAAGACGATTCTGACAGATATCTCCGATCAGGTTGCCGCCGACCGCACCACCCAGCAACGCACGCTGGGGCAGGTCATGACCCGTGTGCACAACGGCGTCGCGGAAGAAAATGGCGTTGGTTTTGACGTCGACGCGCTTTTTGGCTCGACCACCTATTTCGAGCGGACCACATCACCCAAGGTGCGCGCGCGTTACGAGCTTGATAAAAATATCATATTTTTCGTCAACGAATCGACCCATATCGATATGCTGACGCAGGAACTGCCGCGGGTCGAACTTTATGTCGATGGCGTGCGGTATGAACCCACATTCCTCGATGGCCCGGTGTTTACGGACCACCATCGCACTTCGGATGTGCGCTTTGCTGCGCAAGATGCGAACGGGCGCGACATCATTACCCCCGACACCAAGGAACTGACGCTCTTGGTGCGCAACAGCTACGACTCGGAAGACGCTCCGCGCACCCTGACGTGGGAATTGCCGATCGAATACCCGGCCGAAGAAAACGTTCTCTCTTCGCCCACGCTGATCGCCGCGCTTTCGGCGGGTCTTCTGTCGGCGACGCTGACGCCCTGCCTGTTGCAGCTTCTTGTGGTCTATATGGCCACGCTGACCGGCCTGAGCGCCGAGCAGATGTCGCGCGGTGACTCGGTGCCGATGGTAACGCGCCGGCGTATGCTGCTGATCGCGCTTGTGTTCGTGGCAGGCTTTACCGCGTTCTATACCTTCGCTGGCGCGGTGATCGGCTATGCAGGCCGCTCGGCGCAGATCATCTTCGATGCTGCCAGCAACGAAATGGCGATCGGGACCGGTGTCCTTGTCATCATCATGGGCATCTGGATGGGCATCAAATCGCGCGCGCCGCTGGTGTGCCGCATGCCGATGCCAAAGCGTGTCAGCGGCGGTGACAGCACCGGCTATGTGCGCGCGTTTTTGCTTTCGGTCGGCTTTTCGCTTGGCTGTATGGTCTGCTTTTCTGGGGCGATCGTGGCGACGCTGCTGGTCTATGTCGGCATGCTCGGTTCGGCCTCGGTTGGTGCAATGATCCTGTTCGTGTTCTCGATGGGGGTAGCGATTCCGTTTCTGGCGGCCGCGTTCTTCCTGTCGCGCACGATGAGCGCGATGCAATGGATCGCTCGCTACACACCACAAATTGGCTTTGTCAGCATGGTGGTGATCGTGGCGTTCGGGTTGGTTCTGGTAACCGACAATTTCCATACGCTAAGCGACATCATCTATCCCTGGCTCGGTCTGAGTTGATCGCTAGGGCATAAACTTGGGGAAAGGGTACTAAAATGAACGGTAAGGTGCTGGGCTCAATCGCGGCGGTGGTCGTGGTGGCGGCTGCGGCGGCAGGCTACTTCTTCTTCGGTGCGGAGAAGAAGGTCATGCTGGGGGACATCGAACTATACGTCTTTGTTCAAAGCACGACGACACCCGAACTTGCGGTGATCGACGTGGCACACGAAGAACTGGTGACGCGTCTGCGGCTGGCTGCTGTGCCTGACGAAATGGTGGTGGCCAAAGAGCCCAAGCGGGTGATCTACGCCAACCGAGCGTCCAAGACGGTGCACATCTATGACATCGCAACACAGGCCGACGATGCTGCGATCACGCTGCCCTTCTCGCCCGACAACATGGTGATGAGCCCAGACAGCTTCATGATCGCCGTGACCGACACCGAGACGGGACAGTTTGCAACGATCGACATCGAGGCGACGCTTGATGCGGCACATAATCAGGGCACCGGAACCGCGCTGTTCACCGAAAGCGATCTCACCGACAAAAGGCTGGGGTTCATTCTAGAGCAGACCTTCTACAGGCCCAGCAAAGTGGTGTTCTCGGACGATTCGGTGTTCGTTTTCATCGCGGACTCGCTGACCGGTATCTTGAACACGATCGACACGGCATCTGGTGCGGTGCTCGATCCGATCCAGCTTTCGCTACACGTGAACGCAGTCGATGACCCCGATGGCGATGAGCTGAGCGCGCTGACGCGTACCCCGGACGGGCTTTATGGTCTGGTGACGCAGAATACCGATGGTTTCGTTTCGATCATCAACATGCGCAGCTGGGCGGAAAACATGGTGTTGCGCGTCGGCAGGGGCGCCTCGCGGGCTTATGGCACGGCAGATGGCATCTACATGATGGTCGGCAACGATCTGGACAAAACCATGACGGTGCTCAAGACCGATCCGTGGGAAGTCTCGGCCACATTGCCGGCGGTCGCGGGCGTTACCTCGATCTCGACCGGGTTCTTCGAAAAGCTCGCCTATGTCGTTTCGAACCCTGAAAACCGGGTAGCGGTCATCAACCTCGAGACGCTCACCAACGACGCCTACATTGATCTTCCGGGTGGCCCCGGCGTGGGTATTGCGGATGCGGATGGCAAGAAGCTCTACGTGCCGCTGCACGACTCTAACTCGCTTGCCGTGATCGACATCTACAACAAGCGCGTGCACAAGATCATCCCGAATGTGACCGAGGCACCGTGGGGTGTGGCGATGGCTTCGACCAACAACTACTGCCACTGACCAAAGTCAGCGGATACTTGCTTGCGGGGCGCCGATTCTTTTCGGCGCCCTTGCTTTTTCGGGTTTCTTAAATTTTGTACCCACCGTTCTTGAATAACCGATTCGATTTGGGTGCTGCGTCAATTTGGCCATGCTTTGGTGCGCCTACGCACACCAAAACTTGATCTATGTCATATAGTGTAAACCCTCAAAGCTCTAAGTTCCGGCCAGTCGCCATCGCGGTTTGTTGACTCGCATCGGTCGTGTTTGGCGCCTTGTAGAGAGGATCAACTTATGAAACTTCGTCTTTCCACGATGGCCCTGCTTGCGGGTGCTTCGATGATGGCAATGACCACCACGGCAACCGCCGGGGCCATGGACATTCCCGGCTACGAAGCCGCCGTTGCTGCCGCAGCTGCGGCTGACTGGGCGAACGCTGAATCGGACCGTGGTGGCCTTTTCCTCGTCGCTCAATTTGACTCGTCGGGCCCCGATGCTTGGGATCCGATTGCCCACCCGCTGGTCTACGCGACCTCGGAATCGCATGCCAACCCGAACCCGAACCGCACCCTTCCGGGCGGCTTCGCTGGCTTCCAGCTGATCGATGCGATGACCAAAGAGTCGATTTACGGCTTCATCGCTGCTGAAACCGAAAAAACCTCGGGTATGCGCGGCGCGCCGCACGGTGTTGCTCTGTCGCCCGACGGCGCCTGGGCCTACCTCGGCTGGTCGGAAACCGACGATTCGGTCACCGGCTACACCTCCTACGTCGCGGTTGTGAACGTCCGCACGATGAAGATCGACAAGCTGATCAAGCAAGAGTCGCGCTTCCGTGGCGCCCCCCGCGCCCAGCGTCTGCACCACATCCAATCGTGGACCGACATTGACGGCAACGACAACGTGGTTCTGCAGTGGGGCTTCGGCGCTGACGGCGGCCCGCACCACATCCTCGACCCGAACGACAACAACCGCGTGAAGCGTTCGATCACCTACGAAGACGTCCAAGTGATGGGTCACCCCTTCACCACGCCTTCGAACGATGGCAAAACGCTCTACGTCTCGATCGGTTCGCCTGAAATCCGTGAAGCCGACTCGCACCACGCGGCCGGTATGGCGAAAGTGAACCTCGACACCGGCGCCGTGACCAACATCATGGGCTTCGGTAACCACCCGATCGGCGTTACGCACTCGGCCGACGGCAAGTTCACCTACGTCGTCGACGGCCACGGCTCGCACGTCTACAAACTGGACGACGAAACCAACGAAATCGTTGGCTCGACGTCGGCTGGCGTGGCTGGCCCCTACGGTCTGTGCATGAACTGGGACGAAAGCCTCATGTTCGTGGACGGCAAAGGCGAAGGCTCGCACAACATCGGTTCCGTGCTCGGTGTGATCGACCTCAAAACCTTCTCCCCGGCCCGCGCTGGCTTCTTCCAGCAGCCCATCTTCCTGGGTGGTTCGGCGAACTCGGTTGACCACTGCATCCTGCATCCCGATCCGGCTGTGAACGAGATCTGGGTTTCGAAC
>NZ_JBFHIA010000131.1:0-8716 GCF_041596715.1 Phaeovulum sp.
ACCCTCGCAGGGCGGCGCGCATATCCAGAATTGCTCGCCTACTCGATTTCTTGTGCGGCTGTCGAACAAGCCACGCGCTCGCTGGCGATGGCTTTGGCACCTCGCGGGATACGGGTGAACTGCGTTTCCTTCGGCTCATTGATGAGCGCAAGCTTGCATGGCGCGCTCAAGGCGCATGGCGACTGGCGTGAAGAAATCACCCAAGGCACACCGATGGGCCGCATCGCGGCCGCGGGCGAACTGGCCGAGGCGGTGCAATTTCTTGCCTCGGATGCGTCTGGCTTCATGACCGGGCAGGTGATGACCGTCGATGGCGGGCGGAGCCTTGGCGATCCGGTCGCGGTGCCGGCGTTCTAGCGATTACTCGGGATAAAGCACACGGCACTGGGCGATTTCGGCCTCGGCCTTACGCCGGAGTTCGGCGCGCTGTGCGATCAGCCCATCACGCTTGCGCCGCTCTGCCGCCGGGTCGATCGCAACGCGGCGCTGCAATGTCACCGTGAATGGTTCGAAGCATAGACTTTCGCGCGTTTGCGGGGGCGGCGGTGGCGCGCTGCCGGGCGGCCCCGGTGGCGGGGCTGGCACAGGGACCACGCAGCGCACCCAGCGCATTTGGGTTTCTTGATAATCTTCCCAAGCATACCCGCGCGCCAGATTTCCCTCGACCTCGGCGAGCAAACTTTCGACCGCCTCCAACTCTTGCGTTGCGCGCCAGATGCACCGTTCTTGTGGGGTGCCGCAGGCAAGCAAGCCCAGCACAAGGGCGAAAGGCAGCAGGCGAAGGAAGCGGTGCATGGCAATCTCCGAACGAAACTTGAATATCATCGCGCCGATACCGGTTTTAAGCAATTCACGAAACGCCCGAGCCTTGTTAGAAGGCGCACTTGGGCAAAGGTGGGGGGTGGCCATGGCTAACGAGTTTGAAAGCGAAAAAGCGGCGGCATCCGCGTGGTTTCGCACCCTGCGCGACCGCATCGTTGCGGCCTTCGAGGCGGTCGAGGACGAGGGTGCTGGTGCCGCGCCGGGCCGATTTGAGTTGACCGAGACGCGGCGCACCGCGCCGGATGGCAGCTCAGCGGGCGGTGGGCTGATGAGCGTGTTGCGCGGCGGTCGGGTGTTTGAAAAGGTCGGGGTCAATGTTTCGACCGTCTGGGGCCAACTTGGCGGCCGCGCGGTTGCGGCGATGGCCGCGCGCGGTGTGCCGGGAATGGATAGCGACCCGCGCTTTTGGGCCTCGGGCATCAGCCTTGTTGCGCATATGCAAAATCCGCATGTGCCTGCGGTGCACATGAACACGCGGATGTTCTGGACGCCGGGGGCAAGCTGGTTCGGCGGTGGTGCGGACCTGAACCCTTGCATCGAATATCCTGAAGACACCGCGCATTTCCACGAACAGTTGCGCATCGCCTGCGCAGCCCATTCGCCCGAATACTACCCGCGCTTCAAGGCATGGGCCGACGAGTATTTCTTTGTGCCGCACCGCGGCCGGGCGCGGGGTGTCGGCGGCATCTTTTACGACGATCTGGCGAGTGGCGATTGGTCGGCCGATTTCGCCTTTACGCGCGCGGTGGGCGAGGCGTTTCTGCCCGCCTATCTGCCGCTGGTGCAGCGCCGCCGCGGTCTTGAGTGGGGCGAGGCCGAAAGGGAAACCCAACTGATCCATCGCGGCCTATATGCCGAATACAACCTCGTCTACGACCGTGGCACGAAATTCGGGCTTGAAACCGGGCATGATGCGAACGCGGTGCTGATGAGCCTGCCGCCCTTGGCGAAATGGGTGTAAGCTAGGTTCGGCCGATTTTTCGGCGTTGGCCGCAACAGTTAGGCACGCATTGATTGCCCAATACCTGCGGTGAAGGCCGTGGGGTGGAAGGCCCAGCTTATGCAATGAGGCTATACAGAGGGCGCGATTCCCGTTATTGGCCTCGCTTCGCGCCTGTGCGCCTTTAGCCGAAAGAGATCCAATGACTGAGTTCGAGGGCGTCCACCCCAGCCTTGCAAGAAGCCTATCGGCCAAGGGGTATGCGGCGCTCACACCGGTGCAACTCGCCGTTTTGGCGCCAGACGCCATTGCTGCTGACTTGTTGGTTTCGGCGCAGACCGGATCGGGCAAGACCGTTGCCTTCGGTCTTTCCATGGCGGCGCAGGTATTGGGCGATGCGGCGCGGCTGGGCCCTGCCGATATTCCGCGTGCGCTGATCATCGCGCCGACGCGCGAATTGGCGATGCAGGTGAAACGCGAGCTTGAATGGCTTTATGCCGACGCGGGCGCAGTAATTGCGGCATGTGTGGGCGGGATGGATGCGCGCGCCGAGCGGCGCTCCTTGGAGCGCGGCGCGCATATCGTGGTGGGCACACCGGGGCGTATTTGCGACCATATGCGGCGCGGTGCGCTTGATCTGTCGGGCTTGGACGTGGCCGTGCTTGACGAGGCAGACGAGATGCTCGACCTCGGTTTTCGTGAGGATCTTGAGTTCATCCTTAAGGCAGCGCCAGCCGAGCGCCGCACGCTGATGTTTTCGGCTACCGTCTCGCGCGATATTGCGGCCTTGGCAAAGGGCTATCAGCGCGATGCAAAGCGCGTCTCGACCGTGGCCGAGCGCGAGCAGCACCATGACATCGAATACCGCGCGCTTCTGGTGGATCAGGCTGATCGCGAGAACGCCATTGTCAACGTTCTGCGCTATTACGAGGCGCAGCGGGCGCTGGTGTTTTGTTCGACACGCGCGATGGTCACGCATCTGGCTGGCCGGTTTTTGAATCGTGGCTTTCAGGTGGTGGCGCTATCGGGCGAACTTAGCCAGGCAGAGCGCAGCCATGCCTTGCAGGCGATGCGTGATGGGCGCGCGCGCGTTTGCGTGGCAACCGATGTGGCAGCGCGCGGCATTGACCTGCCGGGGCTGGAGTTGGTGGTGCACGCCGATCTGCCGATGAACCGCGAAGGGCTGTTGCACCGCTCTGGCCGCACTGGGCGTGCAGGGGCCAAGGGTGTTGCCGCGCTGATCGTGCCGTTTTCGGCGCGCCGCAAGGCCGAACGTCTGTTGGCCGCAGCCAATGTAGCGCCGGTCTGGGCCTCGGCGCCAAGCGCCGAAGAGGTGAGCGCGCGCGATGTCGAGCGGTTGCTTTCGGAACCGGTGCTGACAACGCCCGCAACGGGTGACGAAGCGCCGCTGGTGGCGCGCCTGATGCAGACCTATGACGCAGAAGCGCTGGCGGTTGCAGTGGTGCGCCAATACATGGCGCAGCGTTCTGCCCCCGAAGATCTGGCCGTGGTCAGCCCCGACGGGGCAAAACCGCGCGCGCGGGTAGAGTTTGAGGAAAGCGTCTGGTTCAGCCTGACGATCGGGCAGGAACGGCGCGCCGACCCGCGCTGGCTGCTGCCGATGCTTTGCCGCGCAGGCGATCTTTCACGCCGCGACATTGGCGCGATCCGGGTGCAGGAAACGCGCACCCTTGTGCAAATCCACGCTGACGCCGGGCCGCGCTTTGTTGCAGCACTGGGCGCAAATATGCAGCTTGAAGAGGGGATCGAGGTTTCCAAGCTCGATCACGCACCAGTTGGCACCGAGGCGCATTCGGCCCCGCGGGTAAGCGAGGGCAGGGGCCCCGCACCGGCTGCGCCGCGCACTTACGGTACGAAAAAGCCCTATGGCGAGCCTGCCCAAGACCGCAAGCCCTACGAAAAACCGGCGCGCACCAAGTCTTTTGCCGAAAAGCCTTATGGCGGCAAGTCGGCACCCGAATCCTTGCGCCCCGCGATCCGCGAGGCTTCAGAAGCTCAGCGCCCGGTGGAAAAGGTCTCGCCACCTACCGCCCCTGCCAATGGCGCCCCTGCAAAGAAACCTCACCGCAAAGGCGCCGCGGCTTATGACCCGCTCAATGCCCCTTCGCGCCCGGTAAAGCTGCGCGCGCGTGATGCGGGCGAGGGCGACGGGCCTGCCAAGGAACGTGGCGCGGGCTGGGCCAAGCCAAAGACGAAGGCCAAGCCCGCCGGAAAGCCGGGTGCCAAGTTCGGCAAGCCCGGCAAACCCAAGGTTTAACCTGCGGCGCGCACCGTTTCGACCATCAGCGAGACATTGTCAGGGTCGGCATCCGGTGTGATGCCGTGCCCGAGGTTGAAGATATGCGGGCCTTGGCTGAATGCCCGCACGATGCGGCGGGTTTCCTCGACCAGCTCTTGACCGCCAGTGACCATGTGTCGCGGGGCGAGGTTGCCCTGCACGCAGCCATCCTTTTGCACATTTGCCGCTACCCATTCAGCCTCGACAGAATTGTCGATCGCCACGCAATCTGCACCGGTGGCACGGGCAAAGCCCACGTAGCGCTGCCCCGCTTCACGCGGGAAAGCAATTACCGGAAGGCCAGGGTGGCGCGCCTTCAGCTCTGAAATGATCCGTGCCGCCGGAGCAAGTGCGAAATCGTCGAAATCGCGGCCTTTCAGGCTACCGGCCCAGCTATCAAACAGCTTCACCACTTCGGCCCCTGCGCTGACCTGCGCCGACAGGTATTCTATCGTTGCCTCGGTCAGCAGGTCGATCAGGGCGGAAAAAGTGGGGCGGTCGGCGGCCTTCAGCGCGTGCGCGGGGCCCTGATCAGGCGTGCCGCGCCCGGCGATCATGTAGCTGGCCACGGTCCACGGTGCCCCGGCAAAGCCAATGAGCGTGGTTTCGCGCGGCAATTCGCGGGTCAGGATGCGGAGCGTCTCGTAGATGGGGGCGAGGTGTTCGTGGATGTCGTCCTTGCCCTTCAGCGCGGCTAGTTGCTTGGGCCCGGTAACGGTCGAAAGCCGCGGCCCCTCGCCCGTTTCGAACCACAGGTCAGCGCCAAGCGCTTGCGGAAGCAAAAGAATATCCGCAAACAGAATGGCCGCATCAAAGCCGAAGCGGCGGATTGGTTGCAGCGTCACCTCGGCCGCAAGGTCGGGCGAATAGCAAAGCGACAGGAAATCGCCCGCCTTCGCGCGTGTGGCGCGGTATTCGGGTAAATAGCGCCCGGCTTGTCGCATCATCCAGATCGGCGGCGAGGGCAGGGTTTCGCCCGCTAGGGCGCGCAGCATCAGCTTTTGGGTCATTGGGCACTCCGTTTGTCCCTTCATCGCGGGCGAGCGGGCGATGTCAAGCACCCTGCGCCTTGCGTGGCGCTTTTGGCGCGGTTAATGGGGGGCATGGAATTGCCATCGCCCCAGAACCCGCTGAAGATCGGCACCCGCGGCAGCCCGCTGGCGCTGGCGCAGGCGCATGAAACGCGCAGCCGCCTTATGGCCGCGCATGATCTGCCCGAAAGCGCCTTCGAGATTGTCGTGATCAAGACCACCGGTGACAAGGTGCTTGATCGACCGCTGAAAGAAATCGGTGGCAAGGGGCTGTTTACCCGCGAGATCGAGGATGCCTTGATCGAAGGCGGCATCGACATTGCCGTGCATTCGATGAAAGACATGCCGACGCTGCAACCCGATGGGTTGCTACTGAACTGCTATCTGCCGCGCGAAGACGTGCGCGACGCCTTCGTCTCGCTGCAGCACGCGCGGCTGGCCGATCTGCCCGAGGGGGCGGTGGTCGGGTCATCCAGCCTCAGACGCCGGGCGCAATTGGCCAACCGCCGCCCCGATCTGAAACTGGTCGAGTTTCGTGGCAATGTGCAAACGCGGTTGAAGAAGCTGCATGACGGCGTGGCCGAGGCGACCTTTCTGGCGATGGCGGGGCTGAACCGGTTGGGGCAAGCGCAGGTGGCGCGCGGCCCGATCGAAGTGGGCGACATGCTGCCCGCCGTGGCGCAAGGCTGTATCGGTATCGAAAGGCGCGCAGCGGATGCGCGTGCCGAGATGCTTTTGGCCGCCATACATCACGCACCCACCGGCCTGCGGCTTGCGGCCGAGCGCGCCTATCTGACAACCCTCGACGGGTCTTGCGAAACGCCGATTGCGGGGCTCGCGATACTAGAAGGCGACACGCTCTGGCTGCGCGGCGAGATCCTGCGCCCGGATGGCTCCGAAGCAATCGCCGCCGAGGCGCGCGCCCCGGCCGCCGATGGCGCAGTCTTGGGCGACAGCCTTGCGCGGCAGTTGCTGGGCATGGCGCCAAAGGGCTTTTTCGACTGGCGCTAGGCTTGCGGCCTGCCTGTTTTAAATATTTGCCGCTGCGCCGACCGGGCCTCGGTCGAGCAGCCATAAAAGCGTGATGCCCGCAATCGCCAACCCCGCGCCCAGCATCGCCGCCAGCGCGTAGCCCGCGATCCATGTGCCAAGCGCAAAGGCAGACGCGGCAAAAATGTCGCCCGCAAGTTTTTGTACCGCCATCAGGCTGGCCCCGGCACCGGGCCGGTTGCCCAGAAGGTCCTGCAAATATGCGATGGGCAAGGTCATCGCCAGCGCCCCACCTGCCGCGGCAGGCAGCGCCAGCAGCCATAGGAACGGCGTCGCTGCCAGCAGCGGCATCGCAACCAGATGCACCATATAGGTGACGGTGCCGACCAGAATCAGCGTATTGCGCGCAAAGTGGCGGGCGACCAGCGGCGTGGCCAACATGAACGGCACCTCCAGCCCCGCTACCAAGCCCACATACAGCGCCACATCGGCAGGCCCGCGCCCCTGCGCCTCGGCCATCACAAGGCCGATCAGCACAAGGTAGAGCGTGATCGCACCATTCACCGTGCCCAGCAGCGCCACGCGCCCCAGCACGCGCGGCACCGCCAATTCGCGTAGCGCATGCCTGAAGCTTAGGCCCGAGCGCGGGTCGGCCCAGCGGGTCGCGCCATCACGCGGCCAATGCGCGATGGTCAACACCAGCATCAATGCGGCCAGCGTTGCGGCCACCGGGTAAATCGCCATCAGCCCCGCCCCATGCGAAAACGCCAGCGACCACAGCGGCAGCACCACGATGAAAGGCAGCGCGAAAAGCGCGCGCAGTGTCGCCAGAATGGCGTCGCGCGCGCCGGGAGGGTGTGCGCTTGCCGCCAGCCGCGCATAGGCGAAGATGTGGCCAAAGAGCACCGTCGATAGCGGCAGCGCCAGCGCGTGCGCCACCACAAAGGCCGATGCCGCGCCCGTCACAACCACACAGACCATCCCCAGCAGCATCGCCGATACTGCCAGCATTGCCACCAATCTGCGGCTGGCGCGTTGGTCGGCCAGAATGCCCAAGCCCACCGCGCTTGCAACCGCCACAACCGATGCTGCCACCAGCACCAGTGCATAGCCAGCATCGCCCAGCCCGAAGGCGTTGACCGCAAGGGTCGAGACGTAGGGCATGACCGAGGCGTTGAATGCGCCGTAAAGCATCATCAGCAGTGCCGCGAGCCGCAGCGCCGGATCAGCCAGAAACGGGCGGAACAGCTCCAGACTGCGCACGATCAGGGTAAGACCTTTCCGGGGTTGAGAATGCCTGCGGGGTCGAGCGCCGACTTGATCGCGCGCATCGTGGCAAGTGCCACCGGATCCTTGTGCGCGGCCATTGTGGCGCGTTTGGAAAGGCCCACACCATGTTCGGCCGAAAAGGTGCCGCCCATGCCAACCGCCTCTTCGGCCACCGCTGCGCGGATCGCTTCGCTGAGCTCGGCATCGTCTCGCGTTGGATAGGCGGTATAGTGGATATTGCCGTCGCCCAGATGCGCGACGACCATTTCTTCGGCCCCGGCGTCAAGCGCCGCCAGCCGCGCCGCCATGCACGTCAGAAAATCGGCAACCCGGTCAAGCGGCAGCGCGATGTCGGTATCGACCAAGGGCGCGCGGTTCAGCGTGATCTCGGCCGCGGCCTCGCGCATCGACCAAAGCTTGCGCCGCTGCGCGTGGCTTGCCGCCAAGACTGCCTCGCGCACAGTGCCCGCCTCGAAGGCTTCGGCCAGAAGCGCCTGCACGGCTTGCGCCAGCGCCGGTTCACCGCCGGCAGACATCGCGGCATCGTCGGGCCGAGTGCTGGCAATTTCGAACAGGATATTCGTGGCGCAAGGCGGAAAGGGGCAGGCAAGCTCGGGCCGGCACGCGGCCAGCCGCGCCATATAGCCTCGGGGCATGTATTCATATGCCTCGACTGCGCCACCCGTCGCCTCTTGCAGCCGGTGCAGCAGGGCAAGCGCCTCGGGCAGGCTGTCCATCCCCAGCAGGCCCGTTACGTGCACGCGCGGTGCGGGGGCCAGACGCAGGACCGCTGCGGTGATGATGCCCAGCGTGCCCTCGGCACCAATAAAAAGATCGCGCAGATCATAGCCGGTATTGTCTTTGTAAAGCGCGCTCATGGCGTTCAACACACGCCCGTCCGCCAGCACCACTTCGAGCCCCAGGCAAAGCGCGCGGGCATTGCCGTGGCGCAGCACGTTCGAACCACCCGCGTTGGTCGAAAGAAACCCGCCCACCTGCGCCGTGCCGCGCGCCCCGAAGGTCAGGCCGAAGGCCAGATCCACGCTCGCCGCCGCCTCGTGCAGCCGGTCCAGCACCACGCCCGCCTCCGCCACCAGCGTGCGCGCCGCGGGGTTGATGTCGCGAATACGGTTGAGCCGTTCGAGCGACAGCATCAGGGCGTTCTGGGCAAAGGTTCCGCCATTCAGCCCGGTGTTGCCGCCGACCGGCACTACGGCCACGCCTGCGGCCGAAGCCAGCCGTAGCACCGCGGCCACTTCGCTCGTATTTGCGGGTCGCAGCACGGCGCGTGGTTGCCAGTGGTACTTGCCCGTCCACTCGCGCCCGAAGCCCGCGGCATCGGCCCCGGTCAGCACGTTCGTGGCC
>NZ_JBFHIA010000132.1:0-8662 GCF_041596715.1 Phaeovulum sp.
CCGATTGTCTGGCGGAGGGTTTCAGCCTCATCTTGACCCGACATCGAGTAGAGCATGACGAAGAAGCCCGGAAAGACAAAGGCACTTGCCGAGCAAGTTGTGAAAGACATCCGCGACAGGCAAGAAACTGGCCGCTAGGGAAACCATCATGCGAAGCATCCGCGCCAGCCCTTCGACTGCGTGAGCAGGCGGTGTTTTGATTTCGGCGGATGCGAGGATTACGGTCGCTCGCTTCCGTCCACGCTTCGATCCACAATCATTTCAGCCCAGAGCGCACTCTCTAAAACCGACAGGATTTCAAGATCGCCCGCACCTTTGCTCTCGCCCAGTGGCGCGGCCCATATGGGCAGATAGCCCGATGCTAGGGCGAAAGGGGCAGGCTGGCAATGCGAGGTCCACGTCGCTTCGGTTGCGCGGTGCCGCGTCTGTTGCAAGCAGGATGCCCGCAGTCCACCTAAGTCTTTAGTCCCCATACGCAAACGCCGCGCGGCGGCGCGGCGTTTCGTGGGCTTGCCCCGCCTTGGGGCAATTCGCATGCGCTTATTTTCGCCCGAACCACTTGCGCCGTTTTTTCGGGGTGTTGGCGCGGGTGGTCAGCATCAGCATCGACGGTGTGACGACCAGCGTCAGCACGGTGGCGAAGGCGAGGCCGAAAACGAACGACGACGAGAAAGCGATCCACCACTGCGTTGACGGCGCGCCATAGGTGGTTTCGTGCGTCAAAAGCTCTAGGTTCAGCCCGAAGGCGATCGGCAGCACGCCCAGAATGGCGGTCAGCGCGGTCAGCACCACGGGGCGCGCACGCTCTCGGCAGGTTTCAAGGATCGCCTCGATCTTGTCCATGCCCTCGTGTCGCAGCGTGTCATAGGTGTCGATCAACACGATGTTGTTGTTCACCACCACCCCCGCCAGCGCGATGATACCGATTCCGGTCATTACGATCACGAAGGGCTGCCCTGTAATCAACAGGCCAAGGAAAACCCCGATCGTGGACATCACCACCGCCGACAGCACCAGCCCAACCGAGATGAAGCGGTTGAATTGCGCAAGCAGCACGCCAAAAATCAGCGCCATCGCGGCACCGAATGCCTTGGCAAGGAACGACGAGGCATCTGCCTGCATCTCGTCTTCACCGACCAGCTTCCAGCGGATACCCACGTCTTCCAGCCCCGCCGACCGCATCCGCTCGGCGATTGCGCTACGCACTGCGGCCGCCTGGACGCCTTCGCGCAGACCCGCTTGTACGGTTATCGTGCGCAGCCCGTCGATCCGGGTCAGTGTTCCGGTGGTCGGCGCGGCGACGCGGGTGACAAAGTTCGAAATCGGCACCGGCCCGGCGATGGTTTCAATCTGCAACTGATCTAGCGTCGAGATCGTGCGCATCTCGGGCGGCATTCGCAGCACGATATCGACTGCATCATCGGCCCCCGCGGGGCGGTAATCTGACAGCGTCAACCCGCCTGTGACCAAGCGCACCATCGAGCCGACAGCCCCCGGCGTCAGCCCAAAGCGCGCCGCCGAGGCGCGATCGACCTGCAATTCCCAATCCACCCCCGGCAGCGGCAGACCATTGTCGATGTCGATAACTTCGGGGAAGGTCGCCAGTTCTTCGGCAATCTGGCGCGCGGCTTCGTTAAGCCCGGTCGGAATTGCCGCCGAAAGACGCAGTTGGATCGCCTTGCCGCTGGAAGGCCCCGCGACCGGCACGGCAACCTCGATATCGACGCCGGGAATGCCCTGCATCGCCACCCGCAGATCGTCGAGCAGTTCACTGGCGGGCTTGCGTTCGCGCCAATCGATGAACTCGTACTGGATGCTGCCGATCACGTCAGCGGCGACAGATGTGCCGAAACCGCCGACATCGCCAGTGCGGGTGTAAACAGTCTCGATGCCCGGCCAGCCAAGAATCCGCTCTTCGGCCTGACGCACCAGCGCATCCTTTTCATCGATCGAAAGGTTGCCGCGGGCGTGGACATAAAGCAGGCCGTAATCCGGCTCGACCGCCGGGAAAAACTCGACCCCGGCGCCGTATTTGCCATAGGCCATTGGCACCGCGACAAGGCTTGCAACCGCGATCAGCGCGACCAGCACCGGGTGGCGGACGGCGCGCTTGACCAAGGCCATGTACAGCCCGTCGTTGTTGCCTTGCTTAAGGTGCACGGGCTTCGAAAAGATCGCCCCCAAGGTCGGGGCAAAGATCAGCGCATAAAGCATCGAGGCGGAAAGCGTGGCGATCAGCGTGATCGGCAGATACATCATGAACTCGCCCACGATGCCGGGCCAGAACAACAGCGGCGAAAACGCCGCGATCCGGGTCATGGTTGCGGCGATCACCGGGCCTGCCATCTTGTGGCTGGCCAGAGCGAAGGCTTCGCGCTTGTCCATCCCCTCGCTCATGCGCCGCTCGGCGTATTCGGTCACGATGATCGCATCATCGACCAACATCCCGACGGCGAGAATAAGGCCGAACAGCACGATCATGTTTACCGTGGCGCCGTAGAGCGACAAGAACAGGATGCCCATCAGGAACGAGGCCGGAATCGCCAGCCCGATCAGCAGCGAGGCGCGGCCCGACAGCACGAACAGGATCACGATGAACACCAGAATCACCGCGGTCAGCACCGAGTTTTGCAGATCGGCCAGCATCTGCCGGATCGAGGTCGATTTGTCCTGACTGAACGAGACTTCGACCCCATCGGGCAGCAGCGGGCGGAATGCCTCGACCGTTGCCTTCACCGCATCGACCGTCTCGATCAGGTTTGCGCCAGAGCGCTTGCTAACCTCGATCGCCACAGCGGATTGGCCGTTGAGGCGCGTCACCGAGGTGGCGGATTTCTTGGTGGAAAGCACCGTGGCAATATCGCGGGCGCGCACCGTAGCCGAGGGTGTAACCACAACCGGCAGGTTCGCCACATCTTCAGCAGTCTCGATCAGCGACGGAACCTTGATCGAATAGTAGCCTTCATCACCTTCCAGCGCACCGGCCGCGATCAGTTGGTTGTTCGCGCTGACCCCGGCGATCAGCGTGCCGACCTGAAGCCCGTAGGAAGAAAGCTTGGCCGGGTCTACCACCACTTCGATCAGGTCATCGCGCACGCCCTGAAGGTCTGCGTCGAGCACGCCCGAAACCTCTTCGATGCGGTTGCGCAGCTCGCGCCCGGCAAGCGTCAGCGCACTCTCTGGCAGATCGCCCGAAAGCGTAACCACCAGCACCGGAAACTCGGCCAGAGTCACCTCGTTGACGGTCGGCTCATCAACGCCGCTTGGCAGATCGCCGCGCGCCGCGGAAACCTTGGTGCGCACGTCGGTAAGTGCCTTGTCGAGGTCGGCACCCGCCTGAAACTCCAACAGAACGTTGCCGCCGCCGGTATAGGCGGTCGAGCTCATCTGTTTGATGCCCGAGATGGATTTCAGTGCCGATTCCATCGGGCGCAGCAACAACCGCTCGCTGTCCTCAGGCGAAATGCCCTGATAGGACATCGAAACATAGATGATCGGAATATCGACGTCGGGTTCGGCTTCCTTGGGGATCGACACATAGGACATCGCCCCCGCGACCATCAGAAAAACCAGAATTGAAATCGTCAACCGCGCGTTGCGGATCGCCAGTTCGACAAGTTTCATTCGTTGGCCCCAGCAGCAGGCAGATCGCCCGCGACGGTCACAAGGTCGCCATCGCGCACCAGATCTTGACCGACAACGATAATACGAACGTCCTCTGGCACCCCGGTCAGCACAAGGCCGGTCGGCGTATCGTCAAGCAGTTCCACAGAGGAAAAATGTGCGATGCCGTCATCGCCGACAACGCGCACACCCAACTCGCCCTCGGCCGACAGCGTGATGACCGAACGCGGCACCACGACCGAGCGCACCGGGTCTGCGTAAAGTTTTACTTCTGCCGTCATGCCCGCGCCAATCGCCGCGTCCGGATTGGCCAGCGAAACCTTCACCGGAAAGGTGCGGGTCAGCGCCGAGGCTTCCTTGCCCACGAATGACACGGTCCCGCGCAGCGTCTGCCCGTCTGCCAGCGTGACCTCGGCTTCAGCGCCCGGCCGCAGGTAGCGCACGTGCAACTCGCTTACCTCGGCCTTCACTTCGATCGGATCAAGCGACAGCAGCGTGGCGATCTCGGTGCCTGCGGTGATCCATTCACCACGCTCCACTTCGACCGAGTCGATATAGCCGGCGAAGGGCGCGCGCAGCTGCAATCGGTCAAGTGTTGCCAGCGCCTGATCCAGCTGCGCCTGCGCAGTCGCGGCGGCGGCGCGCGTGGCGATCAGTTGCATCTCGGTCCGGTTACCCGCGACCAGCAGCTTCTCTGCCACGTCAAGTTCTCTCAGGCTCTGCTCAAGCTGGGTCTGCGCGATTGTCACGGCGGCCTGCGCCTCGACCCCTTCGAGGCTGAGCACAAGCGCGTCAGCCTCGACCGTGTCGCCTGCGGAAATAGCCAAGGTTTCCATCGCACCGCTGGCGCGCGCGGCAAGCACGGCACGCTTGCCCGGCGCGGTCACGCCCGAAAGCCGTATCAGACGTGCGTGATCTTCAAAGGCAGGCACCACGGCCTCGACCACACGGCGCAACTGCGGCGCGGCGGTGTCGGGCGCGGCGGCCGTATCAGGGTCAGCGGGTGTTGCTGCCGATTCCATTCCGGGGTCGGGGCGCTGCGCGGCCAATGCGATTCTGCTGCCAACCGAGCTGAACTCGCCCGTGCCGACCCAAGCGGCGGTGGCGACCAGCACAATCAGTGCCGCAATTGTGTGACCTTTGATCTTCTTTGCCATCTTCCAACCCCTACATACGAACGAACCCGCGCAGTATAAAGCATACGCTTCATACGGCTAAGCGGATTGGTTTTGCGACACATTGGGTGCGATCACGCAAACGTCAATATCGCGAAACCAATTCCGCGCGCCCGACAGAGAATACGCGGCGTCGGCGCGGCCTTTATGCCGCACCTGCAAACCACAAGCGAGAAAGGTGTTTCACCTTGACCCTACGTCACCACAACGAGTGCTTACGCGACGACATCGAGTCGCGGTAGAATACGCGGATACCTTAAAATGGGAACTTGCATGTCATTGCCATCGACCCACCCTCGGCTACAAAAGCGCCTGCCCAGCCAAGGCGAAATCGTAGCCGACGGCGTTGTCCATATCGCGGCCATCGTGGCCGGGCTGATCGCCTTTGCGGCGCTTTTTTCTTATATCTCGGTGCATGGCGAAGCAGGCTATGGCATTGCAACCGGCATTTACGCCGCCGGTTTTTTTGCAATGTTCGGGTTTTCCTGCGCGTATAACCTTACGCCGCCGTCGTCGCTGAAATGGTTGCTGCGTCGGTTCGACCATTCGGCAATTTATTTCATGATTGCGGGCACCTATACTGCCCTACTGGCGATGCTGGGCAATCAGATCTGGAACTGGGTCCTGATTGGCGTGATCTGGGCAGGGGCGCTTGGTGGCAGCGCCATCAAGATGTTGCTGCCGGGCCGTTTTGACCGCCTTGCGATCGCGCTTTATCTGCTGATGGGCTGGGCCGCACTGGCCGCGATCAAGCCCGTGGCGATGGCGCTGCCCACATCGACACTGGTGCTCGTTATCGTTGGCGGGCTGCTCTATTCGGTCGGTGTCATTTTCTACAAGTGGCACAGCCTGAAGTTTCAAAACGCGATCTGGCATGGCTTTGTCGCCGCCGCATCTGCCTGCCACTTCGCAGGCATTGCGGTAGCTGTGAGCGCCGCCTGAACCTGTTCAGGCGGGCAGGTCCGCCAGCACGGGGTAATCGGTAAAGCCCTTCGCGCCGCCACCGTAAAAAGTAGAGACATCCGGCACATTCAGCGGCGCATCTTGGCGCAACCGCTCTACCAGATCCGGGTTGGCAATGAAGGCACGGCCAAAGGCCACCAGATCGGCCCGCCCTTCAGCCACCGCCGCCAGCGCCATTTCCCGGTCGTATCCGTTGTTGGCGATGTAGGCACCGCTAAAGCGCGCGCGCAGCGGCGCTATGGCATGGCCGGGTGCAAGCTCTCTCGAACCGCCAGTCTGCCCCTCCACCATGTGCAGGAAGGCCAGGCCGAAACGGTCGATCTGGGAAATCGCGTGGCCAAACAGCGCCATCGGATCGCTATCGGAAATACCGTTCGAGTTGGTGAAGGGGGCAAGGCGAATGCCGACACGCCCCGGCTCCCACGCGCCTGTCACAGCCTCCAGCACTTCGGTCAAGAACCGCGTGCGATTGGCGATAGAGCCACCGTACGCATCGGTTCGCTGGTTCGCGCCGTCGCGCAGGAACTGATCTATAAGATAGCCGTTTGCCGCGTGGATTTCGACGCCGTCAAAGCCTGCGGCCCGCGCGTTGCGCGTTGCGGTGGCGTAATCGTCCACCACCCCCGCGATTTCGGAAACCGTCAGCGCGCGCGGCTCTGATGTCGCCTCGAACCGCTCGCCGGTAAAGGTGCGCCCGCCCGCCGCGATGGCGGAAGGCGCAACCGGGGCAACCCCGCCGGGTTGCAGGCTGGTGTGCGAGACGCGCCCGACATGCCACAACTGCAATGCTATCTTGCCACCCGCCGCATGCACCGCGGAAGTGACCTTTTCCCAACCCTCAATCTGGGCTTGCGAATAGATGCCGGGCGTCCAGGCGTAACCTTTGGCAGTGGGCGAAATCTGCGACCCCTCGGTGATGATCAGCCCGGCGCTGGCGCGCTGTGCGTAATACTCGGCGTGCAGCGCATAGGGTGCGTCATCGGCAGCGCGGGCGCGGTTGCGCGTCAGCGGTGCCATGACGACACGGTTGGCCAGCGCCATTGCGCCAATCGTAACAGGGGAAAACAGCGTTGGCCGGGTCATGCGGCATCTCCAAATAGGCGCGGGTAGGTGCCGCTATTGAGACACCTACCTATGACCGCCGCACCGCAAACCCAAGAGCCGCCTTGCAGATTTCAGGCCGTCATGTCGATTTCGAAGTCTAGGAACGGCGCGTATTGCTGCGCGCCGAAAATGTCGCCATCGCCCGCACTGCCCGATGGGCGCAAGCGCAGGATGGTGAACTTGATCGCATAGCCCGGATCGTATTCGACAAAATCGGTCAGCCGCGCCGGATCGACGTTGAGCGTGGCGCACACACTTTCGCGGTTGATCGCGCCCGAACGTTTGACCGCCTCGTAAGTCGCCTTTTCGCGAAAGATGATGTCGAAGGTGATCTTGTCGGTACCGGCATTTTTCGAGCGGATGGTCTTGGCCAGATCCGACAGTTTGGTGCGGGTGTTCACGGGGTTTTTCATGGGACTACCTCAGCCGACAATGGCGCTATGGGTGGGAAACAACTCCAGCGGGTCGGACACCGCCATCGTGTGATTGAGCGTCCAGCGGTAGGCGGGGCTGGCAGGCAGCACCTCATCAAGCACGAACGAAACCCCGCCCGCGGTGCCTTTTACATCGGGCAGGCGCGCGTAGAACAGCTGGCGGGTGCCGGTCATCGTCACCTCTTCGGCCATTTCGCGGGTGGGGGCCACGCCCTGCACCACAATGCAAAGCTCGTGCCCCGGTTGGTCGCGCAAGGGTTCCATCGCGCCCATCACGCCATCGCGGCCAAAGACGTTGTAATGCAATTCCCACCCGGTATCGCCAAAACGTTCGCGGGTCTGGGTGCGCGCCCAGTCTATGACGCGATCGACATTTGCGATGGTATAGGGGTCACGAATGCCGGCCATGCCGACGAACCGCTCGCCCTCTTTGCCCGAGCCTTCAAGTTTGACCCGGAAATCCTCGGCAGGCACAAACTCCATTCCGGTGACGCGCGTGGTCTTTTCGCTGACCTGCGAATAATTGCAGTTGGTCATGTCAAGCATGCCGCCTGCGACGAACTCGTGATAGGGGTTCGAGCGTTCATACATCGCATGGCCCGCCACACTCGCGACCGTGCAGCGCTGAAAATCGGCCATCGCGGTAACTTCGACATGGCCTTTCGTGATCTCGCCCATCACGGTTTCCTTGGCACCATAAGGTTCGGCGCAGAACGAGGCACATTCGAGCACCTTGCCAAGATAGTAGCTTTCGGCCTCGGGATAACCTTTGTGCAGTGCCGCCGCCGCGAAAATCGCGCTGTCAGATGACCGCCCGCCGATGATCACATCGCACCCTTCTTCCAGCAACTTGATG
Source organism: Phaeovulum sp. (assembly GCF_041596715.1). Lineage (GTDB taxonomy): Bacteria > Pseudomonadota > Alphaproteobacteria > Rhodobacterales > Rhodobacteraceae > UBA6213. Next base: position 8,157 of record NZ_JBFHIA010000132.1, read on the forward strand.
AAGGGGTGCACGCCCGCCATGGCAACGATGCGCGAAGTCGCGTCCAGCTCTTCTTCGGAAAGATCTTCGCGCGCATCGAGGCCACGAATGGCCGAGCCCGAGCGGATCTTGCCGCGCACCATTTCCTTGTCCACTTCCGAGTAGAACCAGCCAAGCCGAAACGGCGCCAGTTTGTGTTCCGCCGCAATCTCGCGGATCATTTCAAGATACATGTCCACCCGGCTATTGGTGCCGGTGTCGCCAGCCGAGCCGATCATCATCGGCACCCCGATCCGGCGCGCGGCCAGTAGCATCTGTTCAAGGTCGTGACGCTGCCATGCTTTCGGGCTGGCACAGACATCGGCACCCAGCGGCACGGGGCCGATATCGTCACTGCCCGAATCCGCGGCAATGAAATCGGGCTGGGTCGCGACGGCGGATTGAAAGCTCACCGGTTTCAGCGGTGCGAAGCCGAGATGGCCATTTGGGCAGATGATACGGAGCGACGCCATGGGGTTCCTCGTGGA
>NZ_JBFHIA010000133.1:0-8646 GCF_041596715.1 Phaeovulum sp.
AGCCGGTCGCCCGCCATGACGTTTTCCAGCGGAGCATCGTATTCAGTGCCGTCGGGCAGAATCCGCCGAGCAGTCTTGGGTGCCAGGTCCAGCAGCGCACGAATTGCGTCGCCGGTGCGTTCGCGGGCCCGCAATTCCAGCACCTGACCCAAAAAGACCAGCGCGATAATCACCGCAGCAGCCTCGAAATAGGTGCCAACACCCTCGCCTGAGCGGTACTGCGCGGGAAAGACCCCCGGCAAAAAGGTGGCGACCAACGAGTAGAGATAGGCGGCACCGACACCCAGCGAGATCAACGTCCACATATTCGGCGAGCGGTTACGCAGTGAATCCCAACCGCGTTGGAAGAAGGGCAGCGCCGCCCAGAGAACGACCGGACTGGCTAGCGCAAACTCGAGATAGCTTGCCCAAGGGTGCCCGATCCAGACGCGAAACGGTAATCCGACCAGCTCGCCCATCGTCAACGCGATCAGCGGGACCGACGCCGCCGCACTGATCCACATCCGGCGCGTGAAATCCGTCAACTCGTGGCTGGGTTCGTCAGAGGGCAGCATCGGCTCTAGCGCCATGCCGCAGATCGGGCAGGCACCCGGAGCGTCGCGAACAATTTCGGGGTGCATCGGACAAGTGTACTGCGCACCGGGTTGCACCACCGCGCCACGCTTAGCGGCATTGCCCGAGGCGTAAAACCATGGATCGGCCTCGAACGAAGTCTGACACTTCTGCGAACAAAAGTAGTTGGTTTTGTCGCCGTATTCTAGCGACCGCGCCGAAGGTGTGATCGCAACCGACATGCCGCAGACGGGATCGATTGCCGACTTGGTGCCGGGCGGAAGGTCGCCTTTGCCGCCGTGCGCGTGCCCGTGATGGTCGTGTACGTGGTCCATGTGATGTCCTAGACTGGGTCGCTTCCAAACCAACATGGGGCTTCCAGTTGGGGGAAGGTCAAGGGATACGTCCAGCCCGGACGCGCCCAAAAGAAACCACCACGCTCTGGGCACCTCTTGCGGGCGCTGTTCACTCGGTTTCGGCAACCACGATCTGGTGCGCCATGTCCGCTGTCGTGATGGACTGCTTCAGCGCCAGGCTATCGGCGTCGATCACCCAGAGCACGGGCTCTGCCGAGCTGCTGACCAGTAGATCGCCTTTCGTCAGGGTCATATGATACGGTGCCGGGCCGATCGCCGCTTCGGTTTGGGTGCCGCTGGCCCTGTCGATCCGCACCACCTGACCCCGACCTCTAGCACTGACATAGATCGCGTCGGCATCGGCCTCAATTCCATGCAGATCGCCGCCAATCGTGTAGCTTGCCAGTTGCGCGCCGCTATCCGCATCAAACACCTGCACCGTGCCCGGCCCCGGCGCGGCGACCACCAGTTGCCGCTGATCCGACAACAGCCGCATGTGCTTGGGCCCCCCTGCCGTGCGGATGCTGCGCAGCACCGCGGCACTTGCCGGGTCGACATCGCTGATTGTGGCGTTGCCGGCGTTGCTGACAAAGAACCGCCCGGTAATCGAGTCGGCGGCGGCATATTCGGGAACCGGCCCGGTCACGATGGTTGCGGTGACCTCGCCGCTATCAAGGTCGATGATCGACACTGAGTCGAGCAGCGAATGCGTCACGATTGCCCAGCGCTCATCGGAGCTGACGGCAACGTGGTGCACGATGCCGGGCACTTCAATGCGGCGTAGAACTTCGTGGGTTTTTGCATCGACGATGCTAACAAGGCTAACGGTTCCGGGCGCCACTTCGGCGCCGCTGCCGCCATGATGTGCCGCGTGGTCATCTTCGGAGACTACCGCGGGCTTGGCAATGCCGTCGCGCGCGACTTCTGTAAGACTGCCGGTGATGAGAATGCCGCGCTTTGGCGCTACCGCCATGCCGTGAACATCGGCCAAACCCTCGATGCGGTCGACGACATCATAGGCCGAACTAAGATGCAGCACCGAACCAACCGGGCCTTCGGGCACATAGATGTCGGCGAAGGCTGCGGTCGAAGCAAACAGACCGAGGGCGATTTTTAGAGGAAAGGTTTTCATGATGGCTCCGGGGTTGGGTTAGCCACTCTGTGCAGGCTTCCACTGCTGGAAGGTCAAACGCTGCCGCGTCACAAGCGTGTTACCCAAGGCCGCCCGGTGGGCGGAAACAGCGGCGCGCGGGATGCGCCGACAACCTCAGCCCGCAGCCGCAGCCGCGCCGCCCACCGCCTGTTTGATGGCATCGAGCACTGCGTCGGTCGACAGCAGCTCTGGCAGCACGATCCCCTCGGGCGCGCCGGGGCCGTAAACGATGTTGAACGGTATGCCGTAGCGGCCGAAGCTTTGCAGATAACGTGAAATGGTGTCATCCGGGCGGGTCCAGTCGGCCAGCATTGGCACCACGCCGGGGGCTGCCAACGCCCCCGCCACCGGCTCGCGGTCCAGCACCAGCGCCTTGTTGGCCTTGCACGTCAGACACCAGTCGGCAGTCACGTCGACAAAGACCGTCGTGCCCTCGGCAACCAGTCGGGCAATTGCCGGCCGGTCGAAAGCGACCCAGGCGGTGCGCGCGGCACTGTTTGGGCTGGCCTTTTCGCGCAGCAGGCCGGGCGCCAGAAGCGAAGCGGCAATCAGCACCGCCAGCGCAGGGCGGCGCCAGGCCTGCGGCATGCGTCGCAGCGCCAGCACCATGATCAGCGCCGCCATCAAACCCGCCGTTGTCAGTGCGGCGCGCGGGCCCGCGACACCTATTAGCACCCAGAGCAGCCACGCCGCCGTCAACCCAAGCAGCGCGCCTAGCACAACCTTCAGCGCCGCCATCCAGCGCCCCGGCTTGGGCAGCCGGGTCACCAGCCCCGGCATCGCTGCGATCGCCATATAGGGCAAGGCCAGCCCCAGCCCCAGCGCGGTGAACACCACGAAAATGTCGATCGCGCGTCCGGCCAGCGCAAAAGCCACGGCGGTACCCAGAAACGGCGCTGAGCAGGGGGTGGCCAGCACCGCGGCAAAAGCGCCGGTGGCAAAGTCGCCAGCATAGCCAGGGCTGCCATCGGCACGCGCCATCCGGGTCTGCCAGGACGACGGCAGCGTGATTTCAAATGCGCCGAGCAGGTTAGCGCTGAAGACCGTCACCAGCAGGATCATCAGCGCCAGAAACGCCGGGTTCTGGAATTGCAGCCCCCAGCCCACCGAAAAACCCAACGCGCGCGCCGCCAGTGTAATCGCCGCCAGTCCCCACATGAACGCCATCACGCCGCCCGCCGAAACCAAAAACCCCGCTCGCACGCGCGTCCGGCTGTGGCCCCGGGTCTTGATAACCGAGCCAAGTTTGATTGAAAGCACCGGTAGAACGCAGGGCATGACGTTGAGCACCAGCCCGCCCAGCAACGCCAGCGCCGCCACCCAGGCAAGTTCGCCCACACCTGGGATAATCTTGCGTATCGTGAACGGCGGCTCGGGCACCTGGTCTGCAATCGTCACGCCAAAAGTTGCGGCGCGCGCGCCATCGGTAATGGTTATCTTCAATGCGGCCGCCGGCGTGGGCGCCGAAAATAGCGGTAGCGTCGCCCAGAGCTGCCGCCCACGATCGCCCAGCCGAATGTCGGGCGCGCCAAAGGCGCCGTTCTCGCCGAGTTCCGGAAACACGTCAGGGTCGCTAAAGCCCGTCGCGCTGGTCGCGGTGAAAATCAACGCGGTTTTGTCAGCGTTCAGCGCGGCGACGCCCGGAGCCATACCGCTTTCGCTTCCGTCGTCAGGCACCTTGCGCACGAATTGGGCAATGCGTGCGGCCGCAACGCTGTCGATGCCGCTTGCCGCAGGAATATCGAGCGAAAGCGTGAAATCATGTGGCACGCAAAGCTCGGAACAAATGAGTGCAAAGACCGTTGCCTGCAGCCGTGCCGGCGCCCCGGGGGTTTTCAACGTGACGTTGAGCGGAAACACCACGTCGCTCTTGTAGCCGATGTTCTCGATTCCGAAGGCGCGAAAGCGCTCGGGCGCTGGCCAAAGGAACGTGACATCGGCGATGTTTTCCGACCCCGTCCAGTCGATGCGGGGTGGCAGCCCCACTTCGCCCGGCGAGCGCCAATAGGTCTTCCACCCCGGTGCCAGCTCCAGTTCGAGTCCAGCCGAAAGCGCCCGCACCCCTTCCGCGACGCCGTCCTGCGCAACAAGCAGGCGCGCTGTTACGGCGTCGGAGACATAGGGCTCAGAGACCGCGGCTCTTGCGGATCCGCTGGCTAGCGTCAGGCCGAGCAAAACTGCCGCGCTGAGGGTCGCCGCGCATCTTGTCGCGAAACTATCTGCTGACATGGACTTTCCTTTAGGCAATATTCTGACGCGGGTCGCGGCGATGCCCAGTCCGCCGCCAACCCGCACTTTGACGTGCGGACCGAGCCCGTAGCGGCCTACTGGTCAATTACGACATAACCAGTTCGGCCACTCTTGCAGCTCAGCGCCGCTGTGCGTCCCCCCGGCAAAGGGTCCGCCACGCATCCGCGAGGAATGACTGCTGATTGAGCAGCCAGTGTGCGCGCGAAGTCCACTTTCTCAGGGCATTGCGCTCCCCCAGCACATACGCCGTGAACCACCGGCGACAAAACCGCTCCGCGCCGCAGGCTGCGAGAACGCGCAACCACCCTGCCTACTCGCGCGCCATCGCCGATAGCGACCGCACATCGGGCACCGTGGTCGCTTGCGGCACGCCGAGTGTTTCGTCTTTTGCGCTGGAATGACAAGATTTTCCCATGAGTTTGTGCATCACGAGGTGCATCCCGAGGCACAGTGCCAATGGCGCGAAGGTGATAAGACTGCCGCCGAGCCCGGCAAAGCTGCCACCCGCAGCGATGTAGGCAACGACCGGCAGCAGCATGACGGCACAGCAGGCCCACATACCGTATTTCATCAACGAGTGGCGGGCACCGTTGGCTGTTTCGCTGCTCTGGCGGCTGGATCTGGAGTGGTTCATCGCGATGCTTCCCTTCATTTTTCCTACGGGTGAATGCTTCCAGTGGGGCAAGGTCAACGGTGTCTTGGTTCACCTATTCGTGAAACGCGGTTCGGTTGACCTTCCAGTCCGGGAAGGTCGCATGTGGTCCACAATGAGAATTGCGAAGAGGGCGTGGCAATGCGCAAATCGAATTTGGCTCTTCCAGGGCGGCGACAGGTGATTTTCACCGGCGCTGCGTCTGTCCTGCTGACCAGTGTCACTACCGCGCGGGCGCAAAGTGCCGAGCCTCGAATGACCTCGCCCACGCTGCGGCGCAATGCGTCGTCTTTCAGGGTCAACGATTGGCGCGATCATTTCGATACGCTGAAGAACGGCGTCATTCTGGCCGATACCACCTCGATGATGCTGCAATTCTGGTCCGAAGACGGCACCGTCGCCAAGCTTTATCCCACAAGCGTGCCGCTGAGTGACGATCTGACCCGGCTGGGATACACAGAGGTTACACGCAAGGTGGTCGGCCCAAGCTGGGCGCCGACGCCTGCCATGAAACTGCGCAACCCGGAATGGCCCGATTTCGTCGGGCCGGGCCCCGACAACCCGCTCGGCACGCACGCGCTCTATCTGAGCTGGCAGTATTACCGAGTCCACGGCACCAACGACACCCGCAAGATCGGGCGCAAGTCGTCGAACGGCTGCATCGGTCTGTACAACGAGCAGATCGAAGAGCTGTTCGCGCTGGCGAAGGTCGGAACCCAAGTAAAACTGATCTGACCCGATCTGGGTGATCCCATCCCTCAATAGAAACCAAGGTTGAGAATGAAAAAGATCCTGACATATTGCTTCGGAGCGCTGATCATCGCTGGCGCATCGACCACCGCTCTGAACGCGCAGACAATCTCCTTTGGATCGCCGATGGTGGCGGGGCATTCGATGGTGCCGCCAGATACCTCGGGGATTCCGATCGGGGCGCCGCTGGTGGCGCCGAAGCTGCCAGATACGCTATCGCCCGATGCGCAGATCGGTAAACGGGCGTTTGACGCGGTCTGTGCTGCCTGCCACGGCGAAAACGCTGCTGGGATCAATGGCACGGCGCCGCCGCTGATCCATTTCATCTATGAGCCGAACCACCATCCGCTGGTCTCTTTCCTGTCGGCTGTGCAAAAAGGCGTTCCCGCGCATCACTGGCATTTCGGCGATATGGCCCCGGTTGAGGGAGTGCCGCCAGCGATCGTGAAAAACATCGAAGCCTATATCCGCGAAGTGCAGCGCGAAAATGGAATTCCAGGGTGATGATCGGGCAGCCGGTGCAGGCGCAGGGGCACCAGCGATGAAATGGCCTGTCTTGTTGCTGGCGACGGCGGCGCTGGTAACTGGCATAGGTGCCGCCTACTGGTGGCGCGGCACTACCAGCGCCTCGCAAGCGCCGCTCTTCGCCACCGCCGACACAGTCGCGGGCGCGGTGCTCTATCAGGCCAACTGCGCCGCATGCCACGGCGCAAATCTTGAAGGCGCCGTGGATTGGAAAACACCCGGCACCGATGGCCGTCTGCCGCCGCCGCCGCACGATGAAAGCGGCCATACCTGGCATCATGGCGACATGCTGTTGTTCGACTATACCAAGCTCGGAGGCGCAGAGGCGCTTGCACGGCAAGGCATGGCCTTTGACAGCGGCATGCCCGGTTTCGCCGATACTCTGACCGATGCGCAAATAGTGGATATTCTCGCATTTATCAAATCGACCTGGCCCGATCGCGAACGCCAATCACAGGCAGCGCGCTCTGAAGCCGAACGAAACCCTTGAACCGGGCTGGGTAGTTCAGCGCACGGGCGAAGCGGCGTAGCCCGCGGCCTTCAGCGTCGCCACCAGCGCCTCGTCGCTGAGTGACGCCTTGGCAACCGTGACTGTATGCGTTGCCAGATCGCATTCCACGCTGGCGCCAGCATCGACGGTGCCGATGGCTTTGGTAATGGTCGCCGAGCAATGGCCGCAGCTCATTTCAGGCACGTCAAATCGAGTCATCTCAGTCTCCTATGCAGGTTTTTGCGAAGGTGGGAGTTTCCAGCGCTGGAAGGTCAAGTGACTAACTGGTAACCGGCGCATCTTTTGCAGTTTTCCGCCGTGCCGCGGTCGGGCGCTTGACCTTCCTATGACAGGAACCATATCTGGATAACAGGGCGCCCATGCGCCGTTTTTGTAAGACAGGGATCACGCCATGAATATCGGAGACGCCGCGCAGCTTTCGGGCCTTCCGGCCAAAACTATCCGATATTATGAGGATATCGGCCTGATCGAACCTTTGCGCGCCGCCAACGGTTATCGCAGTTTTCGTGAAAGCGACCTGCACAAACTCGCCTTTCTAGGCCGCGCGCGGTCGCTGGGTTTTACCATCGACGATTGCCGCACGCTTCTGACACTCTATCGCGACCGCTCGCGCGCCAGTGCCGACGTAAAGCATGTCGCGCAGGATCATCTGGCCTGCATCGATCGCAAGATCGTCGAGTTGACCGAGATGCGAAGAACTCTTTCGCATCTGATCGAGGCTTGTGCGGGTGATGACCGGCCCGACTGCCCCATTCTTGCAGACCTCGCAGCGGTTGCGCCGGGGCAAAGCTGCGTTAGCCATTCAAATTGAACGGCCAAATCCGCGGGTAGTCCGAGGGGACTGATACTTGTTGTTGTGTAGATCGCCAGTGCTCTTGGGCGTTTTGAACGACCTGCCGACGGCCGCGAGCCGCAGACGTTACGGTTACGTGAAAAATACGCTTTTAGCTCGCGCCCTAGCCCCTGCCGACTATAGCGTACTGTGGACCTGCACCGATTTTGTTCCGGTCTTTTGAGAGCAATACTCACCATCAAGGAGACCGGATATGGCAGCGATACACAGTGACGAGTTCAAGCGGGATGCGGTTCGCATTGCACTCACCAGTGGCCTGACACGGCGTCAGGCTGCGTCTGATTTGGGGGTCGGGCTTTCGACGCTCGGCAAATGGGTTCGGGCGGTTCCTGAGGAAGCCAAGGTGCCTGCGCAGGACGCCGAGCTTCTGCGCGAGAACGACCGGCTTCGCAAAGAGAACCGCATTCTCCGGGTTTGAACCGGACCAGCAAACAGTCCGGTGGACTGTTTTCCCGGCGAAAGGGGAGAAGTATTGAAAAAGCTGTGATGTTCTTCGTGGCTCAAAAGCCATGGTGTTTCAGTATATTGACGAGTATCGCGGCACGCTGACCCGGAGCCATCTGTGCCGCCTGATGGGCGTGTCAGAGCGCGGGCTCCATGCTTGGAAGCACCGCTCCCCGTCGCATCGCCAACGGCGTGACATGGTGCTTTTGGCACATATCCGCGATCAGCACCGCCTGAGCTTGGGCAGCTACGGCAGGCATCGCATGACCGAGGAGATGAACGAGCTTGGCATCCGCGTCGGCCAGCGTCGGGTGGGTCGTCTGATGCGTCAGAACGGCATTCAGGTTATCCGCAGCCGCAAGATCAAGCGCGCCACCGACAGCGATCACGCCTTCAACATCGCGCCGAATCTCTTAAAGCAGGACTTCGCCGCGAGCGGGCCGAACCTGAAGTTGAATGGCCCCTAGTTTGCTAGACGCCTTGCAGTTTCAGTTTCTGCTGCTGTTCGAAGGCAATTGGTGACAGCATGCCATTCCTAACGTGTTTGCGCTGCGGGTTGTAGAAGAACTCGATGTAATCGAACACATCGCGCCGGGCTTC
>NZ_JBFHIA010000134.1:0-8589 GCF_041596715.1 Phaeovulum sp.
CACACCTTCGGGCCTTGTAGAACTGGTCACCGCAGCGCCTCGCCATCCGGGGTGAAAAGATGCAGGTTGGCGGTTTCCACGGCCAGATGCACGCTTGCGCCCACTGCGGGGGGCGTGCGGCCGTCGGCGACGGCGATGATATCGGCACCGTCGATTTCGATATGTGCCAATGTCTCGCTGCCAAGCGGTTCGAGCACGCTGACGATACCTTCAAAGACCCCCGGCTGCTCGCTGACGACCAGATCGTCGGGGCGAATACCGACGGTCAGTTCCGAGCCATCGGGCAAAGGCAATTCGATCGCGATCGAACTGCCCGCAACCTTGATCGCACCGCCCGAATAGCGCGCGGGAAGCAAGTTCATCGATGGCGCACCGATGAACTGCGCCACAAAGATATTGGCGGGTTGGTGGAACACCTCGGAAGGGGTGCCGACCTGCTGGATGCTGCCATCTTTCATGATCACGATACGGTCGGCCATCGTCATCGCCTCGACCTGATCGTGGGTGACAAAGATGATCGTTGTGCCGACGCGCTGGTGCAGTTTCTTGATTTCAAGCCGCATCTGGCTGCGCAGTTGCGCATCGAGGTTGGAAAGCGGCTCGTCGAACAGAAACACAGCCGGGTCGCGCACCATCGCGCGGCCAATCGCCACCCGCTGGCGCTGCCCGCCCGAAAGCTGGCCGGGTTTGCGATCGAGGTATTCGGTCATCGACAGCATCGCTGCGACCTCGTTGATCCGCTCTTCGCGCTCTGGCTTGGAAAGTTTCGAGGTGCGCAGCCCAAAGCCGATGTTCTTGCGCACCGTCAGATGGGGGTAGATCGCGTAGTTCTGAAACACCATCGCGATGTCGCGGTCTTTCGGCTCTAGGTTGTTCACCACCCGCTCGCCGATCATGATCTCGCCGCCGGTAACCTCTTCCAGCCCCGCGACCATGCGCAACGTCGTGGATTTGCCGCAGCCAGAAGGCCCGACGAACACCACAAACTCGCCATCCGCCACATCGAGGCTGATGCCGTGCAGCACTTCGGTCTTGCCGTAGGCCTTGACCAGATTGCGTATTGAAACTGTGGCCATGGGTTACTCCGGTTGAAGTCGGGCGAAGGCTGCGTCAGAGGCAGCCTCGGCGGTGTGGATACGATCAAGGCGGGCGGTATGCCGGGCGGCAAGCGCGCTTGCCTCGGCGGTGTAATGGGCTAGGGCTTCATCCATCGGCGCGGGGGCCGGGCCGCCAAAGCGGTCGCGCACCGCGACGAAATGCGCAGGGTCTACCGCCTCGGCGTAGGCTGCGGCATCAAGCTTCGGCGCGCGGCCCGTTTCGGCGCGAAATCCGGCGGAGAAGATCGCGTAGCCTGCACGAAGCGGCTGCTCGACTGCAATCACACCACGCGCGGTTGTCGCGGCGATCGAATGTGCTTGCCGAAAGCTCAGCCCCTCTTTGCGCACCAGCGTATCGGCAAGCTCGGTCACGGTCACACAAGCGGCGTCCAGATTAGCGGCAACTCGGTCGGCGCGCACGCGGCAGGCGGGCAAAAGCGCGCCCAGAAGCGCCAGCACCCGCGCGCCGCTGTCAAAGGCCGCGTAGCCCGCCAGTTGCACCTCGCCCTCGCTGTCGTTCATGTCGGTGAAGGGGGTGTTGTGCATGGTGCTGATTACTGCCTCGGCGCGCCCCACGGTCATGCTGGCCAGATGGCGCAGATGTTCAATCGGCACCGGGTTGCGCTTTTGCGGCATGATCGACGAAATCTGCACAAAGCTGTTGGGCACATAAAGCTGGCCCACCTCGAAGGCGGTCCAGAATTGCAGATCCTGCACAACGCGGCCCAGATGCAGGAACATCAGCTTGATCGCAGAATATAGGCCGGTCACATAATCCACCGCCGCGATGCAGCCATAGGAATTGCGCAGCGGTTCGGTAAAGCCCAAGAGCTCTGCCATGCGGTGACGGTCTATCGGAAAGCCCGAGGTGGTGATCGCCGCAGCCCCCATCGGGCAATGGTCCAGCGCATCGCGCGCCGTGCTCAGCCGCGCGATATCGCGCAGCAGCACTTCGGCGGCAGCGGCAAGGTAATGGCCAAAGGTGCTGGGTTGCGCGGGCTGGCCGTGCGTGTAGGCCACGATCAGCGTGTCACGCTCGCGCCGCGCCGTTTCCAGCAAGGCGTCTGCCAGCTTGAGCGCCTGCCCAAGCATCGTATCGGCGCGCCCCCGCAGCACCATCTTGAACACCGTATGGTCCATGTCATTGCGCGAGCGCGCGGTATGCAGCGCCCCGGCAAGATCTGCACCCAGTCGGCGCTTCAACTCGTCTTCGACCAGAAAGAAGTAATCCTCGTGCTCGCCGGTGTAGCTGAGCGCGGGCAGATCAAGCTCTGCATCAATCGCCTCAAGCGCCCCGGCAAGGGCTGCCGCGGTGTCGGCGCTGACAATGCCGGTTTCGGCCAGCATCACCAGATGCGCGCGGTTGATGGCGCGGACGGGGCCTGCGTAGTGCTGCTTGGCCGCGTCAAAAAGGGGCCCCAACACCGTATCGCGGTAGATCGGGTCGGGAAACTGGCTGGTATCGGTCATCCCTTCAACCCCGCCATCGCAATGCCGTGGATGATGTAGCGCTGGAAGACAAGAAACACGATCAGCGTCGGAATCGTCGCCAGTGCGGCCCCCGTCATGATCAGTTCCCAATCCACCGTCTGTTCCACAGAGAAGGTCGTCAGCCCCACCGGCAAGGTGTAAAGCTCCTGACTGTTGGTGACGATCAAGGGCCAGATGAAGGCGGTCCAGTTGCCAAGGAACACAAAGATCGCAAGCGCCGACAGCGCCGGTGTCACCAACGGCAAGGCCACCGACCACCAGATCTGAAACTCGTTCAACCCGTCGATCCGCGCGGCCTCGAGAAAGTCGTCGGGCACGGTTTCAAAGAATTGCTTCATCAGAAAGGTGCCGAACGCGGTCATCATGCCGGGGAACATGATGCCCCAGTAGGTATCCAGCCAGCCAAGACTGCGCGACATGAGATACCACGGGATCACCAGCATTTCGGTCGGGATCATAAGCGTCGAAAGGATCGCGATAAAGATGATGTAGCGGCCGCGAAACTTGAACTTGCAAAGCGCGTAGCCAACCAGCGCATCAAAGAACACCGCCGAAATCGTGGTGCAGGTCGCAATGATGAACGAGTTGATGAACCAGCGATAGAACCGCCCGTCCGACAGCACATACAGATAGTTTTCCGCCGTCGGTTCCTTCGGGATGATGTTCAGATTGTACATCTCGTAGGGGTATTTGAACGAGGCCGAAAGCATGTAGACAATCGGCATCACCATGACGATTGCGCCCATCGCCAGCAGCGTCCAGCGGATGATAGCAGCCGGGTCGCGGCGCGGTTTTGAACTCGTCGGCGCGCGCATCAGCGCCGCGGCGCTAGCGCGGATTTGGGTATCGGCCATCAGCGGTCCCTCATGATGCGCAGTTGTAGCAGGCTGACGACCAGCAAGATCGAGAACAGCACCACCGTCTGTGCCGCAGCGTAGCCCATGTCATAGCTTGTAAAGGCGGTCTGGTAGATCATCAGCACCAGCGGTTTGGTGCTGTCGAGCGGACCACCGGGGTTGTTGGTGGTCATGTTGAAGACCTGATCGAAGATCCGCAGGAAGCTGATCGACGAGAACACCACCAAGAACACGATCGTAGGCTTCAGCAGCGGCACGGTGATTTCGCGCAGGATCGTCCAGCTAGAGACACCGTCAATCCGCGCCGCCTCGTAATAGCTGATCGGAATGGCGCGCAGCCCGGCCATGAAGATGATGATCTGAAAGCCAAGCCCCGCCCAGATCGCTGGCAGCAAGATCGCCGGCAGCGCATTGGTGGTGGAATTGAGAAAGGCAATCTGCTGAAAGCCCATCGAAGCGATGAAGTTGTTGAACAGCCCGATCGGCACCGGCTGATAGAACCAGCGCCAGACCCATGCCATCGCCACCGTCGAGGTCAGAAACGGAAGGAAATAGAGCGCGCGCAGCGTGCCGTGCAAAAACCGTATCTTGTCCAGATGATAGGCGATCGTGAAACTGGCCAGAAGCGACAGCGGCGTGCCAAGGATCAGGTAGACAAAGGTGTTCTTGAACACCTTCCAGAACACCGGGTCGTGGAACAGCTTGTCGTAGTTTTCAAGCCCCACCCAAGTGCGCGCGCCCAACAGGTTCCAGTCCTGAAAGCTAAGCACGATGGCGTTGAGCGTGGGGTAAAAACGGATCACCACATAGAACAACACGGGCAGCGCCAGGAATGTCCAAGCCCAGACCACCTGCTTTTGACTGATCGATAGATTGCGGTAAAGCTTCATGCTGAGCCTCTTGGCGGCTGGCGCTGAACCAGAGCAAGCTGGCGGAAACGCTGACGGGCGGGCGGTGTGCGCGGGCCCCGTTTCCGGGGCCCGCAAGTTTGCTAGGCTCTGCGCTTACTTGGCGTAATACGCATCAAGCAGCGCCTGTTCGGCTGCCGCAGCGATTGCCAGCGCATCCGCCGGGCTTTGGTTTTCAAGGAAGATCCGGCTGACGGCATCGACCAGCACTTGGCGCTGACCGGTTTCATCGGCAAAGATCGTTGCGTGCGCATAGCCCAGCCCCTTGATGAACGGGCCATAGACCGGGTCGGCGATGTTTTCCGGGGTCAACGCCGCCGAGGGTTTGGCGGGCAGTTCACCGACAGTTTCAAGCCAGACCTGCATCGCCTCGTCCGAGGTGATGTAGTCCATGAACTTCACCGCAGCGTCGTACTTTTCGCCCGTCGCTTTCGAGGTGATCGCGTTCACCCAGTAGCTTGCATAGTTCGACTGGGTGCCGTCCGGCCCGGCCGGAAGCTCGGCCACGCCCCATTCCAGCCCGCGGGTATCCTTCAGCGCGCCGATACGGAACGAACCGTCGATATGCATACCTGCACGCCCGGCTTTGAAGGCCGCTTGCGGCTCGTCCATGAAGGTGGACGAGGTGACGCCCAGCGTCTGCTCGAGGCTGGTGTAGAACGCCAGTGCCTCTGCCCCTTCGGGTGTGTTGTAGGTAACGGTGCGGTAGTCATCGGTATAGGGCACCACGCCGAACTGGCGGAACAGCACTTCGCGCAGCCACTGATGGTCTTGCGCGGTCATGCCCGTTGTAATGCCCTCGACCGTGATGTTGCCTGCGCCGTCCTTCTTGGTCAGCTTTTCGGCAATCGACACCATCTCGTCCAGCGTCGCGGGCGGCGCGGTGATGCCTGCCTCGGCAAAAAGCTTGGTGTTGTAGAACAGCGCCAACGAACGCACCGCGGTGGGCAGTGCCATGTAGTTGCCGTCGATCTTCATCGCCTGCACCATCGGGAAGAACTCGGCCTCGATGCGCTCGACGGGGAAGACATCAGTGGGCAGCGGCTGAATCAGGTCTGCCGCCACGTAGTCGTTCAGCCAGCCGTAGAACAGCTGCACAACGTCAGGGCCTTGGCCTGCCGGGATCGCCGCAGCAACCTTGGTGCGGTAATCGGCATAGGGGAAGGTTGACTGCTTCACCGTGATGCCGGGGTTAGCGGCCTCGAAATTGGCGATGAGCGTGTCCATCGCGGTGATGCGCGCGTCAAAGATATACTGCCAGTATTCGATCTCGACCGCGCTGGCGGAACCCGCCGCAAACAGTGTGCCGAGGGCGGAAGAGGCGCAAAGCGCCAGTGTCGTGATGGCCTTCATGGTCGTCCTCTCTGTTAGGCGGCCCCGTGGGTGGCGCCGCGTATCCCGTATTGTCCCCTTGCTGCCGAAGCCGACGGGGCTGCTCTTTGATGAACCGAGTGTTGACGCCTTCCTTTCAAAGATCAATAGTTAATTCAAACCGTTTGAGTTAAGGGGGCAGCGTGACGCTGCAGCGAACTCTCATTGCTGGCGCCAATTCAGAGCGCACCAAGGCACACAACCGCCGTGTGGTGCTGGGCTATGTGCAGCGCAGTGCGGGTGCGGGGCGTGCCGAGATTGCCAAATCCTGCGGGCTGAGCACGCAGGCGGTCTCGAATCTGATCGCAGAGCTAGAGGCCGAAGGGCTGGTTGTTTCGGGCGGGCGGCGGCGCGCGGCGCGCGGCCAGCCGCCGGTGGTCTATACCTTCAACCCCGACGGCGCGGCGGCACTGGGCTTTGAGGTGCGCCCCGATGCGCTTGTGATGGTGATGACCAACCTTGGCGGCACCAAGATCTTCTCCCGGCAGGTGCCGCTGACCAGCACCGCGCCTGCAAAGGTTTTTGCGCTGATGGCCGATTTGGCGCAGGAAGCAAAAGCCGCTGCCCCCGCTCCGCGGATCTTCGGTGCGGGTCTGGTGATTCCCGGCCCCTTCGGCGTTGAAGGGCTAAGCGCCGCCGGGGCCACGGTGTTGCCAGAATGGAACCTGCTCGATGCCGCCGCAGGTGCGGCGCAGGCGCTAGGCATGCCGGTGATGCTGGAAAAAGACGCTACCGCCGCGGCGATCGCCGAACGGCTCGCGGGCGTTGCGCATCAACTCGATAGCTACTGCTACCTCTATTTCGGCACCGGCCTTGGGCTTGGCGTCATCGCCCACGGGCTGCCGCAGCGCGGCGCTTTTGGCAACGCGGGCGAGATCGGGCATGTGGTGGTGCGTCCGGGCGGTCTTGCCTGCGATTGCCACAACCACGGCTGCTTGGAACAATACGTCAGCCGCATGGCGCTGCAACGGCATCTGGCCGAGCGCGGTCTGATCGCCCCCAATGATGCCCCCGATACCGTGGCGCTAGAGTTGTTGGCGGCGAAGGATGCGGGCCTTGCCGCGTGGCTTGCCGATGCCGCAGCCGCGCTTTCGCAGGCGGTGGGGCTATTGGAAAACCTGTTCGATCCGCAGGCGGTCATTCTGGGTGGCGCGCTGCCCGATGCTATTCTTGACGATCTGATCCGCAGGCTCGATCTGCCTTCAGGCTCGGTGGCGCGCCGCACCGGGCGCGTGCTGCCGCGCGTGTTGCGCGGCGCGTCGGGCCCCACCACCGCCGCCCTCGGCGCCGCCGCACTGGTGATTCACGATACCATGACCCCCCGGCTCGACCCTGCCCCATGACCCTGCCCGCGGCCTTGCCGCATTTGCTTTCGCGTCCTTTGCCCCTGCCCCATTTCCCGTTCCGAAAGGCCAGCCCATGCCGATGACAGATCCCGCCCGAATCGCCGCCCAGCGCACCGCTCCGATGGGCCTGATGCTCTGGCGCGCGCTGCAACCGCTGCGCGGGCTGGCGCGTTTCATGAACTCGGGCGCACACCCCGACGATGAAACCTCCGATATGCTGGCGGCACTTTCGCTGCGCGACGGGTTGAGCCTTTCCTATGCCTGTTCGACCCGCGGCGAAGGTGGGCAAAACGACATTGGCCGCGAGGCGGGGGCCGCACTCGGCACGCTGCGCACCGCCGAGATGGAACGCGCCTGCGATGTACTCGGCCTTTCGATGTACTGGCTTTCCACCAGCCCCGACGATCCAATCACCGACTTCGGCTTTTCCAAATCCGGGGAGGAGACACTGCGCAAATGGGGCCATGCGCGCACGCTCTTGCGCTTTGTCGAGATTATTCGCGCCGATCGACCCGACATTCTTTGCCCCACTTTCCTTGATATTCCCGGCCAGCACGGCCACCACCGCGCCATGACGCAACTGGCGCATGAGGTTATGGCCGCCGCCGCCGACCCCACCTTCAAGGCCGAAGGCGCGCCGTGGCAGGTATCCAAGCTTTATCTGCCCGCATGGTCGGGTGCAGGCTACGCCTATGACGACGACCTGCCGCCCCCGCCCGAAACGGTGCGTGTGCCCGGCCACGGATGTGAACCCGTCTCGGGGTGGAGCTGGCCAGAGATTGGCCAGCATTCGCGGGTTTTCCACGCCACGCAAGGCATGGGCCGCTGGAGCGGCGCGGGCGAAAGCGCAGGCTGGCCGCTGCATCTGGCCAAAAGCTATGTGGGCGATGACCACACTGCGCTGACCGACAATCTGCCCGCATGTTTTGCCGATCTGGCACCCGATCTGGCAGATTCCGCGGCGCTCGATCTGTCGCTGGCCGAAACCGTCGCCGCCTACCCCGACACCGGCGCGGTTCTGCGTGCAGCGGCCGCCGCCGTGCAGGCGCTGCGCAGACTTCGCGCGGCCTGCCCAAAATCACAGGCCGATGCGCTGCTGCACCGTCTGGCGCGCAAAGAGGCCGAACTTGCCCGCGTCATCTACCTCGCCTCGGGGCTGCGCGCCGAAGGACGGTTGGCGCAAGACTTCGCGCACCCCGGCGAGACGGTCGGGGCAAGCTTGGCGCTTTACGTGCCGAATGGCCCGGTCAAGGCCGATCTGCGCTGGCTTGCGCCGCAAGGCTGGCGCATCAGCGACACCGCCATTACCCTCCCCGCCGACGCGGCCGAGGCCGACCCCTACCCCACCGTGCACCACCCCTATCAGCCGAACGGCCCGGTTGCGCTTTCGTTGACCATGCATCTGGCGGGGCAAGAGATTTCGCTGACCCTTCCGGCCGAGCGCGCGCTTTCGGTGCTGCCGCGCCATGAGGCGCGGATCGAGCCGCAAGCGCATGTGCTAAACCGCCTTGCCCCGCGC
>NZ_JBFHIA010000135.1:0-8572 GCF_041596715.1 Phaeovulum sp.
CTACGATACCGATCTGGCGGAACTGGGCGTGAACGAGGACGTTATGCTGCTGGCCTATTCGCCGCTTGCCGCGGGCCTTCTGACTGGCAAATACGCCCCCGACGCGCCGCCTCCGCCGGGCTCGCGCCGCGCGGTGAATGCTAACCTTGGTGGCCGCGTCACTCCGCGCGTATGGGATGCGATCGCGGCCTATCATACCATCGCAGGGGAAGCGGGGCTTGATCCGGTGCAGATGGCGCTGGCTTGGGTGTTGCAGCGGCCATTTCCGGCGCTGCCGATCATTGGTGCAACAACGACGCAACAGTTGGAGCATTTGCTGGGCGCAACCGAACTGGTGCTCAGCGCCGACGTGCTTGCTGCCATCGACCGCGCGCACAAAGCGCATCCGATGCCGTTCTGATAGGGGTAGCGCAATGCGGCTGGGTGCGGTTCTGATAACGGCTCTGGCGCTGCTTGCCTTGGCAGGCTGCAAACCCGACGCGGCATCACCCCTGCCGCCGGTAGGGGCTGCCGCCGTCGATGCCGCGCGCAGCGCCTGTGAGGCGCGCGGAGGTAACTTCCGCGCGCTCGGGCAAGGTCTGCTCTTTTGCCAGCACCAAACCGGAGACGCAGGCAAGGCTTGCGAGCGCGCCAGCGATTGCGAGGGCGCATGCCTTGCCCGCTCGCGCAGCTGTTCGCCCCTGACGCCGCTTGCCGGCTGCAACGAGATTTTGACCGACCGCGGCCAGACAGTGACCGAATGTCTACAATAACCCGCGCCACAACCATTCTGGCGTTGGCGCTGGCACTTGCCGCTTGCACCAGCCCGGCCCCGCCGCGGCGCGACGCAAGCCTGCGCATCGCCTCGGTTATGGCCTTTGATGCCGCGCGTTTCGCAGGGCGCTGGCAGGTGGCGACCAGCCACACGCCGGGTTGCGCTGGCCGCGAAATGGTCTGGGATGCAACCGCATCTGGTTTTGCGCTCAGCGGCACCGACTGCACCGGCACAGCCCCCGCGCCGCTGATCGCACAAGCGCGTCTTTCAGGGCCCGGCGCGCGGATCACCGCCGCACCGGGCTTTGGCGGTGACCCGGTCTGGGTGCTTTGGGTCGATCAGGATTACCGGCTGGCGGTGCTTGCAACCCCTTCGGGGCGATGGGCGATGATCGTAACCCGGCCCGGCCTCGCACGGCCCGACCTGATGGCGGCGGCCCGCGATGTGCTGGCATTCAACGGCTACGACCTTGCTCAGCTTGAGGCGGCGCGGTGAGCCTTTGGGTTCTGGTCACGCTTGGCGCGGCCTTGGTGCAATCGCTGCGATTCATGCTGCAAAAGCAACTGAAGGGCGCGGGGCTTTCCACGGGCGGTGCCACGTTTTCGCGGTTTCTCTTTGGCGCACCGCTGGCGGCGCTTGCGGCGGTGGCGACATTCTCTGCCACTGGCACCGAGTTGCCCCTGCCCGGCGCGCGGTTCTGGGCCTTTGCGCTAACCGGAGGAGCCGCGCAGGTAGCGGCAACATTTCTGACGGTGGCGCTGTTCAGCTTGCGCAATTTCGCGGTGGGAGTGGCGTTTACCAAAACCGAAACGGTGCAGGTCGCGGCGTTTTCGGCGCTGGTCTTGGGCGAAGCGATCAGCCCCACGGGATGGGTGGCAATCGGCGTAGGGTTTCTGGGGCTTTTGGCGCTGACGCATCGCCCCGGTGGCGGCGGCATCTTTAGCCGCGCTGCGCTATACGGGGTGCTGGCGGGGATGTTGTTCGGCATTTCTGCTATTGGCTATCGGGGTGCCACGCAGGAATTGCTTCCGCTCAGCTCGTTCAGCCGCGCGATCTTTACGCTTGCCTGCGTAACCTTTGCGCAATCGCTTGGCATGGCGCTGTATCTACGGGCGCGCGAACCGGGCGAGTTGGGGCGCGTGGTGCGTGCCTGGCAGCGCACGATCTGGGTGGGGGTCGCGGGGGTGGTTGGCTCTGCGGGCTGGTTTACCGCTTTCGCGCTGCAAAACGCGGCCTATGTGCGCGCACTGGGGCAGGTCGAGATTGTCTTTACGCTTGCGATCTCGGCGGTGGTTTTTCACGAACGGCTGCGCCCGCGAGAAGGGCTGGGCATCGCGCTGGTGGTGGTCAGCCTGATCGGTATCGTGCTGGGCGCGCGCGGTGCCTAAAGGCGGATAAACCGCGAAACCTCATTTGAGTTATCGAAGAAGGGCACCGTTTCGGTTCGCGCCGCCAACCCCTCGCCGCGCGCCAACAGTGCTGCGACCTCGGCCAGCACCACCTCGGTGATGAATGGCAGATTAAGCCGACGCGCCTCGGCCAGCGCCACCCAATGCAGGTGCGAAAGCTCGTCACAAGCGCGTGAAAAATCGGTCACGTCCCCTGCCACGCGGGCGGCATCGGCCAGAAAGAAGCGCGCATCAAACCGGCGCGGGCGGCCCGGCGGGGTGATGGCGCGAAAGACAAAGGTCAGCGCCCCGGCATCAGGCAACATGCCCGCTTCGGCAAAACCCTGCCAATCGGGTGGCGCGGCACCCGGCCAACGCCCCGGCACCCCGAGCATCAGCCCGGTTTCTTCCCATAGCTCGCGCACAGCCGCTGCGGCCAGCGCCCCCGCCAGCCCGGGCCGCGCGTGCTGCGAAAGACGCGCGCTACAACCCTGCGCAAGCGGTGTTGCAAGCGGAACAACCGCATCGCCCGGATCGACCGCGCCGCCCGGAAATACGTATTTCGAAGGCATGAAGGCCGCCGCCGCGCCGCGCATGCCCATCAGCACCTGCGGCCCCGCCGGTGCCTGCCGCACCAGTAAAATCGTCGCCGCATCGCGCAGTTGCGACTTGTCTACCGGCTCAGACATCGCGCGCTTCGACCCCTCCGAACCCGTGCATCCGCCGTGACCACTGGATACCGACCAACATGCCCTTAAGCCTTGGCAGCAGCGCCAGCGACAGCATCACCGCACCCGAGGCGAACAGCGACATCAGCACCAGTGGCGACGGACGCCAATGCACGAACACGGCCACAATCGTCGGTGCCAGCACATGCCCTACGATCAGGATGGTCAGATACGCAGGCCCGTCATCGGCGCGCGCATGTGAAAGATCTTCGCCGCAAACCGGGCAGGTCGGGCGCAGGCGCAAATACCCTTGCAGCAGCCGCCCACGGCCGCAGTTCGGGCAAGCACCCGTAAAACCGCGGCGCAAAGCGCGGCCAAGCGGGCGGTCTTCTACGAGGTCTGTGTTGGTCATCTGAAGTCCTGCGGCTGGTTTGACCCTTCTTGGCCGAAAACAGCCTCCGTGAAAAGACGCCAATATAGAAGCGACGGAATCGTGCCTGCCCCGCGTTTCATAAGCATCGGACGGTGGGAGAACCGTCGGGAGTTTAGGAGAACGAACCAATGAACTACAAGACTTACATCACCACCGCACTGGTTGCGGCAACCGGTCTGGCGCTGGCAATGCCGGTCGTGGCGCAAACCGCCACTGTCGATACGCCCGCTGCGCCGATCGCGGAAACCGCGCGCCCGACGCTGTTCGACTTCGCCAAGCTTGATACGAACGCCGATGGCAAACTGACGATGGAAGAAATCACCGCGGCGCGTGATGCGGCGACCAGCACGCTTGACGCAAATGCCGACGGCAAGATCGACGCTTCGGAACTGACCGCCTATCAGATGGCGCAGGTTGAAGAACGGTCCAAGTTGACGGTTGCGGCACTTGATGCGGATGGCGATGGCGCGCTTTCGGCGGCCGAACTTGCCGGGCATCAGATCGTACGGTTGCCCCCAACGCTGCCGCAGGCCGTATTTGACCGCATCGACGCAGACAAAGACGGTGCGATTAGCCAAGACGAGTTCGATGCCGCCAAGCTGGCCATGCAAAACCGCATGCAGACCGCGCGCAATGACAACCCGCGCGCCAATATGAACCCGCGCAGCAATATGAACCCGGGCGACAAAACCAACGGCCGCTCGATGCGCGACAACGCCCAAACTGGGCGTCATGACCGGCAAGGCAACCAAGACAATGCCTATCAGGGCAGGCTGCCTTTCTGGCATCGTTGACGACTAAGATTACCTACCCGGCGGTGCGCCGCCGGGTAGGGTTTGCAAAAGGCGTTCCCGCGCGCTAGGCCACAGGGGCAATGTCGATGGCGTTTGACGCAGTTTCGCAGGCCTCGGACGAGGCACTACTGGTGCTTTACGGCAACGGAGACCGGGCGGCTGCGCATGTGTTGGCCCAACGTTTCACGCCGCTGGCCTTGCGGGTAGCAACGCGGATGCTGGGTGACGGGGCCGAAGCCGAGGATGTGGCGCAGGAGGCGATGTTGCGACTGTGGCGGATAGCGCCAGAATGGCGGCAAGGCGAGGCGAAGGTTTCGACCTGGCTCTACCGGGTCGTAGCGAACCTGTGCACCGACCGCTTGCGCCGCCGTCGCGGAGTAGGGCTTGACGAAATCGCCGAGCCGGAAGACGGGGTGCCCGCCGTGGTTGATAGAATGATTGCGCGTGACCGGGCGAACGCCTTGCAAGACGCGCTCGACGCGCTGCCAGAGCGGCAGCGACAGGCCGTGGTGCTACGGCACATCGAGGGGCTGGCAAACCCCGAGATCGCCGCGGTGATGCAGATCGGCGTCGAGGCCGTGGAAAGCCTGACGGCGAGAGGTAAACGGGCGTTGACTGCGCATCTTGCGGGGCAGCGCGAAGAACTGGGGTATGGTCATGGCTGATGTGAAGCAGACAGACGAAATGCTTGAGGCCCTGTTTGATGAGGCACGCTTCGAGGCATTTGAACTGCCGCCGGGCCTGCTTGCACGCGTTCTGGCCGATGCTGATGCAGAGCTTGCAGCCCGCACCGCACCACCACCACGCGCCACGGCTGCGCGCGGGATTTCCGGCTTCGGAGCCGTTCTGAAAGAGTTGTTCGGCGCAATCGGTGGTTGGCCTGCGGTCAGCGGGCTTGCCAGCGCCACCGTGGCCGGGGTCTGGATCGGCTTTGCCGGCGTAGGCGGCTTGGCACTGACCACCGCCGATCTGCTTGGCGGTGATGAAACGCTGGCCGTGATGAACCTGCTGCCGGGCGACGACGTATTTGCGCTAGCAACGGACTTGGGGGATTTTGAATGAGCGATCCGACGACCCCGACCAGCGCCCCGCCGCAGCCCCCTGCGCAGCCCCCCGAGGCGCCGCGCGCCGGGCATGGGATGCGCATTGCCCTTGTGGTGTCATTGACGGTCAATTTGCTGGTGCTTGGCGTGCTCGTGGGCGGGGCCATAGGTATCGCCCGCCATGAACCGAGACCGGCGATTTCCGACATCACGCTTGGCACCTTTACCGAGGCGCTTTCAGCCGAGGATCGCGAGGCGCTGCGCGTGGCTGCCGAGGCAGAAAGCCTTGGTCTGCGCGAAATGCACCGGGCCTCGCGCGAAGATTATCTGGCGCTGATCGAAGCGGTGCGCGCCGAGCCTTGGGACGAAGCCGCCGCGCGCCGCGCAATCACCGCCTACGGCGTGCGCAGCAAGGAACGTATCGATGCAGGCGAGCGGCTTATGCTTGAGCGATTGGCAGATATGGGCCCGCTTGCCCGCCGCGCCTTTGCCGATCGGCTGGAAGACGCGTTGCGCCGGGGTTTTCGCGCCGAGCGCACTTCGCCGATGACCCCGCCCCAGCCCCAGATGCAACAGCAGCAGCGCAATAACTAAGGCCTGAACTGCGCAGGCATCGCCATGCCTTGAACGCCGATACGGGCCAATGCAAACCGCGCCCTTCTTACGCCGCGTTGGCGCTGACCGTGACCTTGTTGCGCCCGAATGCCTTGGAGCCAAGCAGGGCGAGGTCAGCCGCGCCCATCAGCGCCTCGACTTCGGGGCAAAGCGTGCCCCCGCCTCCCATCGCCAACCCGATTGAAAGCGTTACTGAAATCCGCGTTTTGCCATCAGCCAAACGCACCGGTTCCTGCTGCACCACATGACAAAGCCGTTCAGCGGCAAGCCGCGCCGCCTCGAGCGTGGTTTCCGGCATCGCAACCAGAAACTCTTCACCACCAATCCGCGCCACCAGATCGACCTCGCGCAGACTGGTGGCCAGCCTCTGTGCGACCTCGCACAACACCTGATCCCCCGCGGCGTGGCCCCATGTATCGTTCACCTTCTTGAAGCGGTCGAGATCCAGCACCATTACCGCAAACTGGCGCCCGGTCTCGCGCGCCCGTTCAGCGATGCGCGCCAGATGCGGCAGCGCATAGCGGCGGTTATATAGCCCGGTCAGCGGGTCGGTGACCGCCATGCGCAGCCCGTCTGCCACGCTGGCGCGCTGGCGATCGGCTGCGGTCTTGCGGCGCAACTGCGCCTGAAACCGCAGCGCCGCTTCTTGCGCATCTTCGATGCAGCTCAGATCTGCCGCCAACAGATCATTTGCGCCAAGATCAAGCGCCACCGCCGCAGTATCGCGCATCCCTGTTTCCAGCGCGATGCAGACCACCGCGTGGCGCGTTGCCGGACGCGCGCGCAATTCCGACATCAGCTCTAGCCCATCGCCCGCCCGGGAAAACACAGAGTCGATGATGAAACCATCGGCCCCCGCTGGCGTGGCAATATTGGCAAGCGCCTCGTCACGCGAAAGCACGGAAAACTGGGCATTGCGCAGATGCGGTGCCAGCGCCCGCCGCCACGCGGCACCCCGCTCGCGCGTCGAACTGACCAGCGCCACTTGCGCAGGCGCTTCGAACTCAAAGGTTGGCTCGGCAAAGCCGAGCGCGCGGCTGGTGCTTTCGCGCAGGCGCAGCTCTTCGTCGGTTTCGCGGGCGCGCAGTAAGCTACGCAACCGCGCAAGCAGCAGTGTTTCGTCTATCGGCCTGGTCAGAAAATCGTCCGCCCCGGCGCGCAAGCCCGCTACTCTTGTGGCGGGGTCAGTGGCGGCGGTAAGCACGACCAAGGGGACCGTGCCCGTTGCCGGATCGGCGCGCAGGTGCCTGCAAAACTCAATCCCGCTCATGTCAGGCAGATGCAGATCGACCAGGATAAGGTCAGGCCGTTCGCTGCGCGCAAGGTGCAGCCCTGCCGCACCCGTCGCGGCCTGGATAGTCTCGTAGCAAGCGCCGGAAAGCTTGACCTTCAGCATGATCCGACTCGTCGCAACGTCATCCACGATCAGGATCTTTCCTGCCATGGTATGGGCCTCTCGCTTTACTTCCACTATCCTTGTGGTCATCCTTTGTTTGAAAAGGTTAACAAACCCTTTCCAGTTATGAATCCAGGATGTGAAATATCAGGGCAATGAAGCAGGATTCCGCCGAAACACTGGCAATTCAAGCACTTGGCTGGATCGCCGCCGACGACGATATTTTTACGACTTTTCTTTCCGCCAGTGGCGCTGCGGTGGCCGACCTGCGCGCGCTTGCATCCGATCCGGCGTTTCTGGCCGCGGTGCTTGATTTCCTTCTGCAAGACGACAAGTGGGTGCAGGGCTTTGCCGCCGCAGCCGGGATTTCACCAGAGTTGCCGATTCAGGCAGCTGCGGTTCTGGCGGGCCCCGGTGCGGCACACTGGACATGAAAGCACGAGACCTGCTAGGCAGCCAAACGCGCCCTGCGGCGCGAGCGGGGGCATGATGGCGAAGGTTCGGGGCATCCTGTTCGACAAGGACGGCACCTTGTTCGATTTTCACGCGACATGGGGCGTCTGGGCGCAGGGGTTGCTGGAAGAACTCGCAGGCGGCGATGACGCTATCGCATCGCGGCTAGGCCGCGCTATCGGTTATCGCTTTGCCGATCCGGCAGCGGGGGTGCAGGCGGGGTTTCTGGCATCAAGCCCGGTAATCGCGGGCACGCCAGAGGTGATTGCCGAAGCACTTCTGCCGCATTTGCCGGGCCGTGAAAGCGCGGCACTGGTGGCGCTGATGAACGCGCGCGCGGCCTTGGCCCCACAAATGCCCGCAGTGCCGCTGCGCCCGCTGCTAAGTGGTCTGCGCTTGCAGGGGCTAAAACTTGGGGTTGTCACCAATGATGCAGAGACCCCGGCGCAGGCGCATCTGGCCTCGGCCGAGGTGACGGATCTGTTCGATTTCATAGCGGGCTACGATTCCGGGCACGGTGCCAAGCCCGAACCCGGCCCGCTTCTGGCATTTGCCCGCGCGGTTGCACTTGACCCGGGCGAAGTGGTGATGGTGGGCGACAGCACACATGACCTTGTTGCAGGTCGGCGCGCCGGTATGCGCACGCTGGCGGTGTTGACGGGGCTTGCAAGCGCCGATGACCTTGCGCCGCACGCAGATGCCGTTCTACCCGATATCGGCGCAATTCCCGCGTGGTTGGCCACCCACGGCGGCTGAGCCGCTCTGGCATTTTGCGCAGCGCCTCGCTAGCCTTCGCGGGCAATAAGCCAAGCGGGAGGTGGCTGATGCTGAAGAACCGGGTGCTGCATGTCGTGCTGGGAATGACCGGTGGGCTGGCCTGCTGGCTGTTGGCCGAAGTGCTGGCCGATAAGGTCGATGAGCGTGCACTGCTTTTTCTTTGGGTCTTGGTCGCCGTAGGCTTCGGCGGCGCGCTGACCATGTTGGCAGAATTGGGGCTGCGCGCCACGCTTGTTGCGGCCGCGCTGGCA
>NZ_JBFHIA010000136.1:0-8528 GCF_041596715.1 Phaeovulum sp.
CGGTGCGGCCTCATCATAGCTCAGCGCGATCTGGCAGCCGATTATCGGCTGCACCCCCGCCGCCCGCGCCGTAACCGCGAACTCGAGGGCGGCAAACATCGCATTGGTATCGGTCAGCGCCACTGCGGGCATCGCCGCGGCACTGGCCAGCTTGACAAGCGTCTTCACCGGCACCGCGCCTTCCAGCAGCGAATATTCGGAGTGCACACGCAGATGGATGAATCGGGGCTGGGTCATGCCCCAAGGCTTAGGCCAGCGGCGGTCATATTTCACCCCCCAAATCGCATCCCCCTTGCGCGAAGCGTCCCCCCCCCGATAGCCTGCGGCTGTAGGAGGACGCCATGCCCAACTCGACCCTGACCCTGCGCCGCCACATCGCCGCCCCACCCGCCGCCGTCTGGCGGTGCTGGACAGAGCCGCATCTTCTGATGCAGTGGTTTGCACCGCGTCCGGTAAAAACCGTGGAGGCGGTGCTGGATCTGCACCCCGGAGGGCGTTTCTATACGGCCATGCTTTTGCCCGATGGCAGCGAACATGCGAGCGAGGGCTGTTTTCTGATCGTCGAACCCGGGGCGCGGCTGGTCTTTACCGATTGCCTGCTTGCTGGCTTCCGCCCGGCCGCCAAGCCCTTCTTCACCGCCGATCTCACCTTCACCCCCACTTCGGGCGGCACGGATTATCATGTCCGCGCGCTGCACGCCAACGAGGCGGGTGCCAAACGCCATGCGGAAATGGGGTTTGAACAGGGCTGGGGCGCCGCGACCGATCAACTGGCGGCGCTGGCGGCAAAACTCTAGCCTCAAGGCTCTTGCCAAGCGGGCCTCGCGCGGGCTTTCATGGCCAAACCGGCGCGACCCCCGCTTTACGCCGCATCGGGCGGGGCCGCACATGCCGGAACGCAGAGACCGCGGCGGGCGAACCCATGCAGATCACGTTTCTTCTCAACGGAGAAACCACCCAGTACACGCTGACCGACGCCAGCGTGACACTACTCGACTGGCTACGCGAAGACCGCGGCCTGACCGGCAGCAAAGAGGCTTGCCGCGAAGGTGACTGCGGCGCCTGCACGGTCATGCTTTCCGATGCTACGGGAAGTCGCGCAATCAACGCCTGCATCACGCTCATGGCGCAAATGCACGGCAAGGCGCTGCGCACGGTCGAGGGCATTGGCAGCAGCGCAGCACCGCACCCGGTGCAGCAAGCGCTGATCGAAACCCACGGATCGCAATGCGGTTTCTGCACGCCCGGCATCGCCGTGGCGCTTGCCACCGCGCATCTGAATGGCGAACACGACCACGACGCAGCACTTGCCGGCAATCTGTGCCGCTGCACCGGCTACGCCCCAATCATCCGCGCCGCCGACGCCGCCGCCGGGCAACCGGTCCCAGACTACATGCACGAAGATGCGGCAAAGCTTGCTGAAACTGCTTCAGCACAAATATCCTCGGGGGGGCGCGGGGGGGCAGAGAGCCCCCCCGCCTATCTGCCCGCAAACGCCGACGAGCTTGCCGCGTGGCTGCTTGCGCACCCATCATCGACGCTGGTCGCGGGTGGCACCGACCTTGGGCTGGCCGTCACCAAGGCGCTCAAGCCCTTGGATAAGGCTGTCTTTCTGCACCGCTGCGCTGATCTGCAACACATCACCACCAATGCCGACGAAATCCGCATCGGCGCGGGTGCCAGCATCGCGCAACTGCTGCGCGCCATGGCCAAGCCGCACCCCGCCTTTGCCGCGCTGCTCAAACGCTTCGCCAGCCCGCAAATCCGCGCCATGGCAACGCTCGGCGGTAATATCGCCAACGGCTCACCCATCGCCGACGCACCGCCCGTGCTGATCGCGCTGGGTGCCAGAGTACATCTGCGCCGCGGCGACGCCCGGCGTGAGGTTGCGCTCGAAGATTTCTACCTCGGCTATCGCAAACAGGACCGCGCGCCGGACGAGTTCATCGAGGCGATCACAATTGCCGCACATGCACCAAATCTGCGCGCCTACAAGCTTTCCAAGCGGTTCGACCAAGATATTTCGACGCTCTGCGCGGCCTTCAACCTATCCCTTAAGGCAGGGCGCGTGACCTCGGCACGGGTGGCTTTTGGCGGAATGGCCGCGGTGCCTGCGCGCGCGCGCAAGCTGGAAACCGCACTGATCGGGCAAAGGCTTGATGACATTGCCGAAGCTGCGCTGGCCCCATCTCTGGCCGAGGATTTCTCTCCGATCAGCGACTTGCGCGGCTCTGCGACCTACCGGATACAAGCGGCCGAGAATCTGGTCATCCGCTATGCGCGTGATCTGGCGGGCGAAGCGGTTTCGGTGCTGGAGGTGGCGTCATGAGCGTGGGGGCACCGCTTGCGCATGATTCCGCAGCAGGCCATGTGCTTGGGAGCGCGCGATATATCGACGATCTGCCAGTGCCCGCAGGCACGCTGCACCTTGCCTTCGGACTATCGACGATTGCGCATGGAACGATCACGCGCATGGACCTTTCTGCAGTACGCGCGGCACCGGGGGTAGTTGCCGTGCTTGTCGCGGCCGATCTGCCCTATGCCAATGATGTCGCCGCGGCCGCAGCAGATGAGCCGCTTTTGGCAACCGGCGTGGTGCATTACCTCGGCCAGCCGGTGTTTCTGGTGATCGCCGAAAGCCATCTTGCCGCGCGGCGCGCAGCCCGGCTGGGGCAGATCGACTATGCCGAACTTCCCGCTATTTTGACGATAGATCAGGCGCTTGCGGCAGGTTCGCGCTACGAGGGCGGGCCTGTTGTCTGGTCCAATGGCGATGCGGACACCGCGATTGCGGGGGCGGCGCATCTGATCGAGGGCCAATTCGAGACAGGTGCGCAAGAGCACTTTTATCTCGAAGGTCAGGTCGCATTGGCGCTACCCGCCGAGGCGGGCATGGTGGTGCACAGCTCGTCGCAACACCCGACCGAGATTCAGCACAAGGTCGCGGCAGCACTTGGCTATCCGTTTCATGCGGTACGCGTTGAGGTGCGGCGGATGGGCGGTGGCTTTGGTGGCAAGGAAAGCCAGGGCAACGCCTTGGCCGTTGCTTGCGCTGTCGCCGCGAAGGTCAGCGGACGCGCCTGCAAGATGCGCTACGACCGCGACGACGACATGACGATTACCGGCAAACGGCACGATTTCCGCATCCATTACCGCGCGGGCTTTGATGCGGAGGGCCGGATTCTGGGCGTGGAGTTTGTGCATCATGTGCGCTGCGGCTGGAGCCAAGATCTGAGCTTGCCGGTCGCAGACCGTGCGATGCTGCACGCAGACAACGCCTATTTCATTCCCGCGATGCGGATTGAAAGCCATCGGTTGCGCACGCACACGCAAAGCGCCACCGCGTTTCGCGGCTTTGGCGGCCCGCAAGGAATGGCGGGTATCGAGCGCGTGATGGAACATGCGGCGCATCATTTGGGGATCGACGCGTTGGAATTGCGGCGGCGCAATTTTTATACAGATGCGGGGGGGCCGTCTGCCCCCCCGCGCCCCCCCGAGGATATTTCGCTGAAGCAATGCACGCATTACGGCCAGCCCGTGGTGGATTTCGAGCTTGGCGCGCTGGTGGGCGAGTTGGAGAAATCAGCGGATTATGCAGCGCGAAAGCAGGAGATCGCGTCTTGGAATAGCACCAATCGAACATTGAAGCGGGGAATCGCCTTGACCCCTGTGAAGTTCGGAATCTCGTTCACGCTCACGCATCTCAATCAGGCGGGGGCTTTGGTGCAGGTCTATTCCGACGGCTCGGTGGGATTGAGCCACGGCGGCACCGAGATGGGGCAAGGGTTGCACCGCAAGATCGGGCAGGTCGCCGCAGCCGCCTTCGGGATTGGCATCGATGCCGTGCGGGTTGAGGCGACCGATACCGGCAAGGTGCCCAATACTTCGGCCACCGCAGCCTCATCGGGTGCTGATATGAATGGCATGGCGGTGAAGCTGGCCTGCGATACGATCCGTGGACGGATCGCGGCGCATATTGCAGGCGTTGCCGATGTAGACCTGCAAGAGGTGCATTTCGAAGGCGGGCAGGTTTTTACGGGCGAGCGCGCGTTCAGCTTTGCCGAGGCCGTTGCATCCGCCTATCAGGCGCGGATCAGCCTTTCGGCGACCGGGTTCTATGCCACGCCAGACCTCGCATGGGACCGCAAGGCGGGGCGCGGGCGGCCGTTTTATTACTTTGCCTATGGTGCTGCCGTCAGCGAGGTGGTGATCGACACATTGAGCGGCGAAAACCGGATTCTGCGCACCGACATTCTGCATGACGTAGGCGCTAGCCTGAATCCGGCGATCGACATCGGCCAGATCGAAGGGGGCTATGTGCAGGGCGCGGGGTGGCTGACCACCGAAGAATTGGTTTGGAATGATGCGGGGCGACTTTTGACGCACGCGCCCTCGACCTACAAGATCCCCGCCGCTTCGGACCGCCCGCGGCTATTCAACGTGGCGCTTTGGCCGGGGCGAAACCGCGAGGCGACCATTCACCGCTCGAAGGCCGTGGGCGAGCCGCCGCTGATGCTGGCGCTTTCGGTGCATCAGGCATTGGGGGCGGCCTGTGCTGCCTGTGGGCCGAATTGGCCAGGGCTGGCAGCGCCCGCAACGCCCGAGGCGGTGCTCGCGGCGGTGATGCGCGCGAGGGGCGCATGAGCTTGAAGCTGGCGGCCCTGACCCGCGCCGCCGCACGGGGGCCGTTCACCCGAGTGCTGGTGTTGGACGTAAAAGGTTCGGCTCCGCGCGAGGCGGGGGCCGAGATGTATGTCTGGCCCGACGATATCGAGGGCACGATCGGCGGTGGCGCGCTTGAATGGCAGGCGATGGCGCGCGCACGCGAGGGGCTTGTCGGTATCGAGCGGGTGGCGCTTGGCCCCGCACTTGGCCAGTGCTGCGGCGGTGCCGTGACTCTCTTTTACGAAGCGCTCGGCCCTGCGCGGGTTGCGGCGATCACGGGCCCGGTTTGGGCGCGCCCGATAAGTGGCGGCGGCGGGCCGACGCCGCCCGCGGTGCTGCGCGCGATGGCGGGGCCGGGCAACTTGCCAAAGATGGTTGAGGGTTGGGTCATCGAGCCGGTGGCACCCGCGCCGGTGCCAGTCTGGATTTGGGGCGCGGGGCATGTGGGGCGCGCGCTGGTCGGGGTGTTGGCACCGTTTGATCGGTTTGCGATCGACTGGGTCGATTTCGCGCCAGAGCGTTTCGGCCCGATTCCACCGCAGGTGCGCCAGAGCATCGCGGCAGACCCTGTCGATCTGGTGCGGTTCGCGCCATTCGAGGCCCACCATATTGTGGCGACTCATGCGCACGATCTTGACTTTGCTTTGGTTCACGCGATTCTCGGGCATGGATTTGCAAGCCTTGGCCTGATCGGATCGGCCAGCAAGGCCGCACGATTTGCGACCCGTTTGGGGGCACTTGGCCACAGCGGTGCCGAAATATCGCGCTTGCGTTGCCCGATCGGTGAACCGGGGTTGGGAAAGCACCCGCAGGCCATTGCGGTAGGGGTTGCGGCCGCGTTACTCAGAGACACGAGCGAGACACCGAAGGGGATGGGATGAGCGCGAACGAGCCGCCGCACTTGCTGCAGGTGGAGGGCCTGAGCAAGGCCTACCCCGGTGTACTGGCCAATGATGCGGTCAGTCTTTCCATCGCGCCGGGCCAGGTTCATGCGCTTCTGGGCGAGAACGGCGCGGGTAAATCGACACTGGTCAAGATGATCTATGGGCTGGTGCGGCCCGACGCGGGGCAGATGGCGCTGCACGGTGCCAGTTATGCGCCGGCCGATCCGCATGCCGCGCGCGCCGCCGGTGTGGCGATGGTTTTTCAGCATTTCTCACTGTTCGAGGCGCTGAACGTGGCGGAAAACGTCGCGCTTGGTATGGAAGACCCTCCGCCCCTGCGCCAGCTTGCCGCGCGTATACGTGCGGTCAGCGATGCTTACGGGCTGCCGCTCGACCCCGGCCGGATCGTTGGCGATTTGTCGGCAGGTGAGCGGCAAAGGGTCGAAATCATCCGCTGCCTGCTGCAAGACCCGAAGTTGTTGATCATGGACGAGCCAACCTCGGTGCTGACGCCGCAAGAGGTGGAAATCCTGTTCGCCACGTTGCGGCAACTGGCCGCCGAGGGGACCGCAATACTCTATATCAGCCACAAGCTTGAGGAAATCCGCTCGCTTTGCGACCGCGCCACGATCTTGCGCGGTGGGCGGGTGGTGGGCGAGTGCGACCCGCGCAAGCGATCGGCGCATGAATTGGCCGAGTTGATGGTGGGGGCGGAACTGAAGCTCACCGACCGCGCCGGGCGGCATCCGGGTGAGGTTGTGCTGACGGTGAGCGGGCTGAACCTTGAACCGGCCTCCCCCTTTGGGCCTTCGCTGAAGGATCTGGGCTTCACGCTTCGGCGCGGCGAGGTGCTCGGCATCGGTGGTGTAGCGGGCAACGGGCAGGAAGAACTGCTTTCGGCGCTTTCGGGCGAGCGTCCAACAAGCCACGGCACTGTCACGCTCAAGGGCAAAGACATCTCGGAACTCGGGCCCAACCCGCGCCGGGCGCTCGGGCTGCTTGCTGCGCCGGAAGAGCGCCTGGGGCATGCCGCGGCACCCGATATGAGCTTGACCGAAAACGCGATTCTGACTGGCACCATGCGCCGCCCGCTGACGCGGCGCGGCTTTATTGACCATCGTGCTGCGCGGGCATTCGCCCGCGAAATCATCGCCGCCTTTGATGTGCGCACGCCGGGGCCGCATGTGGCCGCACGTGCGCTTTCGGGCGGCAATCTGCAGAAATTCGTGATCGGGCGCGAGGTGTTGCAGGCACCAGAGGTGCTGGTGGTCAACCAGCCGACCTGGGGTGTCGATGCCGCGGCCGCAGCTGCCATCCGCCAAGCCTTGCTTGATCTGGCGGCGGGGGGGGCGGGGGTGATCGTGATTAGCCAGGATCTTGATGAGTTGATGGAAATCTCCGACCAGTTCGCGGCGCTTAACGAAGGGCGGCTCAGCCCCCCACGCTCGACAAGTGGCCTTACCTTGCAAGAAATCGGACTGAGCCTTGGTGGCGCGCATGGCATGAAAGTGGCAGAGGCTGCGACATGATCCAGCTGATCGCGCGCCCTGCCCCGTCGCGGTTCTGGCTATGGGCCACGCCTTTGCTTGCGGTTTTTTCGACGATGGTTGCGGGTGCGGTTCTGTTTGCAGCACTTGGCACCGACCCGCTTGAGGCGCTCAAGGTCATCTTCTGGGACCCGCTGCTGGGTGCTAATGCAAGCTATTTTCGCGGCCAGTTGCTGATCAAGGCGGGGCCGCTGATGCTGATTGCCGCAGGGCTTGCGGTGGGCTTTCGCGCGGGCATCTGGAATATCGGTGCCGAAGGGCAATACATCGTTGGCGCGATATGCGGCGCTGCGGTTGGGCTTGCAGCCTATCCGGCCGAGAATGTTCTGATCTTTCCGGCGATGGTGATTGCGGGGGCGCTTGGCGGCTGGGCGTGGGGGATGATTCCGGCGCTGTTGAAAAACCGCTTCGGCGCCTCGGAGATTCTCGTCTCGTTGATGCTTGTCTATGTTGCGCAGAACCTGCTGGCATGGGCGGCGTTCGGGCCGCTGAAAAACCCGTCGGGCTTTGGCTTTCCGGGCAGCCGCAATTTGCAGCAGTACCCCTCGGCGCATAATGCCGAATTGATCGCGGGCAGCGGGCTGCACTGGGGCGGGGTGGCGGCGCTGGCCGCCTTGGTGGGCACCTATGTGCTGATGAGCCGCCATATTGCCGGGTTTCGCATTCAGGTGGCGGGCGATGCGCCCAAGGCGGCGCGGTTTGCCGGTGTGGCACCCGCACGGCTTGTGGCGTTTTGCCTTGGGCTTTCGGGCGCGCTGGCGGGGCTTGCGGGGATGTTCGAGGTGGCAGGCCCTTCCGGGCAGATCACCGACGCCTTTGGCGCGGGCTACGGATTTACGGCTATCATCGTAGCATTTCTGGGCCGCCTCAACCCGATCGGCATTTTGCTTGCCGGGCTTTTGATGGCGTTGACCTATATCGGCGGCGACATGGCGCAACTGATGCTGCGCCTGCCGGCTGCGGCGATTCAGGTGTTTCAGGGGATGCTGCTGTTCTTCCTGCTCGGGTTCGATCTTTTGACGAACTACCGGGTGCGTCTTGGCAGAGGGGTTGGGGCATGACCCTTGGCGGCATAGACCTTGTAGCACTGGCGGCGATGCTGATGGCCGCCTCAACCCCGATCCTGCTGGCCGCGACGGGCGAGCTTATCGCCGAAAAGGCGGGTGTGCTAAACCTCGGGGTCGAAGGCATGATGATCATGGGCGCGATCGGCGGCTTTGCCGGGGCGGTCACTACTGGCAGCCCGGCGGCGGGGTTTGCACTGGGCGCATTGGCCGGGGCCGGAATGGCGCTGATATTCGGCTTTCTCACGCAGGTGCTTTTGTCCAATCAGGTTGCAACGGGCCTTGCGCTGACGCTGTTTGGCCTTGGGCTTTCGGCGCTGTTTGGAAAGAGTTTTGAGGGTGTGCGCCCGCCTTCCACCGAAAACCTC
>NZ_JBFHIA010000137.1:0-8496 GCF_041596715.1 Phaeovulum sp.
CACAGTTCCACCAGTTTTCCAGTCACTTCGCATCGCCGACCGCTGAAGAAGGCTTTGATCTCGTGGTGCATGGCTAAGCACACGATCAGGTGCTGGAGACCTGAAAATCAGACCAGAAGCCGTGCAGAACACGCACCCCCAGCTGTTCCACCTCTTGAGCAAGCTCTACGAGCGCACCAGCGTGGTCATCACCACGAACCTCAGCTTCAGCGAATGGGCCACGGTCTTTGGCGATGCAAAGATGACAACAGCCTTGCTCGACCGCCTCACCCACCGCTGCCACATCCTTGAAACCGGAAACGACAGCTTCCGCTTCAAGGCAAGTTCAGCCGCGGTGGCCCGAAAAAAGAAGGAGTGAAACTCGCTATTGACCCAAGCATGACCCAAAATCCATAATCAAAGGTGGGTCAATTCTCGATGGAAAACCCGGGTCACTTCTCAGTGCAAATCAACAGACCTCGGCCGCCGCTTGCACCTGCTCGGCCTGACTGTATTCCACCACCGGCGGGCAGGCGCCAACCCGCGACTCAGAACTCCCCGTCGCGCAGCCGCTGAGCAAGCTCATCGCGATCCCGAGGGCGACGTGCAGCGGCATCCAGCATCTTGCGTTGGGTTTCATTGACCTTCTCCGATGTTTCGAGACGCTCAGCCAACCGCCCGGCATTTTCTCCCACGCGGCGAAGGTTCAAGAGGAACAGGACGATGGTGAGGCCATTCGCTCTCCTCGCCGCAACGTTCGCTGGCATCTTCCTGCCGGCCCAATCTGGTGGGAGATTTAAGACCGCCAATATTGTCAACCTTTGGGCTGGACTTCGCCGTCCAGCAGAGCGGTACTGATCACGTGCCGACACAGCTGTTGTTGGCACGTTTCGCCCGGACTGCCGGGCGCTGCGCGGTACGGGGAGCGGAATCATCCGCCCCGAACCAAGTGGAGACCAACATGGCACAGACCGACAAAGCAAAACCCGCCACCAAGCCGAGCAAGCGCCCGTGCTGCGAACCAAACCCGGCAATCATTCCAGCAAAA
The DNA here is from genome assembly GCF_041596715.1 of Phaeovulum sp. Lineage (GTDB taxonomy): Bacteria > Pseudomonadota > Alphaproteobacteria > Rhodobacterales > Rhodobacteraceae > UBA6213. Next base: position 1,028 of record NZ_JBFHIA010000137.1, read on the forward strand.
CCATTGGTGACCAAACGCGACCGCCTGCGTGCGCACCTTGAGCACGCCGATGGCGCATCGCTTCAACAGCTTCAGACGGAGTTTGGCTGGCAAGCGCACACGGTGCGCGCCGCGATCTCGGGGCTGCGCAAGGCAGGGTTCGAGGTTCAGCGTGGAGCAGGCGAGCAGTCTTCTGTCTATCGCATCGTCGCGTCGTGCGCGGCGTGATGCGCAGCGTGTCCTCGCAGAAGGGTCTCCCGGACCAGTTCCGGGAGATCTCGGCGCTTGATCGCAAGGCCTGCGTTGACCGCTGGACAGCGGTCTTCGGAACGGCGCCGCCCAAATACCTGTCAGTCAGGTTCATGCAGCGCGTATTCGCGCGACAGCTGCAAATTCGAGTGCTTGGTGATTATCCCGGGCCGATCAGGCGAGCGCTGAAAGCCGCGTCGGGGGCCGCGCAACTTGGCAAGCCGTTGCCGCGTTTAGCCGCGCCCGGCTCCTATCTGATGCGCGAGTGGAACGGCCGGACCTACCAAGTCGAGGTGACGTCGTCAGGCTACGTGCTGGACGGACAAAGCTACGCGTCGCTTTCGACCGTTGCCAAAAGGATCACCGGCGCGCACTGGAGCGGGCCGCGGTTCTTTGGCTTGACGCGCAAGCGAACACACTGACATGCGCCGGGTTCGCTGTGCCATCTATACTCGCAAGTCCTCGGAGGAGGGGTTGGAGCAGGAGTTCAACTCGCTTGATGCCCAACGGGAAGCCTGCGAAGCCTATGTCGCCAGCCAGCGTCACGAGGGCTGGGTGTTGCTCAAGACCCGCTATGATGATGGCGGCATCTCCGGTGGTCACCTCGACCGGCCCGCGGTTCAGCGCCTGATGGCGGATGTTGACGCGGGACTGGTGGACCAGATCGTTGTCTACAAGATCGACCGCCTGACCCGGTCGCTTGCGGACTTCGCGAAGCTCGTCGATCGCCTTGATGCCGCACAGGCCTCTTTCGTCTCGGTGACCCAGTCGTTCAATACCGCAACCAGCATGGGGCGTCTGACACTCAATGTGCTGCTCTCGTTTGCACAATTCGAACGGGAGGTCACCGCCGAGCGGATCCGTGACAAGATCGCGGCCTCAAAGAAGCGGGGGCTTTGGATGGGCGGTTATGTGCCCTTGGGATATGAGGCTGCGGGCCGGACATTGACGGTCAACGGAAGGGAAGCCGAGGCCATCCGGAGCCTCTTCTCCCTTTACGAGGAACGCCGGGCACTGAGCTTGGTGGCGCAGGAAGCCGAACGGCTTGGGTTGCGATCAAAGCAATACATCACGCATTCGGGCAGGGATCAGGGCGGCAAGGTCATGTCACGCGGCCATATCCACAAGATCCTCACCAACGCGCTCTATATCGGCCGCATTGCCCACAAGGGTACAACCTACGAGGGGCAGCACCCTGCGATCATCGAGACAGCGCAGTGGGAGCGGGTGCAGGCGATCATGACTGCACAGTCCGCCATCCCCCGTGGGCAGAAAAACTCCGGGCGACCCTCGTCCCCATTGGCTGGCAAGCTATTCGACACATCTGGCGAGCGTCTGACTCCGGTGCATACGCAGAAGCGCGGGCGTCGTTATGACTACTACATCTCGCAGTCGCTGAAAGTCGGGGCAGCGTCAAAGGAAAGAGACAGCGGCTGGCGCCTGCCTGCCCGGGCGCTTGAGGATCGCGTCGCCGCCGCCGTCCTGCGGCATCTGCGTGCCTCGGCGATGCGTGGACTGCTGGTTGAGGCGGATGCAAAGACCATCGCAGACGCAGTCGTCAGGATCGGCGGCAGCGACTTCGACGCACTTGCCCCAATCGAGCGGATTGTCATCGCCAGTGAGGGGCTGTCAATCACCTTGGCGCATCGCATAACGGCCGAAGTGCTCGACATCGCTGACGAAAAGATCGTAGCGGAACGCCTGTCCTTCGAGTCACCTTTCACGATCCGCCGGCGCGGGGTTGAGACGAAACTTGTCCTGGAAGGCGAAGCGCTCCCACAAGACACTACTCTGATCAGCAACATCGCTAAGGGCCACGCGTTCCTGGCCCTGATCACCAAAGGCCAGAGCGCCCAGATGATCGCAGAAAAGAACGCCCTCTCGGTCAAGCGCGTCCAGCAGATCATCGAGTTTGCCTTCCTCGGACCGGACGCCGTCAGGCAGATCATCGAGGGACGACAGCCGCCATTCCTGACGGCAGACTGGTGTCTCAAGCATGATATACCAGCTGACTGGGCTGCGCAGCAGATGCTCTTCCTCACGGCCTGACCAGACCCATCCCAAACTGGAAACACGAAAACCGCGAACAGAGACGTCGCGCGATTTTGCGTCTGGTCGGCTCGCGTTTTGCGGTCTCACACGACCACTTCGATTCGCAAGCCACGGACAACACGCGACAATTGCGCGCTCGTGCAAAACATCTCGGAAATGGCGGGGTGAGTGGCAGCCCGTAGGGGAGTCGAACCCCTCTTCCCAGGTTGAAAACCTGGTGTCCTAACCGATAGACGAACGGGCCACGCTTGGCGTGGGCGGTGTTTAGGGCAGGGCGGGGTGACTCGCAAGAGGGATTTTCTGCACAGAGCAAAACTTTCGTCACGGCGCGTCAGGTGCTTGGGGGTTCAGGCGCGCGCGGCGTCTTCTAGGCGCAGCTGCACGGTGCGGCGCCCGCCCCAGGTATTGATCTCGATCCGTCCGGCCAGATGAAAGCGCGCGGCGCCGGGGTCTGAGAGCAGCGGGCCAAGCGGGCCGTCAAAGGCACCAAACGCGACCGCGTCGATCCGCCCGTCGGGCCCCCCGGCCCGAAAGCGCAGATGGTTTTCCCCGATCCGCCGCGCACCGGTGATCTCGGCCCCGGCAAAGGCAAAGCGCGGTGCGGGCGCGCCTTGGCCAAAGGGGCCGGCGCGCTCGATATCCTCGATCAGCGCGGTGGTCGCGGCGGCGGGCATCAGCAGCCCGTCAAGGCGCAGTTCGCGCGGGCCTTGGGTTCCCGCGCCTTGCCGCGCCAGCAATTCGCCCAGCCGCGCCATCGCAGGCTCGATCATCGCTTCCGCAACGCTCAGGCCTGCCGCCATGCGGTGGCCGCCGCCCTTGAGCAGCAGGCCCTCGGCGGCCAGCATCTGCACCGCCGCGCCAAGGTCTACCCCCGCCACAGAGCGTGCCGAACCCTTGCCGATGCCGCCCTCAACCCCGATCACTACCGCCGGGCGGTTGGTCGCTTCTTTCAGCCGTGCCGCAACAATGCCGACCACTCCGGGGTGCCAGCCTGCGCCTGCCGCCCAGACCAGCGGCCCATCCAGCCCGCGCGCCTCGGCCTGTTCCAGCGCGGCATCGCGCACCCGGTTCTCGATCTCGCGCCGCTCAGAGTTGAGAAGGTCCAGCCGCTCGGCCAGCGCCTCTGCCTCATGCGGATCGTCGGTTGCAAGCAGCCGCGCGCCTAAATCCGCCGCACCGATCCGCCCGCCAGCATTGATCCGTGGCCCGATCACAAAGCCAAGCGCATAGCTTGTGGGGGCCTGATCCATCCGTGCAACATCGGCCAGCGCCACCAGCCCCACGCGTTCGCGGCGCGCCATCACTCGCAGCCCCTGCCGCACGAGCGCGCGGTTGACGCCGATCAGCGGGGCCACATCGGCCACGGTGGCAAGTGCCACCAGATCCAGCAGCGCCATCAGGTCGGGCCCAGAGGTGCCTTGGGCGCGCAGCTGGCGATTGGCTTCGACCAGCATCAGGAACACCACCGAGGCGGCGCAGAGGTGGCCAAGCTCGCCGCTCTCGTCGGCCCGGTTGGGGTTGACCACGGCCAGAGCGGGGGGCAGCGTCTCGGCCCCGAGGTGATGATCCAGCACCACCACGTCGGCACCCTTGGCCGCTGCAATCGCATCGTGGCTTAGCGTGCCGCAATCGACGCAGACGATCAGGCCATGGTCACGCGCCAGCATCGCCATCGCGGCCTCGTTCGGGCCGTAACCCTCATCTATCCGGTCGGGGATATAGAGCGTGGCGCGCCGCCCCATACTGCGCAGCCAGACCGTCAGCAGCGCCGCCGAAGCGCCGCCATCGACATCGTAATCGGCAAAAATCGCAATCGCTTCCCGCGCCTCGACCGCGCGCAAAAACCGTGCGGCGGCGGCCCCCATGTCTTTCAGCGTCAAGGGGTCGGGCAGCAGGTCGCGCAACTGGGGCTCTAGAAACCGCTCGGCATCGGCAGGGGCTACGCCGCGCGCCACCAGCAAGCGCGCCAAGGGCAAGGGCAGGCGCGTTTGCTGCACCATCGCCTCGGCCAGCCGATCGACTTCGGCACCGGGCCCGACCCAGCGGCGCCCGGTGGCAGAAGCTTCGACATCAAGAAAGGCGCGCCCACTCATGCCCGACACTTGCCGGATTTTTCCACCAATGGCCAGAGCAGGCTCAGTTGTCCTCGTGGCCGTTCCGCTTGAGCGGGTTGCGCCAAATCATCCGGCGCACCGACCCGGTTTTGGATCGCATTAGCAGGGTTTCGGTCTGGATGTAGTTCGGCTCGCGCTTGACGCCCTGCACGATCGAGCCATTGGTCACGCCGGTCGCGGCAAAGATCACATCGGCGCGCACCATGTCGTCGCGCGCATAGATGCGGTTGAGGTCGGTGATACCGGCCTTGTAGGCGCGCGCCTTTTCGTCTTGGTTGCGAAAGGTCAGCCGCCCCCACATCTGCCCGCCCATGCATTTGAGCGCCGAGGCCGCAAGCACCCCTTCGGGTGCGCCGCCCAGCCCCATATACATGTCGATGCCGGTAATCTCGGATTCCGCACAGTGAATAACGCCCGCCACATCGCCATCCGTGATCAGCCGAATCGAGGCCCCGGTCTCGCGGATCTCGGCGATCAGGTCATCGTGGCGGGGGCGTTCAAGCACGCAGCAGGTAATGTCGCCAGGGGTAACGCCGCCAGCGCGTGCAAGTTCGTAGATGCGCTCGCTCGGCGACATATCAAGGCTGATAACATCCTTTGGGTAGCCCGGGCCGATTGCCAGCTTGTCCATGTAGACATCGGGCGCGTGCAGCAAGGTGCCGCGTGGGGCCATGGCAATCACGGTCAGCGCATTGGGCATGTCCTTGGCGGTCAGCGTGGTGCCTTCCAGCGGATCAAGCGCGATATCGACCGCAGGGCCATCGCCGGAACCGACTTCTTCTCCGATATACAGCATCGGCGCTTCGTCGCGCTCGCCCTCGCCAATCACCACCACGCCCTTGATGTCGAGCAGGTTCAACTGTTCGCGCATGGCGTTGACGGCGGCCTGATCGGCGGCCTTCTCATCGCCGCGGCCGATCAGCAGTGCCGATGCGAAAGCGGCGGCTTCGGATACGCGGGCAAGCCCGAGCGAAAGCATCCTGTCCTTGAAATCGATCTTGTCGGCCATGATGCTCCCCGGCTTTGTACGGCTGGCGGCATCTAGCGCGCATGGCGCGCACCCGGCAAGGCTGGGTGCGCTAACGGAAAGTTGGTATCTGCACTAACGCGAAAAAGCGGCCGCCGATGGCGTCTCGCGCGCCGCTTCTTGTGCCGCTTCGCCGCCACGCAAGATCAATTGCATCGCAAACCCTAGCGACAGGCAATTGAGCAGGTGCCACATGAAATGCGTGCCCAAAGACATCGTGGGGCAAATCGCAGCGTCCATCGTGCGCATGCTGAGGGCCAGCACAAAGGCAAGGCTGGAAATCGCCGCAAGGTGCCACAGCGCACGTCTTTTCCACCAGACACCGGCCACAACCAGCGCCCCCCCAAGGATCGCCGGCAGATACTGCGCCGACCCGTTCAAAACCTCACCCGCTGGCAGGATCTCGTTTGCGTGCGCGGCATCCTCGCCATTGGCAAAGAAGATCAGCACCAGCACCGTTCCGGCACCCAATGCCACGGCATGCCAGCCGACCAGTTTCCAATCCAGCAACCGCTTGGCCGCAACAAATGCGTAAAGCGCCAGAAAGCTCCAGATCGGTAGAGTATCGACAAGTTCGGACCAGCGTTGGGCAACGGTATGGAACACAAAGGAACCCAGACCGATCATCGCCGCCAATGCCAGCAATGCCCAGACCAGCGGGTCTTTCTCGCCAAGGCGTCGGGCGGTCAGGATGCCCCAGCCGACCGGCAGAATCACCGCAAAATTGGACAAGGCGTTAACAGGTTCGGCCCAGAAGTGTGCGGATGTCCGTTCGCAATAGATATCGACTGCTGCAAACCAATCCATCCGCCCTACCTTTTCTTCAAACTGCTTCGATTCGTAGCGCCACAGGCTCGCCCATCACCACACCCGTGGCAGGCAGCCGCGCGAAGGCGTGCGCCACCGCATCGCCCGTGGTCTTGTGCGTGACAACCAGCACCGGTGCCAGCGCCTCGGGGTGGTCATACTGGCGCATCCGCGAAATCGAGATGCCCGCATCCCCCAGCACGGTGGCGACCTTGGCCAGCGCCCCCGGTTTGTCGAGCAGTTCCATCCGCAGATAATAAGGCGCGGGCGAGGCGGCGCGGGCCGCGACCGGCACGGTCAGTTGCGTGGCAGGGCGGCCAAAGGTCGCCACCCGGATGCCGCGCGCAATATCGGCCACATCGGCCATGACGGCGCTTGCGGTGGGGCCTTGCCCGGCACCCGCGCCGCGCAGCACGATCTGGCCAACCGCGTCGCCTTCCAGCACCACCATGTTGGTGCCACCCTGCAACTGCCCCAAGGGCGATGCTGCGGGGACAAGGCAGGGGGTCATGCGCTGTTCCAGCCCGCGCCCGGTCATCTGCGCGACCCCCAGCAGCTTGATCTTGTAGCCCATGTCGCCCGCGCGGCGGATATCGTCGATGGATATGCGCCCGATTCCCTCCAGTTCTACCGCGTCAAAGCTGACGCGGGTGCCGAACGCGATAGAGGCCAGCAAGGCAAGTTTGTGCCCGGCGTCGATGCCCCCCACGTCAAGGTTCGGGTCGGCCTCCAGATAGCCCAACTGCCGCGCCTCTTCAAAGACCGTGTCATAGGGCAAGCCGGCGCTTTCCATCCGCGTCAGGATATAGTTGCAGGTGCCGTTCATCACGCCCATCACCCGGGTGATGGCATTGCCCGCCAGCCCCTCGGTCAATGTCTTGATGACCGGAATCCCGCCCGCGACCGCCGCCTCGAAGCGGATCACCCGGCCTGCGGCCTCGGCGGATTCGGCCAGTTCCTGTCCGTGATGCGCCAGAAGTGCCTTGTTGGCGGAAACCACATCCTTGCCCGCGGAAATCGCCGCAATCGTGGCGTCGCGCGCAGGCCCTTCGTGCCCGCCCATCACTTCGACGAACACGTCGATATCGTCACGCTTGGCAAGGGCGACCGGGTCATCCTCCCAAGCATAGCCCGAAAGGTCGGCATCGCGGTTTTTGCTGCGGTCGCGCGCCGAAACCGCAACAATTTCGATTGCCCGCCCGGTGCGCGCGGCCAAAAGATCCGCGTGGTTCTGCACGATC
>NZ_JBFHIA010000138.1:0-8472 GCF_041596715.1 Phaeovulum sp.
ACCGTCGCAGCCCTTGCACTGAGCTTTGCCGCTTCGGCCGCGAGCGCCGCCAACATCGTCGAAGTCGCTGCGGGCGACGAGCGTTTTTCGACCCTCGTTGCGGCTGTGACGGCTGCTGATCTTGTCGATACGCTTTCCGGCCCCGGCCCCTTCACCGTGTTCGCGCCGGTGAACGACGCCTTTGCGGCACTGCCCGAGGGGACGCTCGACACCCTGTTGAAGCCTGAAAACAAAGGCCAGCTGACCGACATCCTGCTTTACCACGTTGTGCCGGGTAAAATCGAAGCCGGCATGATCATGGCTGGGCAGAACAGCGTTCAGCCTGCGCTTGAAAGCGCGAAGCTTTGTGTCATCGCAGCCGATGGCGGGGTTACGGTTGATGATGGCACCGGAACGGTCGCCAATGTCGTGATTGCCGATATCATGGCCGACAATGGCGTGATCCACGTGGTCGATAAGGTTCTGCTGCCGGGCACCGCGCCTGCCTGCATGTAAGGCGGCCTGCGCCTTGCCCCCAAGGGCAGGGTGCCTATCTCCCGGGCCGCGCAGAGGTTTGCGCGGTTTCCAAGGAAGCGGTCTCAGCGATGCTGGGGCCGCTTTTCATTCAGAGGGGCGGGGGGCGCTAAATGCCCGGTTCCTTTCAATCCGCCCCGCGCAAAGCGGCACCGATACGGGCGCGCACTTCGGGCGGTTCGGACTGTAGCGCGCGGGCAAGGGCACGCAAATCCTGCCGCGCCGTATGCAATTGATCTATCAGCGACATCACAACGGCCAGCGCGGACTCGTCCAGATCAAGGTCGTCGAGCAGATCGCAGAGAAGCTCCATCCGGGCAAGGTCGATCTGGCGGAACACCGGGCCGGTTTCGGCCCGGATCGGGATCACCACCTCTGCCTCGATAAAGCCGATCAGCCGCGCGCGGGTCAGGCCCGGAATGGCGGCGATGACATCATCTTCGGTCAAACGGTCGGTCATGATGCGGCCTCGTTCAGCAAGCGCGCGCGCGGGTCGTGGGCGTTGGTCTTGCGCCAATTGGTTAGAAAATCGCGCAGGGCGTCGTCGATTGCCGGGGGGGCCACGATTTGCAGTTCGACCAATTGATCCCCCGCAGTCTTCGCCCCCGCCCGCTTGATGCCGCGGCCCCGCAGGCGCAAAACGCGCCCAGAACTGGCCCCTTTGGGCACTGTCAGGCTGACCGGGCCGGCAATCGTGGGGGCTGTGACCTTGGCACCCAAGATCGCCTCGTCGATCGTGATCGGCAGGGTCAGCAGGATGTTGTCGCCCTCGCGGCTGAACACCGGATGCGGGCGGATCGATAGGTTGATCAGCGCATCCCCCGGCGGGCCGCCCCCAAAGCCCGGCCCGCCCTTGCCGCGCAGGCGCAGGGTCTGGCCTTCCCGCGCGCCCTGCGGGATGCGCACGGCGATGCTGCCGCCCTCAGGCAGGGTTAGATGCATTTCTCCGCCCCGCGCGGCATCCAGAAACGGCACTTCGAGTGCGTAGCGAAAATCAGGGCCGGGCGCTGCAAAACCGCGCCCGCCAAAGCCCTCGCCACCTTGCCGAGAACGCTGGCGCAGGATTTCGGCAAAGATATCCGCAGGATCGCCCCGTGCCTCGAAACCGCGCGCCTGCTGGTAGGGGTTGTCGGGGGCATCCGCAAAATCGCGGTAATAGCGGCGCTGCGGACGTTCTGCGCCTGTGGCGTCGATTTCACCGGCGTCGAAGCGGGCGCGAGTTTCGGGGTCTTTCAGCAGATCATAGGCTGCCGAAATGGCCTTGAAGCGCGCGATTGCGTCTGCGTCATCGGGGTGCAGGTCTGGGTGGCTGGTGCGGGCCAGCCGTCGATAGGCCTTTTTGATCTCTTCTGCCGTGGCAGATTTTGTCAGGCCAAGCGCCGCATAGGGATCGGTGGTCATCCGTCAGCTTTCCGGCTTCGCTGGCATAGCAGCATACATCTTTGTGCCATCCTGTCGGATAACGGTCATTGATCCATGTCAGTGGGTGCCGATACGCTAGCAGGTAGAGTGTTCGTAGTACGATCACGCACCGTTTGCCGTCTGCCCAAGGCATCCGAGGTTGGTAAAGGGGCAAGACTATGTCAACGCCAAAGCAGGACCCTGTTGTTGCTGACAAGCCAGCGGCCAGTGGTGCCGAGGCGGGCGCGCCGCGGCTGCCGGTGGTTGTTGACCCGCCCGCGGCCGCACCGCCCGTTCCGCCGCCGCCGCGCGCCCGCTTTTGGTGGCGCGTGGCGGGTATCGCGTTTGCCGTTCTGGCCGTGGTCGCGTTCTATTTGCAGCCATGGGCATCGGGGCCGCCCGCGGTTGCTGTTGAAATCGTGGAACCTGCGCCGGTCACTCGTGTTCTGGCGGTCAACGGCCGCATCGCGGCGCTTTATTCGGTTGATGTGCGCGCGCAGGTCAGTGGCCCGCTAACCGCCGTGCTGGCAGACGAAGGCGATCTTGTGCAGGCAGATGCGGAGCTGGCCCGGGTCGATGCCGCCGCGCAACAGGCGGTTGTGCGTCAGGCGGCGGCGGGGCTGGATGCCGCGCTGGTGGCGCAGGAACAGGCCGAGGCGGCGCTAGCACGCGCCGATGCGCTGGGTGCCAATGTCGCGCGCACCGAGTTGGACCGTGCCGCAGCCGCCGCGCAGACAGCGGCGCAAGAGGTGACGCGGATGGGCGCACTGCTTGATCAGGCGCAGATCAGACTTGCCAATTTTACCATCCGCGCGCCGATGTCGGGAACGGTTCTGGCGGTAAATGCCTCCGTTGGGCAGAATATCGACGCTTCGAGCGTTTTGTTCACGATAGCCGACCTTGGCCAACTGATCGTCGAGACGGATGTGGACGAGGCTTATGCCACGCAGATCAGCGCCGGTCTGCCTGCTGTGCTGCAACTGGCGGGCGAGGCGCGCAAGCGCGAGGGGCGCGTCAGTTTCGTATCGCAGCAGGTCGAGGCCGCGACTGGCGGGCTGACGGTGAAACTTGCCTTCGACGAGCCCGTTACCGCACCCGTCGGGCTGACCGTAACCGCCAATATCGTTGTCGAGCAACTCGCCGCCGCGATCACCGCACCGCGTGCGGCGATCCAGTTTGGCGCAGAAGGTGCTGCGGTCTTTGTCGTGGTGGATGGCACTGCGATGCGGCGCGCGGTGGAGGTGACCGAATGGCCCGCCGAGCGGTTGGTGGTGACAGAGGGGCTGGCGCAGGGCGATATACTGATCGCCGACACCAGTGACATCATCGAGGGGCAAGCCGTCCGCGTGGTGCTGCCCTGATGTTTTACGCACTCAAAATCGCCGCCCGTTACCTGACCGCGAACAAGGCGCAGAGCGCGCTTCTTGTGCTGGGCGTGGCGGTGGGGGTGTTCATCTTCATCTTCATGTCGGCGCTGATTGGCGGGCTGGCCGAGTTCATACTCGAGCGCACGGTGGGCGACATCAGCCACATCACGATCAAGGCCGAAAACACCGACCCTGCGATTCTGATCGCGCCCGAGGGGCATGTGCTTGCGGTGATCGAGCGGGGAAGCGCGCGCACCGCAACGCTTGGCGACGCGGCCACCTATATTCCGCTGATCGAAACGGTGCCGGGCGTGATAGCTGTCTCGCCGCAGATCGCGGGTGCGGGGTTTCTGACCCGTGGGGCCTTGGTGGCGCAGGTCAGCGTTACGGGCGTCGAGGCGGGGCGCGAATCCGCGATCCTTGATCTTGATGGCTATATGGTCGAAGGCGCGGGCAGGGTCGGGTCTGGGGTGATCGTGCTGGGGCAAAGTCTGGCAGAAGATTTGCAGCTTTCCCTTGGGCAGACCTTGCGGCTGCAATCATCGGCCGGTGTGTCGCAAATGCTGACGCTGAGCGGCATTTACAAAACCGGCAACGGAATGATGGATGCCAGCAGCGTGTTTGTCAGCCTGCCTACCGCGCGCGCGCTGTTTGCCCTGCCGCAGGGTCTGACGCGGGTCGAGATCAAGTTGCGCGATCTCAACACCGCCGACGCCATCGCCGCGCGGATCCGCGCACAGACCGGGCTGGATGCCGTGCCTTGGACCGACGGGGCCGAACAACTGATGGAGGCGCTGAACGCGCAGGCGCAGACGGGATATTTTCTCAAAGGATTTGCGCTGATTACCATCGTCATCGGTGTGGCTTCGGCGCTTTTGCTTTCTACCTACCGGCGGCGCCCGGAAATCGGCATCATGCGGGCGATGGGGGCAGGGCGGGGCTTTGTGGTCTTTGTCTTTGTCACGCAAGGCGCGCTGATCGGGTTGATGGGCGGGCTGGCGGGGGCGGGGCTTGGCTATCTGGCGCTGCTGCCCTTTCCCACGCGAGATGCGTTCCGGCCCGGCACTTTGCCGATGGATATCACCCAAGGCTCCTACGGGTTGGCCATAGCGCTAACCGTGCTTGGCGCAATTTTGGCCTCGATCCTGCCTGCGCGGTCGGCCGCGCGGGTCGATCCGGTTACGGCGATCGGGCAATGAGCGCGCTGGTGCAGGTCGAACGGCTGGTCAAGACCTTCGGCGCGGGCGAGGCGGAAACCCGAGTGCTGCGCGGGATGTCGCTTTTGCTAGAGGCTGGTGAGATGGCGGCGCTGCTTGGGCCGTCCGGAGCGGGTAAAAGCACCCTTCTGACAATTCTCGGCACGCTGATGAAACCGACGTCGGGCAGCTACAGGATGCTGGGGCAAGATCTGGTTGCGGCCGACGATAGGGAACTGACGGCGTTTCGCAATCTGCACATCGGCTTCGTGTTCCAGTTTCACAATCTTCTGCCCGATTTCAGCGCGCTGGAAAACGTGGTCTTTCCCACTGCGGTGCGCGAGGGGCGCGAAACCGCCTCGGCACGCGCGCGAGGGCGCGAATTGCTGGTGCGCATGGGGCTGGCCGACCGGATCGATTTCCCTACGGCAAAGCTCTCGGGGGGGCAAAAGCAGCGCGTGGCGGTGGCGCGGGCGCTGATGAACCGGCCAGAGTTGATACTGGCGGACGAACCCACCGGCAATCTTGACCGCGCCTCGGCCATGCAGGTGATGGCCTTGATCGCCGAGATCAACCGCGACGAGGGCACGACCTTTCTGATCTCGACGCATGACGACAAGATCGCGGGGCTTTGCCGACGGCGGATACAGATGCAAGACGGGGTGGTAAACGGATGAGGCGATGTTCTTGCGCTTAGGGCAAGAACATCGCCTCTATCTGACAAGCCGCGTAACCGCGCACCCGTCTTTGCAGGTGCCGCACCGATGACTGTATCAGCGGCGCGGCACCCCTTTATAGAATACCGATCGAAAGCACAGGAAAGACGATCAGCAAGATCAACACGATCAGCATGACACCGGCGAAGGGCAGGGCCCCCATGAACACGTCCTTCAGCAAGACGTCCGGTCGGTCCAGCGTGCTTTTGATAACAAAACACGAAATCCCGAGCGGTGGTGTCAGCAGCCCGATTTCCGCACCCACAACGGTAACGATGCCGAACCAGACAAGATCGACCCCCATCGGTTCGACGATCGGCAGGAACAGCGGCACGACGATCAGAATGATCGACGCGGTATCGAGGATAGTGCCGAGAAACAGCATCATCAAAACGTAGATCACCATCACCGCAGCAAAGCCAAGCTCGTAAGAGCTAAGCACTTCAGCGATTGAGTTCGGCAAATCGGCGATGCCCAACATGCGCTGGTAAAGCGCCGCAGCGGTGATGAGGAACAGGATTGATGCGGTAATGTGCCCGGTTTCGAGCAGCGCGTTCCAGAAGCCCTTGGCGGTAATAGTGCGGCGCGCCACTGCGATGAACAGTGCCAGCGTCGCCCCGGCCGCGCCGGACTCGATCGGCGTCAGCTTGCCCGTATAGATCCCGCCCAGCACAACCCCGACCAGTGCCACGATGCCGGCACAGCCCAGCACATGGCTAAGTTCCACCGGGACGCCCGCGTGCTCGACCTGCTGGCCCCGTGCATTGCCGCCAACGAAGTTCGGTGTGAAGCGGCACATGAACATGATGGCGAAAATATAGGCGAAAGTCAGCAATATGCCGGGCACGATCCCGGCCAAGAACATGTCGCCCACCGATTGCTCGACGACGAGCGCGTAGATGATCAGCATGGCCGATGGCGGAATGATCATGCCCAGAACCGAAGACCCCCCGACGACGCCCACCGCAAAGCGCGCCGTGTATCCAAGGCTCAGCATTTCTGGCACAGCCACTTTGGTAAAGACCGATGCCGAGGCAATTGAAGAGCCGGTCACGGCCGCAAACAGCGCGTTGGCACCGACTGTCGCCATGCCAATCCCGCCGCGCACACGGCGGAACAGGCTGTTCATGACCACATAGACGTCTTTTCCTAAGCCCGCCTTGGAAACGATCAGTCCCATGAAGGTAAATAGCGGTATCGTGGCGAAGGTATATTCGCGCACGCCCTCGGCTACGGCAGACTTCAAAAGGTTCAATGCAAGCTGCGGGTTGTCGCGGATCAACCAGACCGCAGCCAGCGAAACCATCCCCAGCGCCACGGGAATATAGACCCCGAGGTAGATGAGCACGACAATTGCTGCGACCGATATGAGGCCGATTTCGATGGGGCTCATGCGCCGGAATCCTCAAGTTTCAATTGCGCCGGATGACGGCTGCCAGAGATTGCCTTGCCGATGAAAAGTAGCGCCGACAGCGCCGCACCAATCGTGATCGCAAGGTATTGAGGCCAAGCCGGCAAGGTGAACACGCCGCGGACGCCGAAATAGCGGCCGTTTTCCAGCGTGGAGGTGAACTCTGGATAGATCGTCCAGACGATCAGCAGCATGAATGCCGCTGAGATCAGATCGATGATCCGCGCAAGCGGGTTTCCGATCCGTGGGTAGCGATCCGCCAAGATCGCCAGAAAGCCATCTGACCGGGTAAGCCGGTTCATTCGAACTACGTCAGGAAGCTGAAGGAAAACGATCAACACCATCAAAAGCTGCACGGCCTCGAACACGCCCCTGAAGGGCGCATGAAGCACATTGCGCGCGAACACATCGGCGTTGATCACCACCACCAGTGCCAAAACGACCAGTGTGCCGATAACATTGAGTAGCTTTGCAACGCCTTCCATAGATCTCAGAAACGATTGAAATGGCATGCTTATTCTTCCGTCCCGACCCGAATTGGACATGACTGCCTCGCTCGCCTTCAGGGAAACTGGCCGCAGGGTATGCCCCTGCGGCCCTCATGGAGTGACTGGTCCTCAGATCAGGACGGAGCGCCATCCCAGTTGCGTGCGGGCACTTGCCCTGCTGCGCGCAGCTTGGCCATGTAGGCTTGAAGCATGGCGGTGCCGGGACGCCCGACCGCATCGAGGCCCGCGGCCCATTCGGTGGCGATGTCGGGCATGCTGTTGGCCCATGCGCTGCGTGCTTCGGGCGACAGGTCAGTCACCGTGCCACCGGCCGCGACATAGGCGGCAACACTGGCAGCCGCTTCTTCCATTGCAACGTCAGCGACACGGTCGCGATACTGGATCGCCACTTCACGCAGCACGGTGCGCACTTCTTCGGGCAGTTTGGCCCAGGTGTCGGCGTTCACGGTGACGGTCTTGGTGTTCACCGCGCCGAGGTCTGCCCGCAACATGAAGGGCGCAACTTCCGCGATCTTGTAGGTGTTCGCGGCTTCCGGCCACAGCAAGGCTGCGTCAACCACGCCGGTTTGCAGCATGTTGTAGAAGTCGGTCAGCCCGCCCTGAACCCCAGCGGCGTTCGGGATGCCTTCAAGATAGCGCAGGTTGATGCCCGCGCCAGCGACCTTCAGCCCCTCGAGATCAGAGACGTCCGTGAGCTGGTTCTTCGAGAACACCTGATAGGTATCCAACACCACCGCAGTGGCCAGGTAGACCTGGTTTTCTGCCGCGTATTCTTCCAGCGTCGCCGGGAACTCGGTGGCGATTTCATCCACGGCGCGCGCAACGACGCGTGCATCCGCCGACACGAAGGGGGTCACGCCCGAAATCGCTTGGCTCGGCAGCGCCGAGTTGTGGAAAATCGTCGTGACGATACCGATATCGCCGAGGCCAAGCTTGATGCCTTCAAGCACGCCCCGCGGCTTGACGATCTGGCCGCCATAAGCCTCTTGCCAAGCAATCGAGTAGGTTCCTGTCGCGGCAAGACGCTCGTTGACGCGCGGGATAAAGAACTCCGAGAACTCCTTTACCCACATGGAGTTGGCCGGATAGCCGTCGATCGCGACCATCGGGATCACTGTCTGCGCTTGCGCAGGCATCCCCAATGCGCCAACTACGCCAGCCAGCGCACCGGCCACAAAAAACTGTCGTCTGCATAGAGTCTTCAACATTTCAGTCCTCCCAAACTGGTTGAAACGAAGGTGGTCCCTTTCGCCTTCTTCTTTTACCGCGACGCCAAGTCCCTCCTCAGGCCTTGCGCCACGTCTCGGTAATCGTCGTTCCCGCCGCACGGAACAACCGTGACATCGGGCAGTAGAGTGC
>NZ_JBFHIA010000139.1:0-8442 GCF_041596715.1 Phaeovulum sp.
GATGCTGTTTCAGGGCTCTGCGCTTTTTGACAGCCTGCCGGTCTGGCAAAATGTCGCCTTCCGGCTGATGCGCGGCACAAGCAAGCGCCCCCGCGCCGAAGCACGCGAGATCGCCATTGAAAAGCTGCGGCGGGTCGGTCTAGGGCCAGAGGTGGCCGAGCTTTACCCCGCCGAGCTTTCGGGCGGCATGCAAAAGCGGGTGGGTCTTGCCCGGGCCATCGCCGCGGACCCCGAAATCATATTTTTTGACGAACCGACCACCGGGCTCGATCCGATCATGGCCGGGGTGATTGACGACTTGATCCGCGAAATCGTCGTGGAAATGGGTGCCACCGCTATGACCATCACGCATGACATGCGCACCGTGCGCGCGGTCGCGGATCGGGTTGCGATGCTGCACGAAGGGACCATCCGCTGGACCGGCACCGTGCAGGAAATGGACGCAACACCAGATCCTTACGTGCATCAATTCATCAACGGCCTCGCCCAGGGCCCGATTGCTTCGGTGCGCTGATGCGGGTCGCGCGCTGGCTGAACCTTGCGCTGCTGGTGGTGTTGCCGGTCGCGTGGTTCGCGCCGCTTTTGCGCGCGGGGTTCCTGCCGTTTTTTGATCTCGACTCGATTTCGGTGATTTCAGGTCTGCAGGCGCTTTGGCAAAAAGACGTGGCGCTCGCCTTGCTGGTCACGTTTTTCGCGCTGTTTGCGCCCTATGTAAAAACCCTCGGCTTGGCGTTGGTGCAATTCGATCTTGCCTCACCGCGCGTGCTGCCGCTGCTGCGCGGGCTTGGCAGGCTTGCCATGGCCGACATCTTCCTCATCGCGCTCTATATCGTTCTGGCGAAAGGCGTCGGCCTAGGCCGCATCGAGACCGCATGGGGGCTTTATCTTTTTACGGGCTGCATCCTTCTCAGCCTCGCGCTGTCGCATATCGGCCGCAAAGACCGCTGAGGCGGCCTGCCTCCGGCGGGGATATTTTGTCTGAAGCAGGCGCGGATTAGGACCTTATTAACCGAATGCACCGCAACATCTGCGCGCGGTACAGGCGGGGACGCCGATGACCGCCTGAAGCAGGACGCCCCGTTTCCCCGGCTCTCGCCGCCCGAAACGGGGCGTTTTTTACAATGCTTCAGCAGAAATATCCCGGGGGGCTGCGGGGGGTTGACCCCCCGCTCTTGCTGCACGTCGCGGATTCGGGCAGGAAGAGCCATGGCCAAACCCTCCTCGTCTTTCGCCTGTTCGCAATGCGGCGCCGTGCACCCGAAATGGGCCGGGCGCTGTGATGCCTGTGGCGGTTGGAACACGCTGATCGAGGCCGCGCCGCTGACCAGTGGCGCAGGTGCGCGCACGCTTGGCGGTGCCCGCGGAAAGCAGATCACGCTGAGCACGCTGACCACCGAAGAGACAGCGCCGGTGCGCGCGATTTCGGGCATGGTCGAGTTTGACCGCGTGCTTGGCGGCGGGTTGGTGCCGGGGTCTGCGATCCTGCTTGGCGGCGACCCCGGCATTGGCAAATCGACCCTGCTGTTACAGGTCGCGGCGCGGTTTGCGCGCGCCGGGCACGAGAGCCTGTACATTTCGGGCGAAGAGGCACCGGCGCAGGTGCGGATGCGTGCATTGCGGCTTGGGCTTACCGATGCGCCATTGCGGCTGGGCGCTGAAACCAGCCTGCGCGACATTCTCACAACGCTCGATGCCGAACGTCCGGCACTTGCGATCATCGATTCGATCCAGACGCTTTGGGCCGACATGGTCGAGGCGGCACCGGGCTCGGTCAGCCAGGTGCGCGCGGCCTGTCACGAGTTGGTCAGCTTTGCCAAGCGCACGGGCACTTCGGTGATTCTCGTGGGGCATGTGACCAAGGATGGGCAGATTGCCGGGCCCCGGGTGGTGGAGCATATGGTCGACACCGTGCTCTATTTCGAAGGCGAGCGCGGGCATCAGTTTCGGATTCTGCGCGCCGTGAAAAGCCGTTTTGGCCCTGCCGACGAGATCGGGGTTTTCGAGATGACGGGCGCGGGGCTTGCCGAAGTGCCAAACCCTTCGGCGCTGTTCTTGTCGGAGCGCGGGCAGGCGGCGCCGGGTTCGGCGGTTTTTGCCGGGATCGAGGGCTCTCGACCGGTCTTGACCGAGATCCAGGCGCTGGTCGCGCCATCGACGCTCGCCAGCCCCCGGCGCACAGTCGTCGGGCTCGACTCGGGGCGGGTCTCAACGATTCTCGCGGTGCTCGAAAGCCGCTGCTCGATTCCTTTTGCGGGGCTTGATGTGTTTCTCAACGTCGCGGGCGGCATGAAAGTCAGCGAGCCTGCGGCTGATCTGGCGCTGGCTGCCGCGCTTTTGAGTGCGCGCGAAGACATCGCCCTGCCCGCCGATCTGGTGCTTTTTGGCGAAATCAGCCTGTCGGGGGCGTTGCGCCCTGTCGGCCAATCCGAAAACAGGTTGAAAGAAGCGCAAAAACTTGGTTTTTCACAGGCCATTGCTCCGGAGCGAACCAAGGCCGAACCGGGCGAGGGCATAAAGTTGCGCAAGGTCCCGGATCTTGTGACGTTTGTAGGCGAGATGTTCGGCGCGGGCTGAGCCCCGCGGAAAGGGAGACATGGACGGCTTTACCATTATCGACGCCATTGTGGCCGTCATCATTCTGCTATCCGCGATCCTTGCCTACAGCCGCGGGCTGGTGCGCGAAGGGCTGGCCATTGCGGGCTGGGTGGCCGCTGCGGTGCTGGCCTATATGTTCGCGCCCGCCGCGCGACCGCTGGTGCAGCAGATCCCGGTGATCGACAAGTTCCTTGGCGATAGCTGCGAATTGGCGACGATTGCGGGCTTTGCCGGTGTCTTTGCACTTGCGCTGATCGTGTTCTCGATCATCACGCCGCTGTTTGCCTCGGTCGTGCAACGCTCGGCGTTGGGCGGCATCGACCAGGGGCTGGGGTTTCTGTTCGGCGTGGCGCGCGGTGTCGTGTTGGTTGCGGTAGCGTTTGTGGTGTTCGACCGGGTGGTGGTGGACCGCACCTTCCCGGTGGTGGACGATTCGCGTAGCGCACAGATTTTCGCCTCGGTGCAGACCAGCCTTGAGTCCGAGATGCCAACCGATGCCCCCGGCTGGGTGGTGCAGCGGTTCGAGGCGCTAGTTGCCGCCTGCCCCGCCCCCACCCCCTCTAACTGAGCCGGCGGACCGCATAACACTGCAAGAACCGGTGCAAACGGGGCAATATTGACCCGAATGCTGCTGCGCCTGCGCAAGCGTGACGGCTTTCCATGGCCCTTGCCGCGTGACAGAAGCCCGCTTCCCCGTTAAAGGACACTCAAGCCTGCCAAGAGGATTCGACCACCGATGCGCCAGCTGCCCCAACACCCATTCGACGCTGACAAGTTGCACGAGGAATGTGGAGTATTCGGGGTCATCGGTGTGGCAGAGGCTGCGAACTTCGTGGCGCTTGGTTTGCACGCATTGCAGCACCGCGGGCAAGAAGCGGGAGGGATCGTTTCCTACGACCCTGAAACCGGCTTCAACTCGGCACGCCGTTTTGGCTATGTGCGCGACAATTTCACCAAGGCAAGCCTGATGGAGACCTTGCCGGGCGAGCTTGCTATCGGCCATGTGCGCTATTCCACCGCGGGGTCAAAGGGCGCGACAGCACTTCGTGACGTGCAGCCGTTCTTTGGCGAGTTCTCGATGGGGGGCTGCGCGATTGCGCATAATGGCAACCTGACCAACGCCACCAGCCTGCGCCGCGAGTTGATCGAGCGGGGGTCGATCTTTCAGTCTTCGTCGGACAGCGAATGTATCATTCACCTGATGGCGCGCTCGATCCAGCGCTCGCTTTCCGAACGCATCAAGGATGCCCTTCGCCGTGTGGAAGGGGCGTTTTCGATAGTTGCGATGACCCGCACCAAACTGATCGGCGTGCGCGATGCGTTGGGCGTGCGGCCGCTCGTGCTGGGGCGGATTGGCGATGAAGGCTATGTGCTTTCGTCCGAGACCTGCGGGCTCGACATCATCGGCGCCGAGTTCCTGCGCGAGATCGAGCCGGGCGAAATGGTGGTGATCTCTAAAGGCAAGATCGAAAGCTCGCGCCCGTTTGGCCCATCGCGCGGCCGTTTTTGCATTTTCGAGCACGTCTACTTCTCGCGCCCCGACAGTATCATAGGCGGCCGATCGGTGTATGAAACGCGCCGCCAGATTGGCGTGGAACTGGCGCGCGAAGCGCCGGTCGAGGCCGATCTGGTCTGCCCGGTGCCCGATTCAGGCACCCCCGCCGCCATCGGCTTTGCGCATGAATCCGGTATCCCCTACGGCATGGGGATCATCCGCAACCAATATATGGGCCGCACTTTCATCGAGCCGACCGAAAGCATCCGCAACATGGGGGTGCGCCTGAAGCTCAACGTCAACCGCGCGCTGATAAAGGGCAAGCGGGTGATTCTGGTGGACGACTCGGTGGTGCGCGGCACGACCAGCCGCAAGATCAAGGACATGATCCTTGATGCAGGTGCGGCCGAGGTGCATTTTCGCATCGCATCCCCCCCTACGGCATGGCCCTGCTTTTACGGCGTCGATACGCCCGAGCGCGCCAAGCTATTGGCCGCGACGATGAGCGAAGAGGAAATGCGCGACTGGATCGGCGTGGACAGCCTGCGCTTTGTCTCGCTTGACGGGCTTTATCGCGCGGTCGGCGCGGTTGAAGGGCGCAACAAGGCGCACCCGCAATACTGCGACGCTTGCTTCACCGGGCAATACCCGGTGGCACCTTCCGACCAGATCGAGGCGGGCTTTCAGATGCAGGTGGCGGAATAGGCGCAGAAGCCTGGCCGATGCCCTGTCAGGCCGGCAATTCGTCGATCCGGTTCGCCAAGGATTCCGCCTGCGCGGCTATTTCTGCAAAGGTTTCCGTAACCTGTGCCGGAATCACCGGCACCTCGACGCGGGCGGGGTTTTCCAGCGCGGCGGCAAGTGCGGCCTCGGCAGTCTCGGCGCGGTCGAGCGCGGCGCGCAACTGATCTTCGAAACCTGCGGTCTTGTCGGCCAGCATCAGCCCTGCCATCAGCAACATGCGGACTTCGGGCAGACGGCCCATCTGCCCCGCCAATGCGGTGGCCTCGGTATCCAGCAGCGCCGCGGCAGAGTGCAGAAAATGCTCCTCGCCCTCAGCGCAGGCGACTTCAAAGCTGCGTCCGCCGATTTCAATGCGAATCTCAGGCATGTTCGCCCTCCGTTGCGGTCTTGGGTGCGACGAGCGGCTCTAGCCCAGCGATGATATCGTTCAGTTCTGCCTGATCGGCTGCGCGTTCGGCGCGCAGGGCACCGAGTTCGGCCTCCATCACCCGGTTGATCAGCGCGCCATCGCCAAGCCCCGCCTCGACCGCTTCGCTCAGCTTGCGGTTGGCGGCAGCCAATTCGGCATTGGCGCGCCGCAGGCGCAAAAGATCGCGCAGGTGGCTTTCAGCCTCGGCCTTTGCGGCGGCGAGCTTGCGCTCTAGCGCGCCCAGCGTGGATTCCTGCTTTTCACGGATCGCGCGAACTCGCTCGGAAAGCTGCGCATTGGCGGCGCGCTCGGCCTCAAGCTCTTCGCGCAGCGAATTGTCGCTTGCGCCCGCTGCGGCTTGCCCGCTTTGCCCCAGCCGTTCCAGCCCCGCGCCAATCCGCGCCAGAGCGGCGCTGATGCGGCGTTCGTAATCGCTCATGTCGCTCATATGCCGTCTCCGGTCTGGTTCCGCCAAGTGCCGCGTTTGCCGCCTGCGCCCGAATCGGCCGGGCGCTACGCTGCCAGACAATATTAACGTAAACTTCTGTGCGCTGCGCCCCCCTTTTCGATCAAGGGCTTGGGGGCTGCGCTTGATCTTGGCGGTTGGCCTGCTATCAGGGGGCAACCTGCCACCCCAGCCGAAAGGTCGCCCCTTGGATATCGCCACGCTTCGCGCGCGTCATGCGCAACACTGGTCGCTTGCCACCGCAGTTCGGACTCTGGCGATGGATGCGGTGCAGGCCGCCAACTCTGGCCACCCCGGTATGCCGATGGGTATGGCCGATGTGGCGACCGTGCTGTTTCAACGGCACCTGAAGTTTGACGCCGCCGCCCCGCATTGGGCCGACCGCGACCGCTTTATCTTGTCAGCCGGGCACGGCTCGGCGCTGATCTATGCGCTGCTGCATCTGACCGGCTACCAGCAGATGACGCTTGAGCAGATCAAGAACTTCCGCCAATGGGGCTCGATCACCGCAGGCCACCCCGAATATGGCCATGTCGAGGGCGTGGAAACCACCACCGGCCCCTTGGGCCAAGGCATCGCCACCGCCGTTGGCTTTGCGATGGCAGAGCAGTCGATGCAGGCGCGGTTCGGCGCCAAGCTGGTCGATCACCGCACTTGGGTGATTGCCGGCGACGGTTGCCTGATGGAGGGGATCAGCCACGAGGCGCTCGGCCTTGCCGGGATGCAGCAGTTGAACAAGCTGGTGCTGCTTTGGGATAATAACGACATCACCATCGATGGCCGCGTGTCACTGTCAGACCGCACCGATCAGCGCGCGCGTTTTGCCGCCGCGGGCTGGACGGTGCTTTCGTGCGATGGCCACGACCCCGACGATATCGACCGCGCGCTGACCGAGGCAAAGGCCGCCAAGGGCCCGGTGCTGGTTGACTGCAAAACGATCATCGGTTTTGGCAGCCCGAAAAAGGCCGATAGCTCTGGCGCGCATGGCTCGCCACTGGGCCCGGACGAGATTGCCGCAACCAAGGCGGTCTATGGCTGGGACCATGGTCCTTTCGAGGTTCCGCCCGCGATCAAGGCGGAATGGGAGGCCATCGGTGCCCGTGGTGCCGCCGCGCGCGCGGAATGGGAGGCGCGGCTTGCCGCGACAGGCCCCGGCAAACGCGCAGAGTTCCTTCGGCAGATGGCGGGTGACGCACCGAAGAAGCTCGTCTCGGCGCTTCGCGCCTTCCGCAAGGACGTGGCCGCCAAGGCACCCAAGGTTGCCACTCGCAAGGCCAGCGAAATGGTGTTGGCAGCGGTCAACCCGGTGATGCCCGAAACCATCGGCGGCTCGGCCGACCTGACCGGTTCGAACCTGACAAAAACCGCCGATCTGGGCGTGTTCGGCCCCGAAAACCGCAAGGGCCGCTATGTTTATTTCGGCATCCGCGAACATGGCATGGCGGCGGCGATGAACGGCATGTGGCTGCACGGCGGCGTGCGCCCCTATGGCGGCACGTTCCTTTGCTTTACCGATTATGCGCGCGGCGCGATGCGGCTTTCGGCGCTGATGGGTTTGCCCGTCACCTATGTGATGACGCATGACAGCATCGGCCTTGGCGAAGACGGCCCGACCCACCAGCCGGTGGAGCATCTGGCGATCTGCCGCGCGACGCCCAACACCTACACCTTCCGCCCCGCCGATGTGGTGGAAACCGCCGAGGCGTGGGAGCTGGCGCTGACAAGCAAGTCCACGCCTTCGGTCTTGGCGCTTAGCCGTCAGAACCTGCCGACGCTGCGCACCACCTACAGCGCGCAAAACCTGTCTGCGCGCGGTGCCTATGTGCTGGCCGAGGCGGCAGGCAAGCGGCAGGCGATCTTGATGGCAACCGGATCCGAGGTCGAAATCGCGCTGAAGGCACGCGACATTCTGCAAGCGAAGGCAATCGGCACAAGGGTCGTGTCGATGCCCTGTATGGAGCTTTTTGCTGCGCAGGACGAAAGCTACCGGCGCAAGATTCTGCCCGCTGGCGCGGTGCGCGTGGCCGTTGAAGCCGCAGCACGTCAGCCCTGGGACCGCTGGCTACTGGGCGAGCGTGGGCGCGATGGCAAGGCGGCCTTCGTGGGCATGGAGCATTTCGGTGCCTCTGCCCCGGCCGAGCGGTTGTATGCAGAGTTCGGCATTACGCCCGAGGCGGTCGCGGCAAAGGTGATGGCGCTGTTGTGAGCGAAACCCGCTTTGGTATTGGTAAAATGAGGGGGCTTCGCGCCCCCTCCTTCATTGCTGCCATGCCGCCGCAGGCGCGCGGCATCGCGCTGCTACTGGTGGCGCTTGCACTGTTTACGCTGATGGATGCCGCGGCAAAGACCCTTGGCGCGCGCTATCACACTGGACAAGTGGTCTGGGCGCGTTTTGCTGTCAACGCGCTGGTGCTGGTTCTGGTCTTTCGTGGCCGGATGCCCGCATTGCTGCGCAGCCGCCAGCCTTGGATGCAATTGTTGCGCGCACTTACCCAGATTGCCACGGTGACGCTGTTCTTCGTGTCGATCCGCTACATCGGCCTTGCCGAAGCCGCGGCGCTGACCGACCTCAACCCGGTTATCATTACGCTGGGTGCCGCGCTGTTTCTGGGCGAGAGGCTGGGGCCACGGCGGCTGGCGGGCATTGCGGTTGCCTTTGCCGGCGCGATGATCATCTTGCGGCCCGGCGCGGGAGTGATGCACCCTGCGGCGCTGTTGGCGCTTGCGGCGGCC
>NZ_JBFHIA010000140.1:0-8404 GCF_041596715.1 Phaeovulum sp.
ACCGCCAGATCATGGCCCATTTCGTTCAGCAGTCGCTGCAAGATGCGGATCGCGCCGCCGCCTGCGTTGACATACATGTCAAACACGGTGGCTTGCAGCGGTTCGGGCAAGGCGGCAAGGTTTGCGGCCTCGAAATAGTGCTTGATAAAGATCGCCTCGGCCTCTGCTGCGGTGATCGCGTGAACATCGGCCACGGTCACTTCACCGTCGCCGGTCAGATCAAGCCCGAGGCGGCGCAAGGTGCCGATGGTGACGCCGTGCTTGGTGGCACCACCCGGATCGTCGGGGTCATTGGTAAAGCCGCCCTCACGGGCGACGATTTCGCGGGCTATTTCAGCAACGGTTTTCACGGGCATCCCCCTTACTGGACGGGGGAAGGCTGGTCACATGACGTTAATTCATTGAGACCGGGCCGAACGGCTCAGGTGCCGGGCGCTTCGTAGACGCCTTGTTCCTTCAGCGCGTCGATCACTTCCGCGGGCATGTAGCTTTCGTCGTGCTTGGCAAGGATTTCGCGCGCGATAAAGGTGCCGTCTTCCATTGTGCCGGTGCCGACCATGCCCTTGCCCTCGCCAAACAGATCGGGAAGCACGCCGGTAAAGCGGACCGGAATCGAGGCACCGCCGTCGGTGACATTGAAGGTAATCGTGGTCGATGCGCCGCGCTGCAAGGTGCCGGTTTCCACAAGCCCGCCGATGCGGAAGGTCTCGCCCGGTTTCGGCGGCTGTTCGATAACCTGAACGGGCGAGCGGAAATATTGCACGCCGTCGCCTATCGCAAAATAGAAGGCCAGAAAGGCCGTTCCGAGTGCCACCGCAGCAAGTAGCAGAACTTGTACGCGGCGTTTCTTCTTCAGGCTTTTCATCGTTACTCCTTTACGGGAAGACCGGGGCGAGCATCAGCCCGGCGGTCTCTTCGATTCCCAGCATCAGGTTCGCGTTCTGGATCGCCTGCCCCGACGACCCCTTGTTAAGGTTATCAAGCGCAACCATCACCACCGCACGTCCCGGCAAGCGGTCACCAATCACGCCAACATGCACGAAATTGGAGCCTGCAATCGCCCGTGTCGAGGGGAGTGCGCCAAAAGGCAGCACCTCAAGAAACGGCTCTGGAGCGTAGGCGGCGGCCAAAGTTGCATGAATCTCGGCCGGATTGCCGCGCACATAGACCGTGGCAAGGATGCCGCGATTGAAGGGCATGAGGTGCGGCGTGAACTGCACGCGCACCGGACGGTTTGCCAAGAGGCTGAATTCCTGATCGAATTCGCCAAGGTGCCGATGGGTGCCCCCAGCCGAATAGGGGTGGGTGCCGCCCGAAAGCTCTGCATGCAGCAGGTTTTCCTTTAGGCTGCGCCCCGCACCCGAGACCCCGGCCTTCAGGTCGATCACGATCTCGTCAAGATCGATCACCCCGGCCGAAATCAGCGGGCGCAGCGCGAACTGGCCCGCGGCGGCGTTGCAACCTGTGCCTGCAACCAGCCGCGCGCCGCGGATCGCATCGCGGTAAAACTCGGTCAGGCCATAGACCGCCTCGCGCTGCAATTCGGGTGCGGAATGCGGCTTGCCATACCATTTTTCATATTCTGCGGGGTCGCGCAGTCGAAAATCGGCTGACAGATCGACGATTTTCAACTCGCGCGGCAGCGATGCGATCACCGCTTGCGAGGTGGCGTGCGGCAGTGCGCAAAACGCCAGATCGACGCCCGAAAAATCTATATCCTCGATCTTTTCCAGCGACGGCAGTGCGAGGTGGCGCAAATGCGGAAACACCTCGGCCATGGCCATGCCGGCCTTGCGGTCGCCCGATAGCGCCACGATCCGCATACTGGGATGGGTGGCGATGATCCGCACAAGTTCGGCGCCGGTATAGCCGGAAGCGCCGAGAATGGCGATGCGATGGGTCATGGCAAGCTCGCTGTCTTGGGTCAGTTCTGGGATGCCGGAAGGGGGGCCGAGATGCAAGCAGGATGTGCGCGCCGGGGGCCGCAGCGGCCAACGGCCGCGCATTTGCGTGGCAGGGCGCGGCGCAGCCCCCTACCGCAGCAATCGCCCTGCCACGGCATCCAGCCGCGCCAAGACCTCTGGGTCGCGCGCGTCGGGCGCGGTCATGATCGCGTGTTCCAGCGCGCGGTCGCATCCATGTTCGCAAGGCACGCGGTCCGCGCCCAAAAGCGCGGGCAGCCGCGCGACCAGACCGCGCGCGTGTTCGGCATTGGCACCGAGCGTTGCAACGACCGTGGCCACGTCAACCGCGCCATGGCCCTCGTGCCAGCAATCGAAATCGGTAATCATAGCGACCGAGGCATAGCAAAGCTCTGCCTCGCGGGCGAGTTTTGCCTCGGGCATTCCGGTCATGCCAATCACGTCGCAGCCCCAAACCTCGCGGTAAAGACGCGACTCCGCCAGCGTCGAAAACTGCGGCCCCTCCATCGCAAGGTATGTGCCACCTCGATGCACGCGCACCCCCTCGGCTTCGGCTGCGTGAAAGCACGCGTCCGACAGGCGCGCGCAGGTTGGCTGGGCAAAGCCCACATGCGCCACGCATCCGGGGCCGAAGAACGATTTTTCGCGCGCGAATGTGCGGTCGATGAACTGATCGACGATCACGAAGTCACCCGGTGCCATGTCTTCGCGGAAACTGCCACAGGCGGATACGGCCACAAGATCGGTCACGCCCAGCCGCTTCATCGCATCGATATTGGCGCGGTAGGGCACGCTGGTGGGGCTGTGCACATGGCCGCGCCCATGTCGGGGCAGAAACGCGATCGGCACACCGCCAAGGCGGCCCACCAGCACTTCGTCCGAGGGCTTGCCCCAAGGGGTTGCGACCTTGACCCAGCTTGCCCCTTCCAGCCCCTCGATCTGATAGACGCCCGAGCCGCCGATGATTCCGATCATGGTTTGCATTTTTGTCCCTATAATTGCCGCGTCAACCTATGCGCCTCGAGGCGGTTTTGAAAAGAGGGCGGTTTACACTTCGCCACGCACCAAGCTATCGCTTCCGCACCAGGCAAGGGAGAACGATGGTGAGCAACGCCCGCGGTAGCGTGCTGATGGTGGCTGCGATGGGCGGATTCGCGCTTGAGGACATGTTCATCAAGCGCACGGCGGCGGTGCTGCCGGTGGGCGAGATTTTGATGATCTTCGGGCTAGGCGGCATGCTTGCCTTTATCGTGATGGCGCTGAGGCGGGGCGAGCGGGTGCTGCACCCGGCGATCCTTTCTTGGCCGATCCTTGTAAAATCGGTGTGCGAGGTGGCGGGCCGCTTGGGCTACACGTTGGCCATAGCGCTTACGCCGCTGTCGAACGCCTCGGCGATTTTACAGGCAACACCGCTGGTGGTGGTCGCCGGGGCCGCGCTGATCTTTGGCGAGCAGGTCGGCTGGCGGCGCTGGGCGGCGATTGCGGCGGGCTTTGTGGGCGTGCTGATCATCCTGCGTCCGGGGATGGAAGGGTTCCGCCCCGCCTCGCTGTTCACCGTGCTGGGGATGCTGGGCTTTGCAGGGCGCGACCTTGCCACCCGCGCCGCAGCCCCGGTGCTGAGCAATGTGCAGTTGGGCATCTACGGGTTTTTCATGCTGATCCCGACAGGAGCAGCGATTCTGGCTGTTACGGGTGGTGCCGCGTTACCGGGTGCGCCTGAAATGGTGGGCCTCGTGCTTGCCACGATCTTCGGCGTTGCTGCCTATTACGGGCTGACCGCGGCGATGCGGATGGGCGAGGTTTCGGTCATCACCCCGTTCCGCTACACACGGCTGATCTTTGCGCTGGCACTGGGCGTGCTGGTCTTTCAAGAAAGCCCCGACGCCCCGATGCTGATCGGCAGTGCCATCATCATCGCCAGCGGGCTTTACACACTGGCACGGGCGCGCAAGGTGGCGCGCTTGGCAAGAGGCGGGTAAGCCATGGCGCGAGGATGGCAGGTTTTTTGAATGCGCTGCCGCGACCTTGGCCCACACTTCCTGCCGCCCCGACACCGTGTTAACCCTGCCGCGTTGATACCCGCCCGGAGACCCTCATGACCAAGACCGTCCGCGACTACATCCGCACCATCGCTGATTTCCCGCATGAGGGGATTCTGTTCCGCGATGTCACCACGCTATTCGCCGACGCGCGCGGTTTTCGCATGGCGGTTGACCAGTTGCTGCTACCGTGGACCGGAACCCGGATCGACAAGGTGGTGGGGCTTGAGGCGCGCGGTTTCATCTTGGGCGGCGCGATTGCGCATCAGCTTTCGGTCGGCTTCGTGCCGATCCGCAAAAAGGGCAAGCTGCCCGGCCAGACGATCAGCCAAGCCTACAAGCTTGAATACGGCGAGGCGATCATGGAGATTCATGAGGATGCCTTGCAACCGGGCGAGCGGGTGCTGATCGTCGATGACCTTCTGGCCACTGGCGGCACCTGCGAAGCGGGGATCAAGCTGGTGGAAAGGCTTGGGGCCGAGGTGATTGGCTGCACCTTCGTCGTCAACCTGCCTGAACTTGGCGGCGAAGCATTGCTGCGCAAGCTTGGGGTCAATCTGCACATGTTGTGCGAGTTTGATGGCGCCTGAAGCGGCGCTAACCAATTTGCAACCCGAATCACGATAAGCCGGGCAGGTCAGAAGGTTCGGCTGCTTGCACCACGTGAACCTAATGCGCCGCGCCTCGTTACGGTTTCTCCGTGGCGGGGCGCGGTCTTTTCCGGCGGGCGTTCAACCCTGCCGCAAAACCGCGCCGGGGTTCATGATGCCAATCGGGTCGAGCGCGGCCTTGATATGGCGCATCGCGGCCAGTTTGCCGGGGTCGCCGTAGCGTTCCAGATCGGCCAGCTTCATCCGCCCGATCCCGTGTTCGGCAGAAATCGAACCGCCAAACTCCGCCACCAGATCATGCACCAAGGATTTTACCGCCCCGCGCTCGGCCTCGTAACTGTCGCGGTGGCGGCCCTTGGCCGGAAAGACGTTGTAGTGCAGGTTGCCGTCGCCAAGATGGCCAAAACAGTTGACCCGGTAATCGCCGTGCCGCGCCAGTGCCGAGTCGGCCTTGGCGATGTAGGCTGCCAGCGCGTCGAGCGGCAGCGAGATGTCGTGGCTTGAAATCGCGCCGACCCGGCGGTTCGCCTCGGGGATCGCTTCGCGCAGGCGCCACATTTCGGCGCGCTGCGCCCCGTTTTGCGCGATCACCCCGTCAGAAACCAGCGCGGCCTCCAAGCCCGCCTCGAACAGCCCCGTCAGTGCGGCCTCGGGGTCGATGCCGTCAGGCAGACCCAGCTCTACCAGCACCGTCCATTCGGGCGGCACGGCAAAGGGCTGGCGCAGGTCTGGCATGACCTCGGCCAGAAAGGCCAAGCCCTGCCGGTGGATCAGCTCGAAGGCCGAGATGCAGCCCGTCAGCCGCGCCTCGGCCAGCGCCAGTAGCGCCAGCGCCTCTGCTGGCCCCGCCACGGCCAGCATCGCCGTGCCCTCGCCGGCAGGGCGCGGAAACAGGCGAAGCGCCGCTGCGGTAATCACACCCAATGTGCCCTCGGACCCGATCATGAGGTTGCGCAGATCGTAGCCGGTGTTGTCTTTGCGCAAGCGTTTCAACCCGCCGATCACGGTGCCATCGGCCAGCACCGACTCGATGCCAAGGCACAGATCGCGCGCGGCACCGTAGCGCAGCACATTTACCCCGCCCGCGTTGGTACCAAGCACCCCGCCGATGCGCGCCGAGCCTTGCGCCGCCAAGGTCAGCGGAAACACCCGCCCCACGGCGGATGCGGCGGCCTGCACATCGGCCAGCACCGCCCCCGCCTCGACTATCGCCACATTGCCGACCGGGTCGATCTGGCGCAACGCCGCCATCCGTTCCAGAGACAGGATCAGCGGTGCTGGCCCCTCGGGGTTGACCTGTCCGCCGACAAGCCCCGTGCCGCCGCCATAGGGCACCACCCCCACCCTTTCGGCCGAACATTGCCGCAAGATCGTGGCGACCTCGGCAGTGTTGCGCGGCCGCGCGAGCACCCCGCCCTGCCCAAACAAGCGACCGCGCGGCTCGACCAGATAGCTTGGCGGGGCATCGCAGAGCGTGCCTTCAGGTAGCAAGGCACCAAGGCGCGCAGAAAAGCGGGTGTCGGCGGTGTTCAGCATCATTCCTCCGTCACGGCCAAATCCTGCGCCATCTGCGCCACCGCCTCTGCCGTGCGCAGATTGCGCGCGGTGGCGGGCACGGCCAACAGCCGCTCGGCGCGCGCCGCAAGCGCAGAGCGGCCAATACCTTCTGGCGCATAAAGATAGAAGGCGGCATCGGTCAGATGAAACACCTCACCCCGTGCCGCCAATGCACGCAAGCCAGCAACATCGGCCCCCGCTGCGGGTTGCGTCAGAAAGAAGATATGCACGCACTTTGGGTCTGCGCCCGCTTTCGCAAATGGGTTGGCGGCCAGAATGTCGGCCATCTCACCGACCCCGCGCAGCAGCACCGAGGGGCGAAAGCCGAACTCTACCGCGATACCTGCGGCAATTTCGGCCTCAAGCGCGGGCGCGGTGTGCGCAGATCGAAAGACTGCATTGCCACTTTGAATATAGCTTCGAACGTCACGCGCCCCGAGCCGCTCTAGCATCGCACGGAACGCCGCCATCGGAAGCCGCCCGGCGCTGCCGACATTTACCCCGCGCAACAATGCGACCCAGACCGTCATGCCTACCCCGAAACCTGCGGTTTCTTCATTGCGCACTAACCCCGAGGGTTCCGGGGCGGCACCCCATTTCAGCCCGCGCCGCTGCGCCCGCGCCGATCGCCGCGCAGCGTGGCATAGAGCACATGGTTGCGCCAGCGACCGTTGATTTGCAGATAGCTTTGCGCCACGCCCTCGTATTTGAAGCCGCATTTCTCTAGGCACCCACGCGAGGCGAGGTTTTCGGGCAGGCAGGCAGCTTCGACGCGGCTCAGATCAAGTGTGCTGAAGGCGTGATGCACAACCGCCTCGATCGCCTCGCGCATATATCCTTGGCGTGCGTATTTCTCGCCTACCCAATAGCCAAGCGTGCCGCCCTGCGCAGGTCCGCGGCGGATATTGTCGAGCGTGATCGCGCCGATAAACGCCTGATCTTCGCGCCGGATCAGAAACAGCGGCAAGGCAGTGCCCCCGGAGCTGGAACGTGCGGCCCAATAGACGCGGTTGGCAAAGGCCTTGCGGGTCAGATGTTCGGGCAGCCATGTCGGCTCCCACGGGGTCAGGAAATCGCGGCTTTCTGCACGCAGGCTCAGCCAGTCGCGAAAATCGGAATGCAGTGGCAAGCGCAGCGTCAGCCGCTTTGCCTCGATCCGAAGCTTCGGCTTGCGCATCAGCATCAGCGCGACAACTCCTCACGCAGTGCTTGCAGGCCCGGTGCCGCCTCGACCGGCCCATAAAGCGCCAGTGCCGAGCGGCCCGAGGCGGCAAGGCGCGCGCCGAAGTCGCGCACCAAGGGCGTTGTGACCGCTTCGATACGCGCGGAAATCTCGTCCAGCCCCGGCACCCGGCCATAAACGGCCAGATTGCGCGCCATCCGCTCCGCGCGGCTAGAGGGGCTTTCTAGCCCCATCAGTAAACCTGCCTTCATCTGCGCGCGTGCCCGCGCCACCTCGGCCTCGGTCATGTCGCTGGCGGCGCGCTTCAATTCGGTCATGGTCAGTTCGCAAAGCGCGCCAATGTCTTCCGCCGATGTGCCCGCGTAGATCGTGATCATCCCGGTATCGTCGCTTGCCCCTGCTTGGGCGAAGATCGAATAGCAAAGACCGCGCTCTTCGCGAATCTTCTGGAACAGGCGCGAAGACATGCCGCCGCCAAGGGCAGTTGCATAGATCTGCGCGGTGTAAAGATCGGGGTCGAGAAAACTTGGCCCTTCCAGCGCAAAGGCAAAGTGGACCTGTTCGAGGTCTTTGACTTCGCGCCTTTCAGCACCCATCCAGCGTGCCGCCTCTACCTGCTGCGCGCCCTTGGGCGCGAGACCGGAAAAAAGCGCCTCGGCCTGACGCACCAGTGCTGCGTGGTCCACCGCGCCTGCGGCCGACAGGATCATCTGATCGGGGCCATAGCGTTCGGCCACGAACCCCGACAGATCGGCCCGGCGAAAACCCGCGACGCGTTCGGCTGGCCCCAGAATGGTGCGCCCCATCGGCTGATCGGGGTAGGCGGCCTCTTGCAGCCAGTCAAAGATGATATCGTCCGGTGTATCCAGTGCCTGCCCGATTTCCTGCAAGATCACGCCGCGCTCAACCTCGATCTCGCGTTTGTCGAAGGCGGGGTTCAGCACGATATCTGCGATCACGTCCAGCGCCATGCCGACATCGGCACCCAGCACCCGTGCGTAATAGGCGGTCATCTCGCGCGAGGTATAGGCGTTGATATAGCCGCCTACATCCTCGATTTCCTCGGCGATCTGCAAGGCAGAGCGGCGGGCG
>NZ_JBFHIA010000141.1:0-8396 GCF_041596715.1 Phaeovulum sp.
GATGAGGTTCCTTATGATCCCCGGCCTAGCCTCGCGCCGCCGCTTTTCCGACCTGACAGAGCAAGAGATCCTTGCGCTGGCCATTTCCTCAGAAGAGGACGACGCCTCGATCTATCGCACTTATGCGCAGCGCCTTCGCGCTGATTACCCGGCCTCGGCGCAGGTTTTTGACGGCATGGCTGCCGAAGAAGATGAACACCGTCGCCGCCTGATCGAGGTGCATCAGGCGCGGTTCGGCGATGTCATCCCGTTGATCCGTCGCGAACATGTGGCAGGCTTTTACGCACGCCGGCCGGTCTGGCTGATGGAAAACCTGTCGCTGGAACGGATGCGCGCCGAAGCCGAGGCAATGGAACAGGATGCCGCCAAGTTCTACACCACCGCCGCACAGCGCAGCACTGATGCCGCAGCGCGCGCCCTGCTGGGCGATCTTGCGGCAGCTGAAGCAGGGCACGAGGTGCGCGCAGGCGAATTGGTTGCCGAGCATCTGGGCGAAGAAGAAAAGGGCAAGGAAGACCGCGCCGCGCACCGCCAGTTCATTCTGACATGGGTGCAGCCGGGGCTTGCCGGGCTGATGGATGGTTCCGTCTCGACCCTCGCGCCAATCTTCGCCACCGCCTTTGCCACGCAAGACACGTGGACCACGTTTCTGGTCGGGGCTGCGGCTTCGGTTGGTGCGGGTATTTCGATGGGCTTTACAGAGGCCGCGCATGACGACGGTGTGCTATCGGGGCGCGGCAGCCCGTGGAAACGCGGCGTGGCCAGCGGCGTGATGACCACCCTGGGCGGCATGGGCCACGCGTTGCCCTACCTCATCCCCGAGTTCTGGACAGCCACGACGATTGCGATGATCGTCGTGTTCGTCGAGCTTTGGGCAATTGCCTGGATCCAGAACAAGTTTATGGAAACGCCATTCCTGCGCGCCGCGTTGCAAGTGGTGCTTGGTGGCGCGCTGGTATTCGCCGCAGGGGCACTGATCGGCGCAGGCTAAAGGCGCGCGGCCTGCACCACGGCCTTGCCAACATGTCCCGGCTTTGCCCGGACGGACCACCGCATTACCGGAGCCCGCGATGACAGAGACAGCGAAACCCACCTATACCGCCCTGCCCCTGCCCGACCGGGTGCAACTTCCGCCCGAGCAATCTTTGGGCGCGGCGCGTGTGTTTCGTGACCACATGCGCAAGCGTCACTCGGTGCGCGACTATGCGCCCACGCCGGTTTCGCGCGAGGTGATCGAGGCTTGCGTTGCCGCCGCAGCCTCGGCGCCATCGGGTGCCAATCGCCAGCCTTGGCATTTCGTGGCGATTTCCGACCCTGCACTGAAAGCGCGCATCCGCGCCGCAGCCGAAGAAGAAGAGCGCGCGTTCTACGAAGGTGGCGCGGGCGACGAGTGGCTGGCTGCACTCGAACCCATCGGCACCGGCGCGCTCAAGCCGCATCTGGAAGAAGCGCCTTGGCTGATCGTTGTATTTGCGCAGCGCTATGGCATTGGGCCCGATGGGCAACGGATAAAGCATTACTACGTGCCCGAAAGCGTAGGCATCGCCGTTGGCATGTTGATCGCCGCCATTCACCACGCAGGGCTCGTGTGCCTCGAACACACCCCGAACCCGATGAAGTTTCTCAACGCCGCCTGTGGTCGGCCCGAGAACGAAAAGCCGGTGATGATCTTGCCGGTGGGCTACCCCGCCGAAAACGCCACCGTGCCCGCCGTCGCCAAAATCAAAAAGCCGATGTCAGAGGTTCTTAGCGTTTTCTGATCTGCGCGCGCTCAAAGCAACGCCATGACGCGGGCATGAAAGGCCTGTGTCAGGGCGCGACATTCTTCAAGGTATCCGCTTGCCGCGCGCGCGCGGGGTAAAGCTGCCAGCCAATCGGAAGGATCGGCCATTTCGGGGGGCTGCGCGAAGCCGCCAAACTTCTGGCCGTAAGGCAAACATAGCACCCGGCGGCCCAGCAGAAGCGCCCAATAGGTGCCGTGGTAGGAATTGGTCACCACCGTTTCGCCAGATGCGATAAAGTCGATTACCGGCGCGAAATTGCCCTGAAAGTTGGTGGCGAATGGAATACCCGCGGGGCGCGCAAGGTTTGCCGATTTGGTGGCATGGGCAAAGATCACCACCTCGTGGATTGGCGCAGGTGGCGCTGAAAGCCGCGGTGCCATGCAAGACACACAGGGCACATGGATAGTGCCCTCCACCCCCACATCGCGGCACCCCAACAGATCGACCGCACAGGTGAAAACATCGTGCCGTGCGGTATCGCGGCTGACGCCGCGCATACCGATCCCCCAGACCACGCGCCGCCGCGCCGCCGCCGCACGGTAAAGCACGGCGCCGGCAACTTCGCCGTAAACCTGACCGCCGCCCAAAACCGCAATGTCGCAGGCAGGGACGGTTTCTCCGAAGTTCTGCACCGTCACTTCGGCACCAAAATCCAGCCAGCGCGCGGGGCTGGCCACGCGGTCGCCGATGTTGCGTGTTGCGCGGCGGTGTTGAAAAACAAAATGCGCCATTCCGTTAACCTGCCCGCGCCGCCTTGCATTCGCAAGAGCGCCATGAAAGCGTGCGCCCATGCTGGCGATCTTCTTCAAAACGCTTCCGTTCTTTGCATTGATCGGCCTTGGCTGGGGGGCCGGGCGCTTGCGCTTTTTTCCGCCCGAAGCCACCGCTTGGCTGACGAAGTTCGTCTTCTACTTCGCGCTTTCGGCGATGCTGTTTCGGTTTTCGGCAACGCTTTCGCTGTCTGAGTTGTTCAGCGCACCATTCGTTCTGGCCTACCTGTCGGGCTCGGCGCTCGTTTGGGCCTTGGGTATGGCGGTCGCGCGGGCGCGGCGCTTGCCCTTGGCCGAGGCCGCGATGGAGGCGCACACCTGCATGACCGGCAACACCGGGTTTCTGGGCGTGCCGATGCTTGTCGTGCTGCTTGGCCCGGCTGCCGTTGGCCCGGTGCTGATGGTGCTGGCGATTGACCTGATCGTGTTTTCCTCGTTGATCACGCTGCTGGTGACAGGCGCGCGGCACGGGCGGGTTTCGCCTGCGATGTTCGCAGCCCTTGGCCTTGGGCTGGCAAAGAACCCGATGATCGTGTCGATGCTGGCAGGCCTTGGCTGGGCCGGGTTTCATCTGCCCACTCCGGCCCCGCTGATGGAGTTCGTCACTATCCTCGGGGCCGCTGCCACCCCCGGCGCGCTGTTCGCCATCGGCGCTTCGCTGGCGGCAAGGTCGGCAGAACGCATCCGTCCTGCGGCGTGGCTTTCGTTTGCCAAGCTGGTGCTGCATCCGCTGGCGGTGGCCGTGGCCGCATGGGCTTTTGGGGTTGAACCCTATGCGGCAGGGGTAATGGTGGCGGCGGCGGCTTTGCCGGTGGCGGGAAATGTCTATATTCTGGCAGCGCATTACGGGGTGGCACCGCAACGAGTTTCGGCTGCGATCCTGATCTCGACCGTGTTTTCCATAATAACCGTGCCGGCGGTCATCGCCTGGGTCACGGCCAGCTAGGGGGTTTTCATGCGCATGGTTTCCGAAAACCGGGCCTTTGGCGGCGTGCAAGGGGTCTATGCCCACGCATCGCAGGCGACGGGGTGCGAAATGACCTTTGGCCTTTACCTGCCACCCGCCGCCGAGGCAGGGCCGGTGCCGCTTTTGTGGTTTCTGGCGGGCCTGACCTGCACCCATGAAAACGCAATGGTCAAGGCAGGCGCGCAACGATGGGCAGCCGAAGCCGGTCTGGCGCTTTGTTTTCCCGATACCTCGCCGCGCGGGGCTGGGGTGGCCGATGACACCGCCTATGATCTGGGGCAAGGCGCGGGGTTCTACCTCAACGCAACCGAAGCACCTTGGGCTGCGCATTTCCGCATGTGGGATTATCTGGCTGACGAGCTGCCCCGCATCGTCACCGCCAATTTCGCGGTCGATGAAGACCGCCAGTCGATCACTGGCCATTCCATGGGTGGCCACGGCGCGCTGACACTGGCGATGCGCCTGCCGGGGCGCTACCGCTCTGCCTCGGCCTTTGCGCCGATCGCGCAACCCACGCGGTCTGACTGGGGGCGCAAACAGTTTGCCGCCTACCTCGGCCCCGATGAAAGCCGCTGGCTTGCGCATGATACAACCTTCCTGATGCAGACCGAAGGTTTTGCGGGCGAGGTGTTGGTCGATCAAGGCAGCGCCGACACCAACCTCGACCTTCTGCGCCCCGAGGCGTTGGCCGCCGCCATGGCCGCGCGCCGCCAGCCCGGCGCGTTTCGTATGCAGGCAGGCTACGACCACAGCTATTTCTTCGTCGCGAGCTTTATCGCAGACCACATCGCCTTTCATGCGAAAGTCCTTGCCTGATGGCCCTTTACGTTGACGCCGATGCCTGCCCGGTAAAGGCCGAGGCCGAAACCGTTGCCTCACGCCTGCGGGTGAAGCTTTACATGGTTTCAAACGGCGGCCTGCGCCCCTCTGCCAATCCGCTGGTTGAAATGGTCTATGTCGCTTCCGGCGCGGACGAAGCTGACAAGTGGATCGCAGAACGCGCGGCGCGCGGCGACGTTGTGGTAACCGCCGATATTCCGCTGGCGGCCAAATGCGTGGCAAACGGCGCGCGTGTGCTGACCCATGCGGGCGAACCGCTAACCCCGGCCAACATCGGCCAGATCCTTGCCACGCGCGATCTGATGGCAGATCTGCGCGCCGCCGACCCGTTTCGCCAAGGCTCGGGCAAGGGCTTTACAAAGGCAGACCGCTCGCGTTTTCTCGACGCGCTCGACCGGGTGCTGCGGGCCGCCGAAAGGGATGCGACAAATGATTGAGGCGGTGGTTTTCGATATCGGCAACGTGCTGATCGAATGGCAGCCAGAGCGGTTTTACGATGCCAAAATCGGCCCCGAAGCACGCCGCGCGATGTTCGCCGAGGTCGATCTGCACGGCATGAACGACGCGGTGGACCGTGGGGGCGATTTCAAAGGCACGATCTACGACACTGCCGAGGGTTACCCCCACTGGCGCAACGAAATCCAGCTTTGGTACACCAACTGGATCGACATGGCCTGTCCGGTGATCTCGCGTTCGGTGCGGCTCATGCGTGCGCTGCGCGCCAAGGGCATGCCAGTTTTTGCGCTGACCAATTTCGGTATCGGCTCGTTTGCCTATGCCCGCACCCAGTATGACTTTCTAAACGAGTTCGATCGGGCGTGGGTTTCGGGTCATATGGGCGTGATAAAGCCGGACCCGCGCATTTACGAGTTGGCAGAGGCCGATTGCGCGTTGCCGCCTGCAGCGCTGCTTTTCGCCGATGACCGCGCCGAAAATATTGCCGCCGCCGCTGCCCGCGGCTGGCAAGTGCACCATTTCACCGGGCCCGAAGGCTGGGCCGCACGGCTGGTTGCCGAAGGATTGCTGAACGAAAGGGAAGCCGAATGAGCGTGGAAATCATCGGACCAGAGGCCGAGGCGCATCTCGATTGGCTGGCGCTAACCGACGCGCTGGCGGCAGGCCACGCGCTGCCGCGCGCCGAGGTGGCCGATACGTTCCTCTATCGCGGCAAGGATACGCTTCTGACCCGCTCGGCATGGATTAGCGGGCTGGGCCTTGCGGTCAAGGCGGCCAGCGTTTTCCCCGGCAACCCAGCGCAAGGGGTGCCAATGGTCAACGGTGCTGTCACGCTTTATGACGACGCGACCGGGCGGCTAGAGGCGATCGTCGATTTCCACCTTGTCACCAAATGGAAAACGGCGGGCGACAGCCTCTTGGCCGCGCGCCGCCTTGCCCGACCCAACGCGCGCCGCATCCTGATTGTGGGCGCAGGCAACGTAGCGCGCTCGATGATCGCGGCCTACAACGCGGCCTTCCCCGGCGCGCAATTCACCATATGGAACCGCTCGCCCGAACCCGCGCGTGCGCTGGCCGCCGCCACCAAAGCCACTGCCACCGAAGACCTTGAGGCAGCGGTGCGCAGCGCTGAAATCATCGCCACCACCACGATGTCGTCTGCGCCACTGGTCATGGGCGAATGGCTCGCCCCCGGCACCCACCTTGATCTGATCGGTGCCTACCGCCCCGATATGCGCGAGGTGGATGATACCGCGCTGACGCGCGCCAGCCTCTTTGTCGATGCCCGCGCCACCACCATCGGCCATATCGGAGAACTCAAAGACCCGATTGCCCGCGGCATCATTTCGCCCGAAAGCATCCGCGCCGATTTCTACGACCTGCCTAATGGTGGCTTCGCCCGCCAAAGCCCTGACGAGATCACGATCTGCAAGAACGGCGGCGGCGCGCACCTAGACCTGATCGCGGCGCAATACATCCTTGCCGCGTGGCGCCACCGCTAGGATTTCGCGCAAAGCTGCGGCGTTAGCAGGCATGACCCCGGCGCAATCAAGCGGGTTGAAGCTGCATCACGCGCTCGCGGATCGGCAGGTGCACCAGCGCTGAAAACGCGCCCACGGCAACGCCGATCCACCACACGGCCGTGTAGTTGCCGTAGATGTCGTAAAGCTTGCCGCCCAGCCAGACCCCCATGAAAGACCCGATCTGGTGGCTGAGAAACACAAAGCCATATAGCGTGCCCATATAGCGCAACCCGTAGATATGCGCGACCAAGCCCGAGGTCAGCGGCACCGTAGCCAGCCACAGCGCCCCCATCGACAGCGAGAAGAGCACCACCGTCGTGGGCGTGATCGGCAGCAGGATGAAGGCGGCCGAAACCAGCGTTCGCGCCGTGTAGATGCCCGCCAGCAGGTATTTCTTGGTATACCGCTTGCCCAGCCACCCAGCCATGATCGAACCGCCGATATTGGCCAGCCCGATCAGCGAAATCGCCACAGCCCCCAAGGCCGAGGTTGTCGAAATCCCCAGTGTGGCCAACACCCCGTTCGGTGCAACGGCACCGCACATTTCGGTAATGAACGCCGGAAAATGCGCGGTCAAAAAGCCAAGCTGATAACCACACGAGAAAAAGCCCAGAAAGATCAGTGTGTAAGACGGGTCACGAAAAGCCCGCTTAAGCACGTGACCAAGGCTTTCTTCCAATTCCGCGCGGCTGGCACGCGCAGGGGCGCGCAGCATCGGCAACGCGAACAGCGCAAGCAGGATCACTGCGGCAAAGACAATGAACACCTGCTGCCAAGGCATCACCCCCAGCAAGCCCTGCGCAACCGGCGCACCGAACACCTGCCCCGCAGACCCCGCGGCGGTGGCGATACCCAGCGCGAGGCTGCGGTTGGCATCCGACGTGGCGCGCCCGACAACCGCCAGTATCACTCCGAATCCGGTGCCCGCGATGCCGAAACCCACCAGAATCTCTAGCATCTGATGTTGCAGTGGCGTTGTCGCATAGGCCGAAAGCACCAGCCCACCCGCGTAGAAAAGCGCGCCCAGAATGATCGCGCGGCGGTCACCGAACCGTTCGGCAAGCGCCCCGAAAAGCGGCTGCCCAAAGCCCCATGCAAGGTTCTGAATGGCGATGGCCAGCGAAAACTCGGCGCGCGGCCAGCCAAACTCGGCTGCGATCGGGATTTGAAAGACGCCAAAGCTCGCTCGAATCGCAAAACCAAGCATCAAAATGATGCTGCCCCCGATTAGCACGGGGGTGAACAGCCGTGTGCTCTGCATTTGCGTCTCTCCCAAGGCACAGGGCTGCAAAATCGCGGCGCCGCCGTGGCACGTCAATTGCCGAATTGTGCTGGCGACAATTTCCGCCCTGCACCAGCCTCAAATCGAAAGGCCGCCCGTTGCCGGGCGGCCTTCGAGATCTACGGAGATGGGCCAGTTAGGGCGTCGTTTCCGACTGGTCCCAGTCAGGGTGCTTAACCCTTGGGTCTGCCCTCAGGCAACGCTCCCCCTGACTGTCCCGACACCTCTCTCCAATATCACTCTCGACACTGGACCACCTCCTTTCGCTCGCGTTACCGATAGGGGCAGGCTGACACAGATTTTGTGTTTGTCAAAAGTTTTTACGCATACCTTGTGGTCATTTTCTTCACGATGATGCGAAAAAGCGGAAGCGCCACCAGCGCGAGCGACAGCTTCACCCCCAGATCGGCCAGCGCCAATGATACCCAAAGCGGCGCTTGCGGGCCCATCCCCAGCATCGGCACGGCACCCGTTGCCCAGCTTGTATCCTCGCCGGGGTGCACGAACGAAAGCAGATCTGAAAACGCCACCGAAAAGAAAATAATGGTGTCGAGCGATGCACCGACAAGCGTTGAAATAAGCGGCGCGCGCCACCAGCGACCGCCCCGCAAACGGTCAAACACCGCCACGTCCGTCATTTGCGCGGTCAAGAACGCAAGCCCGGAACCGATCGCGATACGCTCTGTGGTGGCGTTGAAACCTGCCGCCACCAGCGAACAGGCAATCCCTACGCCAAAGCCCGCCAACACCACGCGCCGCGCCGCCGCCGGGCCA
>NZ_JBFHIA010000142.1:0-8200 GCF_041596715.1 Phaeovulum sp.
CAAGGCGGCGCTGCGCCGGATCTTTTTCAAGATCAAGATCGACGGGCCGAACCAGCAAGACTTTCTGAAGATCTTTGCGATGGTGGCGCGCAAGAAAAAGGTGCCGCTGGACGAACGCGCCATGCTGCACCTTATGCGCGTAAAATACCCCACCATCGACAGTGTCTATGCCAACTATCAGCCGGGCTTCCTGATCGACCAGATCGTGGCGATCTGCAATTTCGAGCGTATGCCCTTGCAGATGTCGCCAGAACTGATCGACCGCGCCTGGGCCAACATGTTCGTGCGCGACGAGGCGATCACGCACTGACGCCCGCCACTCAGTCGCGCGAAAGCATCCGGCCCAGCATACGCCCGCCCAGAATGTGCATGTGGTAGTGCGGCACCTCTTGCACACCCGCTTCGCCCGCGTTGGAAATGGCGCGGTAGCCACCACCGCCCTGCCCCGGCGCGGCCCCGATCATGTCGCAGACCGTCGCGCAGGTGCGCATGAAATCTACGATCTCGGCCTCACTTGCCGCGGCCGCGAAATGATCGAAAGTGACATATGGCCCCTTCGGTATCACCAGCACATGCAGCGGTGCCTGCGGGCGAATATCGCGAAAAGCTAGCGTATGCGCGGTTTCCAATACCGTGTCGTTCGGGATTTCGCCGCGCAGGATGCGGGCGAAAATATTTGTAGAATCATAGGTATAGGCCATTGTTATGTCCTCTCAGTCGATGAACAGATAGTCCGTCGCGGCAATTTCCTGCGCCACTTCGGCAGGCACCGCCAGAAAACCAGCTAGCGCGCGCGTATTTTCGGCCAGATCGGCGCTTTCGCGCATCCGGTAAAGCGACGTGAAATGCGCCTCTCGGATGCGGTCGCTTTCGAACTTCAGATCATACCGAATGGTCGGCAGCAACCTGTCCGACACTTCGCGCGGTGTATTCTCGCCCGCCAGCCCGACGCGGCGCGCATGGCCAAGCAGATAGTCGTCGGTAAAGTCACATTCGATTTCCAGCAGCCGCACCTGCGCGCGATCCGAGGTGAAATCCTGCATCAGCTCGATCGCCGAAGGGTCGAGGCAGATCACAAGGCGGTTGGTTGCGTGGTAATCGTAAAGCATATGCATCAGCGCGCGGCGGTGACGGTTACGCTTTTCCACCGACGATTGAAGGCCACCCAGATCGGGTAGCGGACAGGCGGCCTCATGAAAAAGGTACTCCACCGCAGGCACCTGCGCCACTTGCCGCACCCTTTCGACCAATCGCTTGGCGACATGCCATTTCTTGCACACCACCATCATCAGTTCGCGCTCGCGGCCCAAGCTCGACTCCGTCTCCCAGAAGCGCGGCGCAAAGCGGCGGCCAACACGGCCACGCCCTGTAAGAAAGCTGAACAGGCTGCGCCCTTCATTCGAAATCGAGAATTGCTGTCCCTTGGCGGACCAGAGCGCGCCGAGCCTCTGCTTGAGGTCTTTGGCCTCAGCGCTGATCTTGCGGGCAAACAGATAATCTTGCGAAAGCAAGAGGTCATATTGGTCGTTGTAGAACGTCAGCGGCATGCCGTAGTCGGAAAACATCAGAAAAGTCAGCGTGCGCGCGCGTATTTCGGCCTCGGGCACAAGGTGGCGCACCAGCGTCTGGAAAAAGGTCTCATCAGGGATCCAGGTCGAGCGAAAAAAGCGCATCACATCGCGCCGCTGGTTGATGAAATCGAGCAGCCATTCCACTGTGCGCCGCCGCAGGCACCACCACTGCGAACCGATCATCATCTGCAAATCTTCCGGCACCTTGCGGCGAAGCCCCAGCTTTTGCTGCCATTCGTAGCTGGTGTAGAATAACCACTTGTGCTTGCGCTCGTTGAACCAGTGCCGATAAATCAGCCGCTCTTCCTTCATGCCGGTCTTGATCCAGTCCGAGGTGAAGAAGTCGAAGCTTTCGATATAATCGACATCATCGGCATCAAGGTACTCATGCGCGTATTCGGCGGTCTTGATCGGCATGCAATCGCCCGAAAGCATGTAGAAGTGCGTCGCACGCGGAAACGCCGCGACCGCTGCGCGCAACGCCTCTAGCGTGGCGCCGACAAGGCTCCATTCGCCCCAGCCGCATTTCAGCCGCCGCCGCGCAAAGGTAACCGAGGGGTTCTTGTCCAGTGCCGCACGGATCTGCGCGTAATCGGCCGGTTTGGCGCGCGCATCGAAGTGTATAGAGACGAAATCACCCGTCGCGGTCAGCCGCTCGGCCTGCGCGATGACCCCTGCGGGGTCCTTGTGGGTCAGCAAGATGAACGCGATTTTTGCCACAGTGGAAACACACAACGCGATATTGTTCGATTATTCGCTTAAGTATCGTGAACACACGTTGAAAAGACAGAGCTTCTTTGCTTTCTAGGGCTAAATGTTTTGCCGGCGGGTTTTGATGCCCGTCTGGCTACAAGGAGAGACGCAGAATGGGATACCCTGGCACGTGGATGACCGAAAGCCAGAGCATGCTCTACCGCGTCGTTCCCAAATGCGCCTGCTCGACGATTGGGCAGATCATGTTCTATTCCGACCACGGCACCTTCTTTGATGGCGATGTGCATGACGCCACCTCGGGGCTGCACAAATGGTCGATTGAAAGCAGTCAACGACTGATC
This sequence comes from Phaeovulum sp., assembly GCF_041596715.1. Taxonomy (GTDB): domain Bacteria; phylum Pseudomonadota; class Alphaproteobacteria; order Rhodobacterales; family Rhodobacteraceae; genus UBA6213. Next base: position 2,627 of record NZ_JBFHIA010000142.1, read on the forward strand.
GAGGATAACGTGCGAAAGCACACATCCTATTCGTTCACCTGCGTGCGCAACCCCTATACGCGGATCCTTTCCAGCTTTTTTGACAAGATCGCGGGGATTCAGCGCAATGGAAAGCGGTATCGCGGCAACCTTGTGCCGCAGCTTGCGCAGAAATACGGCATTGACGTGGGCAGCCCGGAAAACGGGTTCGAGTTCGATCAGATCGCCTCGTTCCGCCGGTTCTTGCTGTTTGCGCGCGACACCATGCGCTGGCGCCGCCCGATGGAGCCCGACATCCACTGGTCGGCCATGTCAGGCCACATCGCCACGTTCATCGCCAACGGTGGCCGCTATGACGCGATTTTCTTTACCGAAAAGTTCAACGAGGGCATGCAGAAGGTGCTCGACGCAGTGAAGACGCCGGTGCCGATAGACCTTGCCGCAATCCCGCGGTTCAACGAAAGCGAAGGCCACGGGCCAAAGCGCGCGCATCCGGTCAGCGCCTATTTCGATGATCTTTCGCGGCATCTGATCTGGGAAGTCTACAAGCGCGACTTCCAGCTGTTTCACTACGATTTCGAAAACCCGGACAACAAGATGCCCACCGCCGAAATCGACCTTGAAGAAGTGCACGCCAAGCTTTCGACCTGACGCGCGCTGGCTGATGGCCCTCAGATCAGGCCGTGACCGCGAAATATATCCCTCACGTCGCTTTCCGGGCGCGCGCCGACATGCGAGATGACCTCGCTTGCCGCAAGGCAGCCCATGTGGCCAGCGGTGGCAAGCGACTGCCCGGTGGCGTAGCCATACAGAAACCCGGCGGCGAACTGATCGCCTGCGCCGGTCGCATCAACCGGCACAACGCGGTGCACCGGCACGCTGACACGCTCTTTCTGCCCGATCAGCACCACGTCAGAGCCTGATCGCGTGCACACGACCATTTCACATTCTTCAGCCGCCTGCGCCAAAGCCTCGTCGAGCCCGCACTGGTAAAGCGATTCCCACTCGTGCTCGTTGCCGATCACATAGTCCATTTCGTCGCGCACAAGGCGGCGGAAATCGGCGCGGTGACGATCGACGCAGAAGGGATCGGACAGCGCGATCCCGGCGCGTCCGCCACCCGCACGGCAGGAACGCGCGGCCTTGAGAAAGGCGGCTTTGCCCTTGTCCTTGTCAAACAGATAGCCTTCCAGAAACAGCAGTTTCGCGTTTGCCGCCACCGTTTCCGCAACGTCTTCGGGGCCGAGTTCCGCCGAGATGCCGAGATAGGTGTTCATCGACCGCTCGCCGTCGGGCGTAACAAAGATCATGCTGCGCGAGGTGGGCAGCTCGCCCCCCTGCACTGGAGGGTTGACGAAAACCGTGCCCTCAGCGGCCATCGAAGCGGCATAGAAGCGGCCCAACAGATCATCGCGCACCCGGCCGATGAAGGCGGTGGAAAGCCCCAGATTGCCAATACCTGCAAGCGTGTTGGCGACCGATCCGCCCGGTGCCTCGATCCGGCTGTCCATCGCCGCATAAAGCTCTTCAGCGCGCTCGCGCTCGATCAGCTGCATCACGCCCTTTGCGATGGTCTTGCTATTGAGGAAATCGTCGGTGGTCTGGCTCAGCACGTCGACGATGGCGTTGCCGATGCCGACAACCTGATATTGAGTCACGCGGTTTTCTCCTCGAAGGGGCAGATGTCGGCGATTGGGCAGCCGGGGCAGCGGGGTTTGCGCGCGGTGCAGATGTAGCGACCGTGCAGGATGAGCCAGTGGTGGGCATGGCGCTGAAAGCTGACAGGCACATGGTCCTCAATCGCCCGCTCGACCGTCAGCACATCGCGCCCCGGCGCAATGCGGGTACGGTTGGCGACGCGGAACACATGCGTATCGACCGCCTGCGCGGGGTGGCCAAATGCGATGTTCAGCACCACATTCGCGGTCTTGCGCCCGACGCCGGGCAGCGATTGCAGCGCCGCGCGTGAATCTGGCACGCGGCCCTGATAGCGATCGACCAGTATCTGGCTTAGCGCGATCACGCTTTTCGCTTTTTGGCGAAACAAACCGATCGTGCGGATTTCTTCGACTACCCCGGCCTCACCAAGTGCAAGCATCGCCTCGGGCGTGGCAGCGCGCTGGAAAAGCCCGTGTGTCGCCTTGTTCACACCAACGTCCGTGGCCTGCGCGCTTAGGACTACGGCAACCAAAAGGGTGAAGGCATCGCGATAGTTCAATTCGCCAACGGGCACGGGATTGGCCGCTTGAAAGCGGCGGAAAACCTCGGATTGGGCGGCGAAATCGAGTGGCGCGTGCATCTGTCTGCTATGCCGACAGCCGCGACCGCTTGCAAGAGCCGAGGGGATTTTCGCCAAATTGCGCGCGCTTTGGGCGACCGCGTTAACGCCAACACAGCCGCACCGCGCCATGCTAGTGCGGGCCGGCTGGGTGATGGGGCGAAACGATGCGGATCTGCTATCCGAGCGATGCTTTGCGTCATGACGCGGGCACCGGCGGTTGGATGCTCGACCCCGGGTTTGACACCGCCTTGGGGGCGATGTTGCTGGCGGTTCTGCCAAATGGGCGGGCACAGCTATTCGATGCATCAGGGCGCCTATGCGCCGAAGGGCCAATCGCCCTAGATGCGCCGCTGCCATTGCAGCGTGATGACGGCGCGCCACTGTGGCTTGAGCCGTTTGAAATCGGCGCGGTCACGATGATGCTGGTGTCGGAACCTTTGGTGGCGGGCAGCCCCTACCTGCCCTTTCGCACGACCGCACAGCCGATTTTGCGGTGTGGCCCCGGCGATCCGGCCAAGCCCGCGCTGCTTGGTGCCAGCGCGATGGTGGCAACCGCAGAAGGCGCGCTACCAGTCGAATGGTTGCGCCCCGGCGACAGGGTGCTAACCCGCGACAACGGGTTTCAGCCGCTGCTCTGCCTTGCGCGGGTCGAATATGGCGCGCCGACGCCGCCGCCGTTCCTGCTACCTGCCGATGCGCTTGGCCCGCACCTGCCAGAGCGGCCGCTACTGCTTGCCCCTTGGCAGCGCGTGCTGTTGGCTGCGCCGGAACTGCAATTCTGGTTTGGAGAAAGCGAGATGTTTGCGCGCGCCGATGCTTTGGTCGAAGCCTTCCAGATCGCCCGCCAAGCCGCGCCCGCTATGCAGCGACTGTTTGCGCTGATTTGCGCGGTGCAAGAGGTTATTCAGGTAGACAGGCTCTGGCTTGAAACCGCTGAGGCCACGCCCGAGGTATTGGCCGCACTTGCCCCTGCCGCGCGCGCCACCGTGACCGGGGCGCTGGCCGCACGGCGCGCCAACCCGGCACGGATAACGCTTGCCCCGCAGGATCTTGCGATGTTCCTGCGCCCGCCGGGTGCAGATTGGCACCGCGCTGCCCTATTGCGCAGCTTTCGGGTCGCGCGCGGGACGGCGCAGGGGTAACTTCGGGCAAAGGGGGTGCCCATGCGCCGGATAGAAGACGAATATCATTATCGCCTGATCGCCCGTGCTTTGGCGCTGATTGACGCGGCCCCCCCACCGGGCCCGTCGCTAGAGCAATTGGCGGGTGCGCTTGGCATGAGCGTGGCGCATTTCCAAAAGGTGTTCTCTGCTTGGGTCGGGGTTTCGCCCAAGCGATACCAGCAGTATTTGACACTGGGCCATGCGCGCGAATTGATCGCAAAGCGGATGCCGCTGGAGGCTGTTGCCGATATGGCGGGGCTTTCGGGCAGCGGCAGGCTGCACGACCTTTTCCTGCGGTGGGAGGCGATGAGCCCGGGCCAGCACGCGCGCGGCGGCGAGGGGCTGGTCATCCGCCACGGCAGCTTTGGCTCTGCCTTCGGTGAAGTCGTGGCGATGGGCACCGAACGCGGCCTTTGCGGCATGGCCTTTGCAGCCGATGTTGGCACCGAGGCGGCCTTTGCCGATCTGGCGGCGCGCTGGCCTGCGGCACGCTTCGAGGCCGCCCCCGAGGCGATCCGGCCTTGGGTCGAAGCGGCGCTTGGCCAACGCGGCGAGGCGGCGCTACATCTGATCGGTGCGCCCTTTCAGATCAAGGTTTGGGAGGCGTTGCTGGCGATCCCTTCTGGCCATGTTACCACCTATGGCGATATCGCCGGGGCGATAGGCGCGCCGCGCGCAGTGCGGGCGGTGGGCACGGCAGTCGGGCGCAACCCGCTGGCTTTCGTGATCCCTTGCCACCGGGCGCTGCGCAAATCGGGCGCGATGGGCGGCTATCACTGGGGCCTGCCCATCAAGCGCGCCATGCTGGCATGGGAATCCGCGCGCGCCGAAGCGAGTGTCGCGGCAATGTGATGCGCGAAAACCCGCTTGTGGCCGGGCGGCGCGTGGCCTGTTCCAAGTGCACAGGGTATAGTCGTGCGAGCCGCCCCGCAGGGGCGCATCTATTTGGAGGACGCGATGAAATCAGGGCGTATTCTGTTTACGGCGACCGCGGTTGGGGTCATGGCGCTTGGTGCCTGCACCAATCCGGACGGCAGCACCAACCGCACCCAAGACGGTGTGGCGATCGGCGCAGCACTCGGCGGGCTTTTCGGCGCAACCGCTGGCAAGGGTGACACGCTGGGGCAAGCCGCAGCCGGGGCGCTGGTAGGCGGTGCGATCGGCGGGCTGATCGGCGCTGACCTTGACCGGCAAGCGGCCGAGCTTGACCGCGACCTTGGGAATGGCGTCGGTGTGGTCAACACCGGCAACCAGTTGATCGTGACGATGCCGCAAGACGTGCTGTTTGCAACAGATAGCACGGCGCTTCGGCCCGACCTGCGGTCTGACCTGAACACGCTGGCCGCCAGCCTTCTGCGGTATCCGAACACGCGGATCGAGGTGATCGGGCATACCGACAACGTTGGAAGCGCCAGCTACAACCAGAACCTCAGCGAAGGCCGTGCCAAATCGGTGGCCTCGGTGCTGATCGGCGCAGGCGTGCCCTCGGGTCGCATCATTGCTTATGGGCGCGGCGAAGATCAGCCGATCGCCTCTAACCTTGATGCAGCCGGGCGGGCCAAGAACCGCCGGGTGGAAATCATCATCCGCCCCAATACCTGAGCGCGGATACAGGATGTGAAAGCCGGGCCTTGCGCCCGGCTTTTTCTTGCGCATAGCCTGATGTGGTCATAGATTTTTACCAAATCTGGGGATGCCATGCCGTTTCAGAAAATCGAGTCGGAAAAGCTCAGTCAGGCGGTCGTGCGCCAGATCGAGGGACTCGTCCTGCAAGGCGTCCTGCGCCCCGGCGAGCGCCTTCCTTCAGAACGTGAACTTTCCGAACGGTTGGGCGTCTCTCGACCCAGCCTGCGCGAGGCAGTGGCAGAGTTGCAGGACGCCGGGCTTCTGGTGACGCGCGCAGGGTCGGGCATCTTTGTGGCAGAGGTGCTTAACGCCGCGTTCTCGCCCGCGCTGATCCGGCTTTTTGCCAGCCATGAACAAGCGGTGTTCGACTATCTCTCGTTTCGCCGCGATATGGAGGGCTTGGCGGCAGAGCGCGCCGCCCGGCTTGGCTCTGACACCGATCTGAAGGTGATTGATGCGCTATTCGCACGCATGGAGGCCGCGCATCAAAAGCGCAATCCAGCGGATGAAGCAGCACTTGATGCC
>NZ_JBFHIA010000143.1:0-8189 GCF_041596715.1 Phaeovulum sp.
AAGATGGAATACGGCGGCGTGCCGATCATTGCGGCGCTGAAGGGGGCGGTGGTGGGCGGCGGGCTAGAGTTGGCCTCGGCGGCGCATATTCGGGTGGCCGACGCCTCTACCTATTTCGCGCTGCCCGAGGGTAGCCGTGGGTTGTTCACCGGCGGCGGCGCGACGATCCGCGTGGCCGATCTGGTGGGCAAGGCGCGGATGATCGACATGATGCTGACGGGCCGCATCTACAAAGGTGCCGAGGCGGTGCAGATCGGGCTATGCCAGTATCTCGTCGAAGGGTCGAGCGACGAGAAGGCCTTTGCGCTGGCCAAGGCGATTGCCGCCAATACCCCGCTTTCCAACTTTGCCATCTGCTCGGGCATCAGCCACATGCAGAACATGTCGGGCCTTGATGCAGCCTATGCCGAGTCTGTCTTGGCGGGCGTGGTCAACACCCAGCCTGCGGCGCGCGCGCGGCTTGATGCCTTTGCCAAGGGCACGGCACCGCGGGTGCGGCCCGAATAGGGGCGAGCCTCAGCCGCGCTTGATGGCCCGGTTCACATGGCCCATCTTGCGGCCGGGCCGGGCCTCGGCCTTGCCGTAGAGGTGAATCGAGGCTCCTGCCTCACGCGCGATCACGGGCAGTTGCGCCATGTCGTCACCGATCAGGTTGGTCATCTCGACATCCGCGTAGCGGCTGCCATCGCCCAAGGGCCAGCCTGCGACTGCGCGAATGTGCTGCTCAAATTGATCGACCGCGCAGCCCGCTTGCGTCCAGTGCCCCGAATTATGCACCCTTGGCGCTATTTCGTTGACCAGAAGCCCCTCGGGCGTGACGAAAAGTTCGACCCCAAGCACCCCTACATAGTCGAGCGCATTGAGGATGCGCGCGGCGATCAGCACGGCGTCCGACCGCTCGGCGGGGGAAAGGCGGGCGGGCACGGTGGTGGTGTGCAAAATACCGCCCCGGTGCACGTTTTCGCCAGGGTCAAAGGCCGCGACCTCGCCCGAAACACCGCGTGCGGCGATGACCGAAACCTCGCGGGAAAAGCGAACAAAGCCCTCCAGCACGGCGTCGGCACCCGCCATCGCCGCCAGCGCGGGTGCGGCATCGGCGGGCGTGTTGATCCGGGCCTGCCCCTTGCCATCATATCCCAGCCGATTGGTTTTGAGCACCGCTGGCACCCCGATCTGCGCCAGCGCGGCGTTCAGGCTGGCCGCATCCGTCACTGCCGCCCAAGGCGCGGTCGCCAGACCGATGCCGTTGAGAAAAGTCTTTTCCGCGACCCGGTCTTGGCTGATCGCCAGCGCGCGTCGGCCCGGGCGGATCGGGCGCAGGCTTTCCAGAATGTCGAGCGCCGAGGTCGGGATGTTCTCAAACTCGAAGGTGATGACATCGACAGAGGCCGCAAAGGCCCGCAGCGCCGCCGCATCGTCATAGCCCGCTTTGGTGACTCGCCACGCAACCTGCCCCGCGGGCGGGTTTTCGCCCGGCTCGAAGATATGCGCGCGCAGCCCTAGGCGCGAGGCGGCAACAGCAAGCATCCGGCCAAGCTGCCCGCCGCCGAGGATACCGATGCACCCACCCGGTGCGAGCATGTCAGTCATCCGAAGGTTCCTCTGGCACTGCCGCCGAAAGTGCCGCGCGCCATGCATCAAGGCGCGCCGCCAAAGCGGGGTCCGACAGCGCCAATATTGCCGCTGCCATCAACGCCGCGTTGGCAGCCCCCGGCGCACCGATCGCCATGGTTGCCACCGGAAAACCGCGCGGCATCTGCACGATCGAATACAGGCTATCGACGCCTGACAAAGCCTTGCTTTGCACCGGCACCCCAATCACTGGCAATCGGGTTTTCGAGGCCACCATGCCCGGCAGATGCGCCGCACCCCCGGCCCCAGCGATGATTACCTTCAGCCCGCGCCCGACCACGCCCTTGCCATAATCCCACAGCCGATCAGGTGTGCGGTGCGCCGATACGATCCGCGCCTCGTAGGGCACCCCCAGTTCTTCAAGCAGCGTCGCTGCCTCGCGCATGGTTGGCCAGTCTGACTGGCTGCCCATGATGATTCCCACTGCAACGCCCATCACTGCCCCCCGCCTGCCTGCCGCGGCGCACTATAGCCCGGCCTTCGCTCCGCGCAAGCCAAGCGGGCAGGTCAGGCGATGATGTCGGGGGTCAACTGGTCTTCCAGCCGTGCGATCTTGTCTTTCAGGGAAAGCTTTTGTTTTTTCAGCCGCCGCAGAGTCAGCTGGTCGGCGCTTATCGTGTTGCCTAGGGCGTCGATTGCATCGTCAAGATCGCGGTGCTCTCGTCGAAGCACCTCGAGCTTTACCCGCAAGACCTCGTCAGAGTTCATTTCGTTCGGTGGGTTCATCGGATTTGCCTGCCATTCGAGGTTTGAACCGATCCGCCCGAGTCGCTGATCGGGCGCAGCAGACTATAGCGCTGCGGCCGCTGTGCGTGAACCTTGCAATCGCGCCTGCATCGCGCAACCTTGCGAGGTGGGCCTGCCGTGCCCATATCTATGAAACGGGTCGCCGCAAGGGGCCCGCCCTCTGCATGTCGCTTATCAAAAGGGCCTGCCCGATGACGAAACTGAGCTTTGCCGCGCACCCGTTCCTGCTGGGGTTCGATCAGCTGGAGCGGTTGGTGGAACGTACCGCCAAGACTGGCGGAGACGGATATCCACCGTATAATATTGAACAATCCTCGCCCGATACCTTCCGCATCACGCTGGCGGTAGCTGGCTTTGCCGAGACCGATCTTGCGATCTCGCTGGAAGACCGCCAACTGGTTATCCGCGGGCGGCAGGGCGATGATGATGGTGCGCGTGTTTTCTTGCACCGCGGCATTGCCGCGCGCGCGTTTCAGCGCAGTTTCGTGCTGGCCGATGGTGTCGAGGTCGCAGCAGCCAAACTGGAAAACGGATTGCTGCACATAGATTTGCGCCGCGCTCTGCCAGACCCGGTAGTGCGTTCGATCCCGATCACTCGCAGCTAAAGGGGGCCGCCATGAACACGAAATACGATTTTGGCGCAGAGACCGACGATCGCATCGTCTATGTGCGCGCGGTTGCGGTTGCTGACCTGCCGGACGAGATTCGCGCGCAAGCCGGCGATCTTCGCACGCTTTACGCCGTGCACGGTGCCGATGGTGAGCGGTTGGCTTTGGTGGCCGATTGCCAAATGGCATTTGCGCTGGCGCGGCAGAACGACCGCACCCCGGTGCATGTGCACTAGGCTGGATTGCGGCTGGAAATCTGCGGTCGTGTCGAAGCGGTGACCCCGCCCAGCCGTGCTTCAGTTTCATCATGCAGCCCTCGAATGCGCAGCAGGGCAAGCATCACGATAAACCAGTGAAAGAAACGCAAATCGCCGCCCGGATCAGGGGCGGCGATTGCATGGTATTTTCGGCAAATGCGTCAGCCGCGGATCAGGCCCATCGACTCGAGCTTCAAGATCACCTGATGCGCGCAGTGATCGACGTCTACGTTTTCGGTATCGACGACCAGTTCAGCGTTGGTCGGTGCCTCATAGGGGTCTGAAATGCCGGTAAACTCTTTGATCTTGCCTTCGCGGGCCAGCTTGTAGAGCCCCTTGCGGTCGCGCCGCTCGCATTCTTCGATCGACGTTGCCACATGCACTTCGACAAATGCGCCGAACGCCTCGATATCCTCGCGCACTGCGCGGCGGGTAGCCGTATAGGGTGCGATTGGCGCGCAAATCGCGATGCCGCCATTCTTGGTGATTTCAGACGCGACATAGCCGATGCGACGGATGTTCAGATCGCGATGCTCTTTAGAAAACCCCAGCTCCGAGCTGAGGTTTTTACGCACCACGTCGCCATCCAGCAGCGTGACCGGGCGGCCACCCATTTCCATCAACTTTACCATCAGCGCGTTGGCGATAGTCGATTTGCCCGAGCCCGAAAGCCCGGTGAAAAAGACCGTGAACCCTTGCTTGTTGCGCGCGGGCGAGGTGCGGCGCAGTTCCGTCACCACCTGCGGGAACGAGAACCATTCGGGGATTTCGATCCCTTCGCGCAGACGCCGACGCAACTCGGTGCCGGAGATATCCAGCACGGTCGAGCCTTCTGGGATTTCGTTGGAGGGGTAATATTGCGCCTTTTCCTGCACATAGACCATGTGCTTGAAATCAACCATCTCAAGGCCGATCTCGGCCTCGTGCTTCTTGAAAAGCTCCTGCGCGTCATAGGGCCCGTAGAAATCCTTGCCCGCCGAGTTCTTGCCGGGGCCTGCATGATCGCGCCCGACGATGAAATGCGTGCAGCCGTGGTTCTTGCGGATCAGCCCGTGCCAGACCGCCTCGCGCGGCCCGCCCATGCGCATTGCAAGGTTCAGCAGGCTCATCGTGGTCGTGGATGCGGGGTATTGGTCAAGCACCGCCTCGTAGCAGCGTACGCGGGTAAAGTGGTCCACATCGCCCGGCTTGGTCATGCCGACGACGGGGTGAATAAGCAAGTTGGCCTGCGCTTCGCGCGCGGCGCGGAAGGTCAGTTCCTGATGTGCGCGGTGCAAGGGGTTGCGGGTCTGAAACGCCACGACGCGGCGCCAGCCCATCTTGCGGAAAAAGGCGCGCAATTCGTTCGGCGTATCGCGGCGGCCCTTGAAATCGTAATGCACCGGTTGCTGGATGCCGGTGATCGGCCCACCAAGATAGACCGGGCCTGCGACGTTGTGCAGGTAGTTCACCGCCGGGTGCGCCAGATCGTCTGCGCCAAACACGCCCAAGGCTTCTTGCGATTTGTTCGGCACCCATTTGTCGGTCACCGAAAGGATCGCAAGGATCACACCCTCCTGATCGCGCAGCGCAATATCCTGCCCCGGTTCGATCTTGTCGGCAAAGGCTTGGCTGACATCAAGCGTGATCGGCATTGGCCAGAGCGTGCCATCGGCAAGCCGCATCGACTTGACCACGCCATCATAATCAGCCTCGCTCATGAACCCTTTGAGCGGGTTGAAACCGCCGTTCATCAAAAGCTCTAGGTCACAGGTTTGGCGCTGCGTCAAATCCCAAGACGGCAGGTTTCCCGCTTCGGTCTTCAGCTTCAAAGAGGATTCATGCGAAACATACAGCTCCGGGATCGGGGCAAAATTGGTAAAAGACATTTTAAAGGGCTCGCTTGCTGGACCTGATTTGGTCTTGGTGTTCAACGGCGCAATCGCCGCCATGCTCGCGCGCGGCTTAGCGCGCGACTATGGCGAAAATCAAGCAATCAATGCACTAAATGCCAAGATCGGAACGAAACATCGCCCTTTCTGCCGCCCCGTGGAACAAGCAGCAGCAACGGTGCGCTGCCCAGATCAGTCTTGTTCCGACAAAAACCGTTCCGCATCGAGTGCGGCCATGCAGCCCATTCCGGCGCTGGTGACGGCCTGCCGATAGACAGGGTCGGTTAGATCGCCCGCTGCAAACACGCCCGCAATCGACGTGTGCGTGGTGCCCGGTTCGACCTTCACATAGCCGCCGTGGTGCATTTCAAGCTGGTCCTTGACCAATTCCGAAGCGGGTGAGTGGCCGATGGCAACAAAGAACCCGGCACAGGGCACGACCTTTTCGGCGCCTGTTTTGACATCGCGCACACGCACCCCGGTTACCCCGAGCGGGTTTTCATCGCCTAGCACTTCTTCGACGGTATGGTTCCAGAGCACTTCGATCTTGGGGTTCTTGAACAGCCGGTCCTGCATGATCTTTTCGGCGCGCAGACTGTCGCGGCGGTGGATCAGGGTGACCTTGGTTGCGAAATTGGTGAGGTAAAGCGCCTCTTCGACCGCCGAGTTGCCGCCGCCGGTCACCACCACTTCCTTACCGCGGTAGAAAAAGCCGTCGCAGGTGGCACAGGCCGAAGCGCCGAAGCCTTTGAACTTTTCTTCCGACGGCAACCCCAGCCAGCGGGCCTGCGCGCCGGTCGCAAGGATCACCGCATCGGCGGTATAAACGGTGCCCGAATCGCTTTGCGCCGTGAAGGGGCGCTTTTGCAGATCTAGCGAGGTGATCAGGTCAGAAACGACTTCAGCACCCATGGCCGTCGCGTGCGCCTCCATCTTCTGCATCAGTTCGGGCCCCATGATCGCGGTTTCGCCCGGCCAGTTTTCAACATCGGTCGTGATGGTCAGTTGCCCGCCGGGTTGCATCCCCTGCACCAGCACTGGCGACAGCATCGCACGTGCCGCATACACAGCTGCCGTATAGCCCGCAGGCCCCGAGCCAATGATCAAAACTCTGACATGCCGTGTATCGCCCATGATCGTCTCCATATCTGCTTTTTCGCGTATATACGCCGGGTATGTCGAATTGAACCCCCGTGCAAGAAACCGCTAACGATTGCCCTTGCGCCACAAATTGCGAAATAATATTGCGCAAACTTCGGTGCGACGATACTTTCCGCGAAATCTTTGGAGGATATGATGTCCGGCTCCCGGCTTGACGAAATCGACCGCAAGATCCTGGCCGAGTTGCAGGCTGACGGGCGCATGACCAATGTGGAGCTTGCCAAGCGGGTGGGCATTTCTGCGCCGCCTTGCCTGCGGCGGGTGCGCACACTGGAAGAGGCGGGCTTCGTTCGCGGCTATCATGCCGACGTGAACCCGCGCGAATTGGGCTTTGAGGTGGGCGTGTTCGCCATGGTGCGGCTGCACAGCCAAGCCGAATCCGATCTTTCGGCCTTTGAGGCGCGCTGCCGCGATTGGCCGTTGGTGCGTGAATGTCACATGCTTAACGGCGAGATCGACTTCATCCTGAAATGCGTGGCCCCCGATCTGTCGAGCTTTCAGCGGTTTTTAACCGAAGAACTGACCGCTGCGGCCAATGTGGCGTCGGTGAAAACCTCGCTGGTCATACGCTGCGCCAAAGACGAGCCGGGCGTGCCGTTCGACGTGCTCGAAGCGCGGCTGGCCCGCCACCCCTGAGGGGCGGCCAGCGGCCAGATAGGCCGCGCGCCCTGCGCGGCTATTCCAGCAGGTGCTCCAACTCGAATCGCGTCATGCGCGGATGCGCCTCGGGGCCAAAATCGGATAGCTGCTGGATGTGGGGAAAGCAGGCCGCAAATAGCGCCAGCAAGCGCGGCTCGACCATCGCCTCGATGCCGGTGCCGGGGTGGTAGCTTTCCACTTCCATCCCCATCACACGCAGGCTTGCGTGCTGTTTCAACACCACATGATAGGCGACGACAGGCGTTACCGTGCGAAGCTCGATCACGCTCACGCCATCGATAAAGGCGCGTGCGGGCACATAAACCGTATCGCTGCCCGAGATTGCACGGCATCGCGCATCGCGCAGCAGCAGCCGTGCGCGTGGCCCAAGCACAAGGTCAGGCATCGGGCGGCTGGCCCCGAAGGCTTCGGCGGTGATGCGCGTCAACATGCTTTCGGCAATTCCGCGCCCTTGCGGATCGGGGTATAGGGTCAAAGACCCGATCCAGGTGATGGTTTCGGCGCGCCCTTCGCCGGTGATGGCGCGCATCCCCGGTACGAGGTCTTCGACCGCCACGGGCCCGGCATCGGTGGTAATCAACGTGCCGCGCGCCATGGCCGAAAAAGCCTCTTCAAACAAAGCGGTGGCCGGTGCGATGCGGGTCGAACTTTGCACTTCGCCGCTGTCGGTCAGCCAAGTGGCCTCATACCGCCGCGTCAGCGCGCGCGCACGTTGCGGAGCCTCGTCTGGCGACGGCGCACGCAGCTGGCGGGCCGCAGAGAAATGCGCCCCGTGGCGCTTGGCTCGGCGTGGAGTCTCGTCAGTGGGCAGGAGGCGATAAGACATGGTCGGCCTTTCGGGCTAATCCCGCCTGCAATGGCCCCCACCGAATGCAGGCGTCTGGCAGAGTGCGGCTTCGGATCGACACCCGTCGAACGCGAGGTCGCTTCGGGGCGAGGTACCGGGCCAATCTGACCCATGGGCACAGGATTGCTTCGGCACCATCTTGGCGATTACCGCAGCTTACTTGCAGCGGCTGTTCGCCGTTTTGCTCACTCAGGCGCGGCGCAGCAGTGCCCGCGGCGGCAGAACGTTTGTGCTTGCGGCCTCTTCGCGCCGTGCAATCGTGCCGCTGCGCACCGTGCCGCGCTGCCACGGCATGGCCACGTTACATTTCGCGGCCTCGGCAATTGCCGATTGCAGCCAGCGGCGCGGTTTTTTCGGTGTCATATTCTACTCCTGTCTTGCATTGCTTCAGGGTCTTGCCGCCTCG
>NZ_JBFHIA010000144.1:0-8138 GCF_041596715.1 Phaeovulum sp.
CTTGGCGCGCTGAAGGCCGCATCGATCGAGTTGCAGGACTGGCTCTGGCAGTATGAGGGGGTCACTTCGATTCTGGACGACCTGCGCCCGGGCAAACGCGAACTGCGCATCACGCTGAATGAAGCAGCCGGGCCGATGGGGATCACCGCCGCATTGGTCGCCGATCAGCTGCGCGCCGCCTATTACGGGACCACGATCAGCGAGATGCAGATCGACGGCAGTCTGGTTGAGCTTACCGCCCAATTTGACTTGCAAGGTCAGGCAAGCCGCGATGTGTTTAATGGTTTCACGATCCACCGCCCCGACGGCAGCTATGTGCCACTCAGCGTGGTGGCGGATGTCGAGGTCGGTCAGGGATACAGCCGGATCAACCGCGAAAACGGGGTGCGTAGTGTCACGATCCAAGGCGCAATCGACACGCGCACCGCGAACGCAAACGCTATCGTCAACGACACGCTGACACGGTTCATACCGGGACTATTGCAGCGATATCCCAGCGTGGCGCTGGATGTCGAAGGCCAGAATGCCGAGGCAAGCAAGACACAGGTTTCCATGGTCAAAGGCTTTGCCATTGGGCTTTTGGGTGTGTTCCTGCTGCTCAGCTTCCAGTTCCGGTCCTATCTGGAACCGATTGTGGTGATGCTTGTGATTCCATTTGCCCTGCCCGGCACGATCTTCGGACACATGGCGATGGGGCTGGACTTCTCTATGCCAAGCCTGTTGGGTTTTATCGCCTTGGCCGGGGTCGTGGTCAACAACTCGATCCTTCTTGTGGATTTCGTCAAACACGAGCACGCAGGCGCATCCAGCGTTTCGCAGGCCGCTGGGCGGGCCGCACGCGCCCGGTTCAGGGCGATCTTTCTGACCAGCGGCACAACCATAGCGGGGCTGATGCCAATCTTGACCGAAACCAGCTTGCAGGCGCAGATCCTTATCCCGATGGTGGCCAGTCTGGTTTTCGGGCTTCTGACTGCGAGCATGGCGGTGCTGTTTGTCCTTCCTGCGGTCTATGCGATTCTGGATGATCTGGGCCTCAGCACGCTGTCCGCCGAATCCAGCGCCGGGTGATGGCGCTGAAAAAGGATGAGGTGCTGGGGCTACAAACTTTGCTGGCACGAGCAGGGTGAATCTTCAAGCATCAGAAAACACGTCACTATATTTCTGGCTGACCTAGGCATCGCGGGTGTCTGGGTCAACCTGCTTTGCTTTTGCAAAGATGGCTGGGCCGGGTTGCGCATCGCATCTCGAAACGCACGGTTGACAACAGGGCAAGTGCGAACGTAGCGTTAATTAAGCGCATGATTAATTTTTTCCTAAGCATGAGATCGCCATGGCCAGCACCCTGACCAATATCGACTCGCCGCACGATGCCGCCGAAAGCTTGCTTGACGCGGCAGAGGCGGAGTTTTCGGAAAACGGCTTTCACGGCACCACCACACGCGCAATTGCGGCGGGTGCGGGGGTCAACGCGGCGCTTCTGCACTACTACTTCGGCAGCAAAGAGCAGCTATTCGCGCGCGTGGTCGAGCGCCGCGCCGCCGAAATCAACGGTCGCCGCCGCGCACTTCTAAGCGAGCTATTGGCCCAAACAGCGGCCCCGACTTTGGAGGCGTTGCTAGAGGCATTCTTGCGCCCGACGATCGAGTTTGGGCACGATGCCACGCGCGACGGTCAGCGCTATGCGCGGCTTCTGGTGCATGTCGCGGCGGGCACCGATGAGCGTTCGCGCCGCCTGACTGCGCAAAACTACAACGACATCGCGCAGGAGTTCATCGCGCGGTTCGTCGATGCGGTGCCAAAGCTAGAACAGAAAGACGCGGTCCGGGGCTATCTGTTCACGGTGTCGATTGCGCTGTCGCTGATGGGGCGCACGGGCCGCGCGGGCGATCTGTCGGATGGCGCTTGCCACGACGACGATGTGAACCAAGCAATCGAGGAAGCAAAAATCTTCGCGGCGGCAGGCATACGTGCGCTGGCCACGCGCCGAAAGGACGACTGAAAAAACGGGGCGAGGAGGCCCCGAAGCATCCAATGGGAGGATACCATGAAGAACAAACTCAACCTCGCGGCAGGGGCGATTGCCGCAGTTCTTGCGATGCCGATGGCCGCGCAGGCGCAAACCATAAATGTGACGGTGGTCAACGGTCACCCGCCAATCTTTCTGTGGGTCAAGCACCTGACCGAGACCTACATTCCTACGGTAGACGCGGCCCTTCAGGGTTCGGGCTACACGATCAACTGGACAGAGGCCTACGGCGGCACTCTGGCCGCGGTGGGTGGTGAGCTTGAGGCTATCGAGGATGGCCTTGCCGAAGTGGGGGCGGTGCCTACGGTATTTGAACCCACGTCATTGCCGTTGCAGAACGTCACCTATTACACGCCCTTCGGACCGGCCGACCCGAACCTCGTGATGCAGGTTATGGACGATTTGCACGAAACGGTTCCCGGTATGAGCACGTCTTGGGAGAAATACGGTCTGGAGTATCTGGGCGGTGGCTTTGCGCTCGATAACTACGTGCTGATGACCAACTTCCCTGTCACCTCGATGGATGACCTAAAGGGCCACCGTATCGCCGCGCCGGGTGCTGCGGTGAACTGGCTGGAGGGCACCGGTGCCGTTGGTGTGGCGGGCAACCTGACCACCTATTACAACGACATGCAGACCGGTGTGTTTGACGGGGTGATCGTGTTCCCCACCGCCGCAGCCCCCGCCAAGTTGCAAGAGGTCGCGCCTTATGTGACCGTCACCGACTTTGGCGCGCAATACGCAGGGTCGCTGGTTGCCAACAAAGACTGGTTCGACGGACAGCCCGCCGTTGTTCAGGACGCGCTCCGCAAGGGTGCCGAGGCCTATACGGTTGCCTACCTTGCCGAGCAATCGCAGCGCGTGGCGGCTGCGATGACCACGCTTGGCGGGACCGACTCCTCGAAAGTGACCATGCTGAGCGATGCCGAAAAGGCCCGCTGGGCGGCGGCGCTGCCCGATGTCGCCGGGGCCTGGGCGAAAGACGCCGATGCCCAAGGTCTTAGCGGAACCGAAGTGCTGAACGCCTATGTTGCGGCACTCAAAGCGGCCGGGGTTACGCTGCCGCGTGACTGGTCGATGCGCTAAGGCGAAAGCCGGGGTGCGCTTCGCGCCACCTCGGCCCACCCCCTTTGGGAGGATTCCATGTCAACACTCGTTGATCTGCGAACGGGCGTTCGCGCCTTTGATGTGGCCGCATCCTTGCTGGACAAGGCAACGGTTCTGGCAAGTGCGTTGGGCACGCTGTGTATTCTAGGCATCATGGGGCTGATCGCGGCCGATGTGATCGGGCGGTTCGGTCTTGGCCAGCCGATTGCGGGGGTGCCCGAAATCGTAGCGATGTCGATACTGGCGATTGTCTTTCTGCAAATTGCCAACACGCTTTCGCACGACAAGCTGACCCGATCAGACGCGCTTCTGACGTTGGTGCGCCGGTATCGCCCGCGGCTTGCAGATGCGCTGGATGCGGTGCTGCACGGGGCAGGGGCCTTTCTGATCGGTGTGCTGATAACGGCCTTCCTTCCGCTGTTTCAACGTAGTTATGGCCGCCGGGAAATGGTGGGCGCGGTCGGGCAATTTCTTGCGCCGATCTGGCCGGTGCACCTGATCGTGCTGATTGGGTCGGCGCTTTTGTTTGCCGTATTCGTGATGCGGGCGCTGGCGCTTATGTATCGCGCCGCCCGTCCGTGGGCCGCGCTATGACCGGAATTGAAATCGGTCTCGCCTCGCTGGCTGGCATTCTTGTGCTGATCTGGTCTGGCATGCACGTGGCCATAGCCCTTGCGTTGGTCAGCTTTTTCGGCGTCTGGCTGCTGCGCGACGATCCGCAAATCGCCGCGCGGGTGCTTTCGCTTGCAGCGCGCGAGGGAATCTCGAGCTACCTGTTTGGCGTCGTGCCGTTGTTCGTGCTGATGGGGCTTGTCGTCAGCCGCGCCGACATTGCGCGCGACACCTTTGATGTGGCCAACCGGGCGTTTCATCGGGTGCTGGGCGGGCTAGGTATTGCCACGGTGGGGGCCAACGCGATCTTCGCGGCCATAACCGGCATCTCGATTGCATCTGCCGCTGTTTTTGCCAAGGTCGCCGTGCCAGAAATGGTGCGCGCAGGGCATAGCGCACGGTTTGCAACTGGCGTGGTGGCCGGATCGTCGGTTCTGGGCATGTTGATACCGCCCAGCCTGCTGATGATCCTCTACGGCATCTTGTCTGAGCAATCGGTGGGCTTGCTGTTCATGGCAGGTATCGGCCCCGGTTTGCTGCTGGCATTTGCCTTCGCGCTTGGCATCTATGTGATGGTGCGGCTGTTTCCCGGCTTTACGGGCCGCGCGGCCCCACAGGTGACCACGCCCCGAAGCCTTGGTGCCGCAATCGGTGACACAAGTTCCAAGCTGCTGCCGATTGTTGCACTGATCTTGCTGGTTCTTGGCGGCATCTATGGCGGGGTTTTCACCCCAACCGAGGCGGGTGCCATTGGCGCGCTTGGGGCCATTGTCATTGCCTTTGCAAAGCGGCGGATGAACCTGCGCACGCTTTGGGGCGTGACGCTTGAGGCCGGGCATATTACCGCGTCAATCTGCTTTCTGATCATCGCCGCAAGCATGTACAGCCGTATGCTTGCGATGTCGGGGTTGCCGGTTTTTCTGACCGAGTGGATCATCGGTCTGGATCTTGGCATCTACGGCTTTTTGGCGGTGTTCGTGGTGGTCTTGATCGTCCTAGGCACCATTCTAGACTCGTCATCCATCATGCTGATCACGCTGCCTTTGGTGCTGCCAATCGCGCAGCAGCTTGGGGTTGATCTGATCTGGTTCGGGGTCATCACGGTGCTGGCGGTGGAAATCGGGCTGCTGACGCCACCGCTTGGCATATCAGTTTATGTCATAAAAAGCGCGCTGGATGACCCGAATGTTTCGCTGGGTGACGTGTTCATCGGGGCCGCGCCCTTTGCTTTGATCATGCTCTTCTGCCTGATCTTGGTCATCGCTTTCCCCGCCATCGCCATAGGTATTTTGTAAGAAAGGGCCAATTATGCGCATTATCGACCTATCGGTCCCGCTTGAAGCGGGCATCGCCTCGGATCCGCCGGGGTATGAGCCGAAGATCACCTACCTTGGGCACAAGGACACGCCAGCGCAGGTCTTGCAGTTCTTTCCGGGCATGACAGCCGATCAACTGCCCGGCGGCGAGGGTTGGGCGATCGAGATGTTGCAAGTGCAAACGCACAACGGCACCCATCTGGACGCGCCCTATCATCACCACTCCACCATGAACGGCGGCGAACGCGCGATCACGATTGATGAAGTGCCGCTAGAGTGGTGCTTTCAGCCCGGCGTGAAACTTGATTTTCGCCACCTGCCCGATGGCCATGTCGTCACCCCGCAAGAGGTTGAGGCCGAACTGGCCCGAATTGGGCATACGCTCTCGCCCTTGGAAATCGTGGTGGTCAACACCGCTGCGGGCGATGCTTATGGCCAGCCTGATTATCTGAGCAAAGGGTGCGGCATGGGCCGCGCCGCCACGCTTTGGCTTTTAGAGCGCGGCGTGCGCGTGACAGGCACAGATGGATGGAGCTGGGATGCGCCGTTTTCCTACACTCGGCAACGCTGGTTGGAAAACCCCGATCCGGCAATTGTCTGGGAGGGCCATCGGGCCAGCATGGATATCGGGTATTGCCACCTTGAAAAGCTGACGAACCTCGATCAGTTGCCAGCCACCGGTTTTCGGCTTTCCTGCTTTCCTTTCAAGATCAAGGCCGCATCGGCAGGCTTTACGCGTGCCGTGGCAATTCTCGACGACTGATTATTTTACCCACACCAGCCATGCGCTCGCTCTCAAGCGCCTTGGCCGAACAGGAGACCGAAAATGGCGAAATCGCCCCGCAAGATCATCATCACCTGCGCCGTCACCGGCGGTATTCATACCCCGACCATGTCGGCCGCGTTGCCCTACAAGCCGGCTGACATTGCCGAACAGGCAATTGCCGCAGCAAACGCCGGTGCTTCGATCCTGCATCTGCACGCGCGCGACCCCGAGACTGGTCGCCCGACGCCCGACCCCGAGGTGTTCATGCAGTTTCTGCCGGTGATCAAGCAGGCCACCAATGCGGTCGTCAACATCACTACCGGCGGTGGCTTGGGCATGACGGTAGAACAGCGCCTTGCCGCACCCTTGCGCGCCAGTCCCGAGATGTGCTCGCTCAACATGGGTTCGATGAACTTTTCCATTCACCCGATGGCCGACAAATACAGCGACTGGAAGTTCGATTGGGAAGAGCCATTCCTGCGTGGTAGCGACGACTTCATCTTCCGCAACACGTTCCGCGATATCGAGCGGGTGGTGAAAGATCTGGGCGAGGGCCATGGAACAAGGTTCGAGTTGGAATGCTATGATGTGGGCCACCTCTACAACCTAGCTTTCATGGCAGATCGGGGCGTGCTGAAGCCGCCGTTTTTCATCCAAACGATATTCGGCATTCTTGGCGGCATCGGGCCCGACCCCGAAAACGTAACCTTCATGAAAGCGACCGCCGACCGCTTGTTTGGCAATGATTACTATTGGTCGGTTCTGGCTGCGGGGCGCCATCAGATGCCGGTGCTGACACAGGCGCTGGTGCAAGGTGCCAACGTGCGGGTTGGGCTGGAAGACAGCCTCTATATCGGCCGTGGACGGCTTGCCGCAAACAACGCCGAGCAGGTCACCAAGATCCGCAGCATCATCGAGACGCTGGACATGGAAGTGGCAACCCCCGATGAGGCGCGCGCCATGCTTGCCCTCAAGGGCGGCGACAGGGTCGCTTTCTGATGAGCGAGGGAAAAGACAGCACCAAAATGCAGCGCGCGCTTGTGCAATTCGACTGCCACGGCACCGCCAGCGGCAAGATGCGCAATGATCTGAGCGTGCATATGCGCAAGCCCTTCGCCGAAGGCCCGTTCGAAATTGCCACCGATGAAGGCCCGTTTCACGGCGGCGAAGGCACCGCGCCGCCGCCGCTGGCATTGTTCGTGGCCGGGCTGACCGGCTGCATCATGACCCAGATCCGAGCCTTTGCGAAACGCATGGATGTTACGCTCACGAATCTTACGGTCGATGCGCGTGTGCAATGGGATTGGGAGGCAAAGGGGCGGGTCTATGAAACCGGGCCGCGAAGTTTTGAAGTAGATGTTGCAATTGAAAGCGACGACCCTGAAAACAAGGTGGCCGCACTTATCAATGCTGCGCGAAAGGGGTGCTTCATCGAGCAAACGCTAGGGCAGCAGAATACCATCCGTCACCGCATGAAAACACCGAATGGCTGGAAAGACATATGAAGAACCCGCTCGACGGCTTTAGCGTGACCAAGGCCAACATTTCCTTTGTCGGCGAAGGCCTGCAACGCCCCGAGTGCATTCTGGCCGAGAGCGATGGGTCGCTTTGGTCGGCCGATGCGCGCGGCGGTGTGGTGCACATTGGCCCGGATGGCACCCAAACGCTGATCACGCAAAAGCACGACGACCACTTTGCGGCTACCGCCGATGTGGCAGCGCGTCTTACCCAAGGCACGCTGCCCAATGGGTTGGCCTTTGACGGCGATGGCTCAATTCTCATCTCAAACTTTGGCACCGACCGGCTGGAACGAATGTCGCGCGACGGGCGCAGCGAAGTTGTGCTCGACACCATCGACGGCACGCCGATCGGCAAGGTCAATTTCGTGCTGCGCGATAGCAAAGGGCGCATCTGGCTGACAATTTCGACCCGCATCAAGAACTGGATGCAGGCGATCAGCCCCAATATCGCCGATGGTTACGTGGCGGTGCTTGACGAACGCGGCGCGCGGATCGTGGCGGACGGTTTTCGCTTTACCAACGAAATCCGTTTTGATGCCGCGGAAGAATGGCTTTACGTGGTCGAAACGTCGGGCCGCCGTATCACCCGGCTGCGCATTGGTGCCGACACCCAGGTGACTGCGCGCGAAGTCTTTGGGCCCGCCGATACAGGCGGTTTCATCGATGGCATCGCGTTTGATGCCTTTGGCAACCTTTGGGGCACGCATGTGATGTCAGACCGCATCTTCGCGATCACGCCCGAGGGCGATTTTAGGGTGATCCTTGATGACGATGTACCGGGCCCGTCTACA
>NZ_JBFHIA010000145.1:0-8045 GCF_041596715.1 Phaeovulum sp.
ATGGTGACGCGCGGCGTCAAGCACCGGCCATTTCAGCACCCGTCGCTATCGCGGCAAGGGCCGACCGTCGTGATAATCATGGAACATTCGCGGCCAAAGATACCCCGGCCAATCCGTTTGGCCACCGTGCCCCAGATCCGCGGCTTGCCGATGAGTCAGGACCCAAAGCTCAACAGTCACTCCAAACTCAACTGCATTCTCGCCTGCATCGCCGCTGAAAAAGCGGGCGCGGACGAGGCGCTGATGCTGGATGTGCATGGCTTTGTGAACACCACCAACGCCTGCAACTTCTTCATTGTGCGCAAGGGCGAGGTTTGGACCTCGACCGGTGATTACTGCATGAACGGCATCACCCGCGCCAAGGTGATCGACCTGTGCCGGGCGAACGACATTCCGATCTATCAGCGCAATTTCGGCTTGTTAGAGACGTATTCAGCCGATGAAGCCTTTTTGACCGGCACGTTCGGCGCGCAAACGCCGGTGGGCAGTATCGACGGGCGCACGATCGGGTCGGGGCAGATGGGTCCGATGACAGAGCGCTTGCGCGGGCTTTACAAGGCGATGGTGCAGGCATGAGAATCGCAATGTGGTCCGGGCCGCGTAATCTATCGACGGCGATGATGTATGCCTTTGCCGCGCGCGGAGATTGCGCGGTTTGGGACGAGCCGTTTTATGCCGCCTATCTTGCAGCAACCGAAACAGATCATCCGATGCGCGACGCAGTCATTGCTGCGGGCGAACCCGACGCGGGCAAGGTAGCCGAAGCCTGCACCGGCCCATTTCCGCAGGCTCAGAGCCTGTTTTACCAAAAGCATATGACGCTGCACATGATCCCGGCGTTTGATCGTAGCTTCATGCGGCAGCTGACCAACGTGTTCCTGATCCGCCACCCTGCGCGGGTGGTGGCAAGCTATTCGAAAAAGCGTGAAAGCCCGACGCTGGCAGACATTGGCTTTGCGCAGCAGGCTGAACTATTCGACGAGGTGGCGGGCTGGTTGGGCCGTGCGCCCTTGGTGATCGATTCCGCCGATATCCGGGCAAACCCCGAAGCCGCGCTGCGCGGGCTATGTGCGGCGCTTGGCATCGAGTTTCGCGCGTCGATGCTGCAATGGCCCGCCGGGCCCAAGCCTTATGACGGCGCTTGGGCGCCGCATTGGTACGGCGCGGTGCATGTTTCGACCGGGTTCGAGGGCGCAGAGGGCCCGCTTCCAGAGCTATCAGGTGATTACGCCCGGCTGGCCGAGGCCGCGCTGCCCTATTACGAACGGCTTGCCGCGCAGAAACTCGGTTAACCAGTCCTTTCAGTAAAGGCATGGATTCAAAACGTTTTTTCTTGACGCAAAACTTGTGATTCGGGGCAGTCGCCGCTAGAAAAACCGAACGGGCCAGTAGGGCCGGGGCCTTTCATATTCACGTGTGGTGCTAGGGGAGCACGTGGGGTGGTGGAGGGTCCTAGGCAGGGGTGCTAGGGCCCTCCTGCTTTTCAGGGGTCCACACCACCCAATTCGCAAATCACCCGCCATTCCTCATCGGTCACCGGCTGCACCGAAAGCCGCGAGTTCGTCACCAGCGCCATGTTCGCAAGCCGCGGGTCGGCGCGCACTTCGATCAGGCTGATCGGGCGGCGAAGCGGCAAAAGCGCGCGAATATCGACACAATCCCAGCGCGGGTCGTCGGTGGTGCTGTCGGGGTGCGAAAGCGCTGCTACCTCGACAATCCCGACAATCTCTTTGCCAACGTTGGAATGGTAGAAAAACCCGCGATCGCCCAGTTGCATGGCGCGCATGTTGTTGCGCGCCTGATAGTTGCGCACGCCGTGCCATTCTTCGGCAGCGGGTGCTTTGGCCATCTGGTCAGCCCAGCCCCAAACGTCAGGCTCGGATTTGAATAGCCACTTCGCCATCAACCGACAACCTTCCGCCACTCGCTGATGCTGACGGATTCGAACAGACCCGCAGCGCTGTAGGGGTCGCCTGCCGCCCAAGCCTCGGCTTCGGCAAGGCTGGCCGCCTCCAGGACGATCAGCGAGCCTACGACCTGTCCGCCCTCTACCAAGGCACCGGCCTGACGCACGATATCGGTGGCCTCGATATAGGCCAGATGTTCCGGGCGGGTCGCAAGCCGGGTGTCGAGAGCGCCGGGTTTGTCGCGGCAGATAAGGGCAAAATACATGTTCACTCCTGTTTGAGAGGGCGCGAAAGCAGCGCGCGAGTGGCCTCGGCCACGGTAATATGATGGTCCACCAAAGCTGTGACCATGCTGGCGATCGGCATATCGACGCCAAGTGTTTTGGCCAGCGCAGAGACTGCTTTTGATGTCGCAACGCCTTCTACGGTGGTGTTGGCGTCAAAGCCCGTGCCGGCACCAAGTGCCTGCCCAAAGCGGAAGTTGCGCGATTGCGCCGATGTGCAGGTCAGTACCAGATCGCCCAGCCCGGAAAGCCCGGCAAGCGTGTCAGCTTGCGCACCGCGCGCGGTTGCAAAGCGCGTCATCTCGGCAAAGCCCCGTGTCATCAGCGCGGCGCGCGCCGAATCGCCCAGACCTGCACCGATCACCACCCCGGCGGCTATCGCCACGACGTTTTTCAATGCGCCGCCCAGTTCTGCGCCGGTTGTGTCGGTGGTTCGATAGAGCCGCAAGACAGGGGTGGAAAGCTGCGTTTGCATGGCCTCGCCCGCAGTGTCGCTGGCGCAGGCGAGCGTCAGCGCGGTGGGTAGCCCGCGTGCGATGTCGGCGGCAAAGCTTGGCCCCGTCAGCATCGCCGGGGTGGCGGTAGGGCATTCGGTTGCAATCAGCGCCGTGGGGCCAAGCCCGGTGCCAAGGTCGATACCCTTGGAGCAGGCAACGAGTTGGCGGCCCGCAAGTGCGACCCGATGTTTTGCCAGAAAGCCCGCCATCTGCTGCATCGGCATCGCCAGAAGCAACAGGTCCGCGGCTGCCGCCTTTTCGATTTCGGCTGTAACAGAGACGTTTTGTGGTAACTCAACCCCCGGCAACCGGCGCGTGTTACACCGGCTGTCGCGCATTTCGATGGCATGGCCTGCATCGCGCGCCCAAAGCGTTACGGCACCATTTCGTGCCAACGCTACCGCCAGTGCCGTGCCAAAAGCGCCCGCACCAAGAACGCCGATGCTCATGCCTTCGCCCCCTTCTTTCCTGAACCGAGCATGGCCGGGGCGGCCGCGTCAAGCGGCCAGCGCGGGCGTGCCGATATTGTCAGGTCATCGCGCCCGCCCTCGCGGAATCGCTCGATCCCTGCCCATGCGATCATCGCTGCGTTGTCGGTGCAAAGCGCGAGCGGTGGTGCCACGAAGCCCGCGCCTGCCGCAGCTGAAACAGTCTCTAACGCGGCCCGAATGGTCATATTGGCAGACACGCCACCCGCCACGGCAAAGGCAGGCGATGTTGGGTTTTCTGCCAGATATACCGCCAGCGCACGGCGAGATTTTTCTGCCAGAACGTCAGCGACGGCTGCCTGAAACCCGGCGCAAAGGTCGGCGCGGTCTTGCGCGTGCAAATGGCCCATGACCATCACCCCATCGCGCGCCCGCAAAAGCGCGGTTTTCAGCCCGGAAAATGACATGTCGCAGCCCGCGCGGTCCAACAACGGGCGCGGAAAGGCAAAACGCCGCGCGTCGCCCTTTGCCGCCTCGGCCTCAACTGCGGGGCCGCCCGGTTGTGGTAATGCAAGCAGTTTCGCGGTTTTGTCGAAAGCCTCGCCGGGCGAATCATCTATCGTGCCGCCAATGCGCGAAAAATCCTCGGGGCCGCGCACGATCAGAAACTGGCAATGCCCGCCAGAGACCAGCAGCATCAGGTAAGGAAACACAAGCCCATCGGTCAGCCGTGGTGTCAGCGCGTGCCCGGCAAGGTGATTTATCCCCAGCAGCGGCAGCCCCGCCCCTGCTGCAATGCCCTTGGCGCACATCACACCCGAAAGCACACCGCCGATCAGCCCCGGCCCGGCGGTCACGGCCACCGCATCCAGATCGGCCAACCCCAAACCTGCGCGCGCCAGCGCCTCTTCGACGCAGTGGTCCAGCTTTTCAGCGTGCGCGCGGGCTGCAAGTTCTGGCACCACGCCGCCGAAAGGCGCGTGCAGTTCCGTTTGCCCCGCCACAACCGACGCCAAAACCACGCCGCGCCCATCCTCAAACCGCACCACTGCCGCTGCGGTATCATCGCAACTGCTTTCAATACCGAGGAGGGTGAGCGTTTCAGTCATGGCGCGCCAGTTGCGGGAATGCTTTCAGGCAGGTAACACCGAGGGTGAGATCGCACAATCCCGGGGGTGGCCTTGTCTGATTCCCGCCCAACGCTGCTTGTGACCCGCCCGGCCGCGCAAGCGCGCCGCTTTGCCGAGAGTTTTGCAGAGCGCTTCGGCGAAGATTGGCCGAAGCTGCTTGCGCCGATGCAGCGGATCGTTGGGCTTAACCCAGAGGTGCCAGAGGCGCGCGAGTTGGTTTTTACCTCGGAAAATGCTGTTGCGGCCTATGCGGCGCTTTCGCCCGCTGCGGGGCGGCGGGCATGGTGCGTGGGGTCGCGCACAGCCGCGGCAGCCGCGCGGGCGGGTTTCGCCCCCGTTACCGGGCCAGGTGACGGCGCGGCGCTGACGCGCATCATCATCGCCGCGGCCCCACAGCCCCCGCTGTTGGTCGCGCGCGGTGCGCATCAGGCGGTCGATGTAGCGAAAGCGCTCAATTCCGCTGGAATAGAGACACATTCTGTCTGCGTTTACGCGCAGGAACCGGTGCCGCTGTCTGCCGCCGGGGAGGCGATTTTGGCGCGGCAATCGCCACTGTTGGTGCCGCTATTTTCGCCGCGTTCGGCACAGCTTTTCGTTCAGGCAGCGAAAGGCGCGCGCGCGCCGCTTTGGGTTGCGGCGCTCTCGCCCGCCGTGGCCGCACCATGTGCCGAGTTGCATCCCGCCCGGATGCGAATTGCAGCGACGCCGGATGCAGAATCGATGTTGGATGCGCTCGCAAAGCTTGTCGCGGGTTGAGGCGGCGTGCACTGGTGCCTAGATATAGGTGAAGGCGTTTTTGGGGGGAAAGAGCAATGACAACATCTGCCAACGAAAGCCCAGAAACCTTGGAAACCACCGCAGAACCTGTGGTGGCCCCCGAGCCTGCGCCCGAAGCGCCCGAGGTGCCCGAGCCACCGCTGGTTCTGCCGCCACCGCCGCCGCGCAAACGCAGCGGTGGTTGGTTTGTGTTGCTGCTTGGCGGGGTCGGGGCGGCGGCGCTGGGCGCGGGTGCCACGTTTTTCCTTCTGCCGCAGCTTCCGGCCCGCTGGCAGCCTGCTGCGGCGCTGATCGCGGCCACTGACGCCGCGCAGGCAGAACGTCTTGCTGCGGTTCAGGCTGAATTGCAGGCCCTGCAAGCCTCTATTCCGGCAGTGCCAGACCTTGGCCCGCTGCAAGACGCGCTGGCAGGGTTCGATGCACGTTTGGCGGAGCTTGAAGCGCGCCCAACCGCGACGGTTTCTGATTTTGCACCTGCAATCGAGGCGCTACAGGGCGAGCTTGCCGCGATGCGCGCCGATCTGGCGCAAGGTGCAACCGGCGCGCAGGCCACATCGGCCGAAATCGCGGCAGCCGCCGCCGATGCCTCGGCGCGGATTGTCGCTGCCGAGGCCGAGGCCGCAGCCCTGCGCGCCAAGGCAGAGGCGGACGCGGTTGCCCTACGCGCCGAGGCCGAAGCGGCCGCGTCCAAGGCGCAGGCCCGCGCTGCCGTGGCGCAACTGGGTGCCGCGCTGGATGCTGGCACTTCGCTTGCCGAACCGCTGGCGGCGCTTGTTGCCGCGGGCGTTGCTGTGCCAGCCGCGCTTACCACCGACGTGCCAAGCCTTGCTGCGCTGCGCGATGGCTATACCCCTGCTGCAAGAGAAGCACTGGCCGCCGCGCGGATCGCAGAGCCGGGCGCGAACCTGATGGATCGGCTTGGCAATTACCTTATGGCGCAGACCGGGGCGCGTTCGCTTGAGCCGCGCGAGGGCGATGACGCCGATGCAGTGCTATCGCGCGCCGAAGCGGCCTTGGCCGCGGGCGATGTCGAGGGTGCGCTTGCTGCCATATCGGCGCTGCCCGAAACTGGCCGCGCCGCAATGGCCAACTGGGCCGCCTTGGCCGAACGGCGCGTTGCCGCAACCCAAGCCCTCGCCGCTTTGGCGCAGGGCCTGAACTGAGGGGGCTGGCATGGTCTGGTCGTTTCTGAAAATCGCGGTGTTCATGGTAGTGGTTGCGGCGCTGACACTGGGCGCGACCTATCTGGTGGAAAGCGGGCAGGGCATCCGCCTTGCTTTTGCTGGAACCGAATACACACTCGGTCCACTGCAATCGGCGATCGCGGTGCTGGCGCTGATCGTGGCCGTTTGGCTGCTGGTGCGCATCCTTGGGCTGCTTTGGGCGCTGGTGCGCTTTATCAATGGCGATGAAACCGCCGTCAGCCGTTATTTCGACCGCAATCGCGAGCGTAAGGGCTACGAAGCACTGGCCGAAGGGATGATGGCCGTTGCCTCGGGTGAAGGCCGGGTGGCGCTGTCAAAGGCCGCGAAGGCCGAGAAGTATCTGCGCCGGCCCGAATTGACCAACCTTCTTTCCGCGCAGGCGGCAGAGGCTGCTGGCGATACCAAGAAGGCAACTGAGGTTTACAAGCGCCTGTTGGCCGATCAGCGCACGCGCTTTGTGGGCGTGCAGGGGCTGATGAAACAAAAGCTGTCCGAAGGCGATACCGGCACCGCAATGAAACTTGCCCAAGCCGCTTTCGCACTCAAACCGCGCCATGAAGGTGTGCAAGATACGCTTTTGCGCCTGCAATCGGAGCAGGGCGATTGGAAAGGCGCGCGCGAGGTACTGGGGGCCAAGGTCAAACAGGGTCTGTTGCCGCGCGATGTGCACAAGCGGCGCGATGCGTTGCTGGCGCTGCAAGAAGCCAAGGGTGTGCTGGCCGAAGGTGCCAGCATCGAGGCGCGAGAGGCGGCGATCGCTGCAAACAAAGCCTCGCCAGATCTTATTCCAGCGGCAGTAATGGCCGCCGAGGCCTATATCGCCAAGGGCGAGACCAAGCCCGCAACGCGGCTGTTGCTGAAGGCTTGGGAGGCGCAGCCACACCCGTCGCTGGCCGCCACATTCGCCGCGATTGCGCCGGATGAAACCCCCGCCGAACGGTTGAAGCGGTTTGAGGCGCTTTTGAAGCATCGCCCCGAGTCCGAAGAAACGCGTCTGCTACGCGCCGAGCTATCAATTGCCGCCGAAGATTTCCCGGCGGCGCGCCGCGCGGTGGGTGATCTGGCAGAAACGCACCCGACAACCCGCGCGCTGACCCTGATTGCCGCAATCGAGCGCGGCGAGGGTGCCGATGACTCGGTGGTGCGCGGCTATCTTGCGCGCGCGCTGAGTGCCAGCCGCGGCCCGCAATGGGTGTGCGAGCATTGCCACAACATCCAGGCAGAATGGGGCCCGATATGCGACAATTGCGGCGGTTTTGACACGCTGTCTTGGCGAGAGCCACCGGGCGGAGGTGTTCCCATTGCCAACGGCGCTGAAATGTTGCCGCTGATCGTGGGCTCTCCTCGGCCCGAGCCGGAAGTGCTGGCACCGCCCGAGCCCGAACCGCCAAAGCCGGCCCCGACCGAACCGCCAGCAGAGTTGACGCAAGATGAAATCTTTGCCGAACGCGTCCGGCGCAACCCACTGGCTGAACCTGACGCGGTTGCGCTGGCGCGTGGGCTTGCGCCGAAAAAATAGGGCTACACTTCGCCCGCGTTCGATGCTATCCGGCGCGCCACCGGGTCACTGATGCGCGGGTTCGCGGGCATATCATTCGCCAAAAGCAGGTTTGCTTGCGATTGACGTTCCGAACCAGTTGCTTACAAGCGGCACGGCGTAACGAGTAGGGCCAACGTATGGCCGACAAGAGAAGAATGCCGCTGTAGCTCAGCTGGTAGAGCACGTCATTCGTAATGATGGGGTCGGGGGTTCGAGTCCCTTCAGCGGCACCATTCTTCTCCGCCAATCATCTTTTCCAATGTTTGCAAGGCGAAAC
>NZ_JBFHIA010000146.1:0-8043 GCF_041596715.1 Phaeovulum sp.
CCGAGGCCGCGCTGCTGGCCCGTCTTGGTGCCGGAGGTGCCACATGAAACCACCGCATGTCGCAATTCTCGATGACGAACCCGAGGTGCGCCGCATGTTGTCGGATGCGCTGGAAGAAGCCGGGTTTCGCACCACCTCTTATGGGCGCGCCGCAGAGTTTGAAATCGGGCTGAAACGCTCGGCACCCGATGTGTGTCTGGTCGATCTGGGTCTGCCAGACCGCGATGGGCTGGCGCTGGTGCATCGGCTGGCGCTTGAATCGGGCGCTGCGATCATCATCATCTCGGGCCGCGCGCAGGTGCAAGACAGGGTCACCGGGTTGGAACTTGGCGCAGATGACTACATCATCAAGCCGTTCGACCCTGCCGAGGTCGTGGCGCGAATCCGTGCCCGGTTGCGCAAGGGCCGCCCCGAGGCCGAACGCACCGCGCAAACTGCGCGTTTTGCAGGCTGGACCGCGCATTTCGACCGCTACGCTCTGGTGGCGGCAGACGGCACCGATGTGCCATTCAGCCATGCCGAAGGCGAAGTGCTGCGGATGTTTCTTGAAAGCCCGAAGCGCTTGATCAGCCGCGCCCAGATGCAGGAAAGCCTTGGCGGCACCGCGGGTGACAGTTTTGACCGCGCGATGGATGTGCGCATTTCGCGCTTGCGCACCAAACTTGGCGAAGACCCCAAGAACCCCCGCCTGATCAAGACCATATACGGCGCCGGTTACATTTTTCTTGGCGATGTCGTCTGGGGTTAGGGCCACCCGGCATTGTGCCCGTGCCACCCTATAAAATGCAAAACCCGGCCCCCAAGATACGGCAGAATGCGTCTGGTTGCCGCCAAGGCGATATGCATGCTTGCCCCGGCAATAAAGGGGCGATGAATGACACATATCTGGGTGCGCGCAGAACAGCGGCCAAACGAAGAACGGGTCGGGTTGACGCCCGAGGGCGCGGCAAAATTGCGCGCAGCCGGGCTGCGCGTGACGGTCGAAGAGAGCCACGTTCGCGAAATTGGAATCGAGGGTTATCGCGGCGCGGGTTGCGAAATCGCGGCTGAAAACAGCTGGCCCACCGCACCGAGTGACGCGATCATCTTTGGCCTGAAAGAGTTGCCCGAAGACGGCACACCGCTGGTGCACCGCCACATCATGTTTGGCCATGCCTTCAAGGGCCAACCCGCCGGACGCGTGCTGCTGCAACGCCTCAAGGCCGGGGGCGGGGCGCTATATGACCTCGAATACCTCGTGGACGAGTCTGGGCGGCGGGTCGCGGCCTTTGGCTATTGGGCGGGTTATGCGGGTGCGGCGCTGGCGCTGAAATGCTGGGCCGCACAGGCGCGCGGTGGCATTTGCGGGCCTGTGGCGAAATACCCGGGCAAAGGCGATTTGCTGGCCGATCTGGCCGCCGATCTGGGCGATGCGCCGCGACCGCGCGCCTTGGTCATCGGCGCGCTAGGGCGGGTCGGCACCGGTGCCGCCGATCTTTGCGCGGCAATGGGCGTATCGGTCACGAAATGGGACATGGCGGAAACCGCGCATGGCGGCCCCTTCCCCGAGGTGTTGGCGCATGAGATATTTCTCAACTGCATCCTCGCGCGCCCCGGCTGCCCGGTTTTCGTGCCCGCATCAGCCCGCACAGCGCCGCGCGCGCTGCGGGTTATTGGCGATATTGCCTGTGATCCGACCTCTGATTTCTCGCCGATCAAGGTTTATGACCACACCACCGACTGGGCCGCACCCGCGCTGCGCGTTGCCAACGATCCGCCGCTTGATGTGACCGCAATCGACAATTTGCCTTCGCTTTTGCCGCGCGAGGCAAGCGAGGATTATGCCGCACAGCTTTTGCCCTCGCTTATGGCGCTGGGCAATCTGGAGGCAGGCGTTTGGGGCCGTGCCAAGGCCGAATATGACCGCCACTCGGCGGCGTTGTGAGGAAACAGAAATGACAATTCACTGGTGTGGCACTGGCCTTTCGGCAGTGCCCGGGCTGCGGCGGCTGCTGAGCGAAGGGCAAGATGTAGTGGTCTGGAATCAGACCATTGAAGCGGCGGCAGCCGTGGTGGGCGACATTGCAACCGACATTCGCCTGCATGACCCCGTGGCCATGTCAGCGGCATTTGCCCCGGACGACGTAGTCATCTCGATGCTGCCTGCCGGCATGCACGCAGATCTTGCGCGCCAAGCCTTGGCCGCGCGCGCGCATTTTGCCTGTTCCAGCTATCTTTCGCCCGAGTTGCGCGCGCTGGATGGCGCTGCACGAGACGCGGGCGTGGTGATCGCTGGCGAAATGGGGCTGGACCCCGGCATCGACCACATGATGGCGCATGATCTGGTGGCGGCCTACCGCGCCAGCCCCGCTTATGATCCGACCAACGCGGTGTCTTTCACCTCGCTTTGCGGTGGTATTCCGGCGGTGCCGAATGCGTTTCGTTACAAGTTTTCGTGGTCGCCTCTGGGGGTTCTGGCGGCCTTGCGCGCGCCCTCACGCTCGATCCGGCATTTCACTGAACTGCGCGTCCAGCGGCCTTGGGACGCGGTGACACGATATGATGCGCCCTTGCCGCGGCCGGAGACCTTCGAGGTTTACCCCAACCGCGACAGCCTGCCGTTTTTGGCCGAATACGGATTTGATGCTGACTGGCGGGTCAAGGATTTCGTGCGTGGAACGATTCGGTTGAATGGCTGGGCCGAAGCTTGGGCGCCGATTTTTGCCGAACTCGAATCGCTCAACGGGCCCGAGGGTGATGAACGTCTGCGCGCGCTCTCGAACGAGCTTTGGGCGCAAAACGCCTATGCTCCGGGCGAACCTGACCGCGTTGTGCTGATCGTAACGCTGAAGGCCGAACGCGATGGCGCGCCCGTCTGGAACCAAAGCTGGGTGCTGGATGCCGTGGGCGATGCGCGCGGCTCTGCGATGGCACGGCTTGTATCGGGCACCGCCGCAATGGCCGCCGAATCGATTGGGCTGCGCGAACTGCCCAAAGGTGTGCACGGCGTACCAACAGACCCGAGATTGCTAGGGCGTTGGCTGGGGCAGGTGCAAACGCTCGCGCAATATATGGCGCGCGTTGACCACCTTTAGGTCGAACGCATCACACCGTCCTCGGCATCTTCTAGCGAGATGCCGAGCGCGTTCAGCCCATATTCAAGGTAATCGGCCAACATCGGCATACCCATCAGATAGTCTTCGGTCGGTGCAGTTGCCTCTGCCTTGGCGGTGGCGATTGCCTCGTCCAGTTCCTCGGCGTCAAAAGTTTCGCGCCCCACCCACATCACGGCTACAAGGCTGGCTTGCTCGTCGTCGTTGAGATTGGCGATAAAGCTGCGCAGGTCATTTGCAGCGGCGCTTCCATAGCTGCCGGTATCGCCGAAGCCGCCGAAATCGGCTTCCATCTCGCGGGCACGGATGATGACATGGGCGACCTTGTCGGATGTGATCTGCAGCATCAAAATCTCTCCTTCGCAGAACACTTTTCAGGAAAGCTGCATCCAACGCAAGCGACGCAAGCGCGCACCCTCAAACCGGTGGCGGCAGCGGTGGCACAATTGCCGGATCAGTTTCGGGGGCCAGTTCCTCGAAGTCGAAATTATCGAGCCTGCGCGCCCGTCGCCCGGTCTTTTCCGCGGAAATCTTGATGTCTTCAATGTCCTTCGCGGCTTGGTTGAAATGCCGATCAAGGCTTTCGACCCGTACCCCAAGCCTTTCGACATCGCCGTATAGCATCCCCAACTCTTTGCGGATTGCGCCGGCCTGTTCGCGCATCCGCGCATCTTTCAGCACCGCACGCATGGTGTTGAGCACGGCCATGCAGGTGGTGGGAGAGACGATCCATATCTTGAGCCCGAATCCCTCGCGCACGATTTCGGGGAAATTGGCGTGCAATTCGGCATAAACCGCCTCGGATGGCAGAAACATCAGCGCGCCATCCGCCGTTTCGCCCTCGATCACATAGCGCTCTGCGATGGCGCGGATATGGGCGCGCACGGCCACGCGCATCGCCCGTTGCGCCTCGGTCGTCTGGTTTGGGGTTTCGGCGCGGCGCAGGGCCTCATAAGCCTCTAGCGGAAACTTCGAATCGATGCAGATCGGGCCCGGCGGGTTCGGCAGATGCACGAGGCAGTCAGCCCGACGCCCGTTGGAAAGGGTCGCCTGCATCGTGTAGGCGTCCGCTGGCAGCGCCTTTTGCACGATGTCGTGCAACTGAATCTCGCCAAATGCGCCGCGGGTCTGTTTGTTGGAAAGAATGTCCTGCAAACTCAGAACGTTGCCAGACAGCTTCTCGATATTCGCCTGCGCCTTGTCGATGGTTTCCAGCCGCTGCTGCAACTCGCCCAAGCTGCGCGCTGTGCGAGTAGCGGTGCCGTGCAGGCTTTCGGTCATGCCGCGGCTGACCTCGGCCAGACGCTGTTCCATCAGCGCCAACAGCCGCGTCTGCGCCGCCGCCTGCGCCTCGGAAACATGGTGCAAGCCGCCTGCAAGCTGCTGTTGCCCATCCGAAAGCGCCTGCACCCGGTTGCCCAGATTGCCCATCTGGTTAAGCATCGGCTGCGCCAGATCGGCAGACCGTGCCGTGGCGCGCAGCGTCATGATGACCAGCGTGAATAACACCAGCACCAGCACGGCTGCGCCAAGTGCCGCCAGCACCAGCGGGTCTTGCAAATCAATCGTCGTCTCACCAATGCGAATCATCTGCGCCCGAACAGCCGCTCAATTTCGGCCAGCTTGAGTTCTACATAAGTCGGCCGCCCGTGGTTGCACTGACCAGAATTGGGCGTCGCCTCCATTTCGCGCAAAAGCGCGTTCATTTCTTCTACCCGCATCTGGCGGCCTGACCGCACGGACCCGTGGCAGGCCATGCGGCTAAGCACCGCGTCGATGCGCGCGCCAAGGCGCTGGCTGTCGCCAAGGTCGGCCAATTCGTCAAGAATATCGCGCAACAGCGCCGCAGCACTGAGGCTGCCAAGCACCGCAGGCGTTTCGCGCACAGCAACCGCCGTGCCGCCAAAGGGTTCAATGCCAAGGCCAAGTCGTGCCAGTTCCGGCGCGAGATCAAGCAGACGGGCCGCCTCTGCCGCCGAAAGCTCGACGATTTCGGGGATCAGCAGCGCCTGCGCGGCAACACCGTTTTCGGCCATCTGCCGCTTTAGCCGCTCATAAACCAGCCGTTCATGTGCTGCGTGCTGATCGACGATCACCATGCCATCGGCGGTCTGCGCCACGATCCAGTTTTCGTGCAACTGCGCGCGCGCAGCCCCCAGCGGGTAATCGACTGCTTCGGGCGCGGGGGCCACCGCTGCGGCGAAGGGCGCGGGGGCCTCGGCAAAGATCGGTGCTTGCCACGCGTAGGCGGCGCGCATGGCACCGGGGCTGGGGCGGTCCATCTGATAGATGCGGGGCGCTTCGGGGCGCATCGCCTCTAGCGTCTCGCCAGCAACCGTTGTGCTGGCGCGATGCCCCGCCCCTGCCAGCGCATGGCGCAGCGCCGAAACGATCAGGCCGCGCGCCAAGGAGGGGTCGCGAAAGCGGACCTCGGCCTTGGCGGGGTGCACGTTCACGTCAACCAGTTCAGGGTCGCACGCCAGATAGAGCACCGCCGCCGGATGCCGGTCGCGGCTGAGCACGTCCATATAGGCGGCACGCAGCGCGCCGATCAGCAATTTGTCACGCACCGGGCGGTTGTTGACGAATAGGAACTGCTCTACCGCCGCGCCGCGCGAATAGGTGGGTAGTGCTGCAAATCCGGTCAGCCGTAGCCCGTCGCGCTCGGCATCGATCGGCAGCGCGTTATCTGCGAATGCGCGGCCCAACACGCGGGCAAGGCGGCCGAAAAGCGCGTCGAATAATTCGCCCTGCTCTGCATCGGCGCGCAAGATCTCGCGCCGCTCGCCGCCCGAAACATCGGTGAGCGTAAAGCCCACATGCGGCGCCGCCATCGCAAGCCTGCGCATCACATCGGCAATGGCCTGCGCCTCGGCACGGTCTGATCGCAAGAACTTCAGCCGCGCCGGGGTGGCGTGGAACAGATCGCGCAATTCGACCACGGTTCCACGGTTCAGCGCGGCGGGGCGAACGGGCGCAATCGCGCCTCCACTGACTGATATCTGCGCCGCCTCAAAGCCCTCGACGCGGCTGGTGATAACCAGCCGACCCACCGCCCCCAAGCTTGGCAGCGCCTCGCCACGAAAGCCGAAAGTGTGGATGTTCAGCAGATCAGAACCATCAATCTTCGATGTCGCGTGGCGCGAAAGCGCAAGCGGCAGGTCGCCTTCGGTCATCCCGCAGCCATCGTCGACCACCCGGATCAGCGTCTTGCCGCCGTCTGCGTAGCTGACATCGACGCGCTGCGCCCCTGCGTCGAGCGCATTTTCGACCAGTTCCTTGACCGCCGAGGCAGGCCGCTCCACCACCTCGCCCGCGGCAATGCGGTTGGCGGCGGCTTCGCTTAGCTGGCGAATGACCGGGCGCGGCGATGCGCCTATGTTGCGGCTTTCGTGGTTCATACCACAAGCGTTAGCACGAAGCAGCCTGAGGTTCTATTGATTCGCGGCTATTGCGGCAGGCCCACGGGTTGCCCGACGACCACGAAATGCAAGGCATCGGCATCCATCAGCCGCGCCGCGACCCGGCGGATATCGTCAGCGGTGACAGCCTCGACCCGGTCGTTGCGGGTGGCGATGTAATCGCGCGGCAAACCCTGATGTTGCATCCCCACAAGGATCGAGGCGATCCGCCCGTTGCCATCAAACCGCAGCGGATAGGCACCTGTCAGATAGGTCTTGGCGGCTGCGAGTTCTTCGTCGCTCACACCTTCTGTGGCGATCTTCGCCCATTCCGCCTTGGTCACGGCCAGCGCTTCGGCAACCTTTTCGTTGGCCGAGGCGAAATAACCCTGCCATGTCTCGGAAAGATCGCGCGGCACCAGAAACGACGATATGCCATAGGTCAGCCCACGCTCTGCGCGCACCTCGGTCATGAGGCGCGACCCAAGCCCACCGCCCAGAATATGATCGATCAGATAGGCCGCAAAATAATCGGGGTCCTTGATCGACAAACCGACCTGACCGAATAGCACCACCGATTGCGGGCCGGCGTATTCGACTACACTCGTGCCGCCGGTCAGCCCCAGTTCCGCGGGCGGGGGCATCGGCGCGCCCGTATCGGGCAAGTCGCCCAGCAATGTGTCAAGCAGCGCGCCCAGTGCCTCGGGCGTGATGTCGCCGACTGCGGCCACACGGATACGGTCGCGCGCCATCACCCGAGCCTTGGCGTCAAACATGTCGTCGCGCGTCAGGGCCGCAACGCTTTCCAACGTGCCGTTCAGCGAGGTGCCATAGGGATGATCGCCCCATGCCAGCCGCGCGAAGGTATCTGAAACGATCGCATCAGGGTCGCGCGAATCGGCGTCGATGATCGAAACCACCTGCGCGCGAACCCGCTCTAGCGCCACATCGTCGAAGTTCGGCTCGATCAGCGCGCTACGCAACAGCGCCGCGGCGGCATCGCGATTTTCGGTCAGCATCCGCGCCGAAATCGACAAAAGGTCATCGCCCACATCAAAACGGAACTCTGCCGCAAGCGACTCGGCGGCTTCGGCAAAGCCTTGGGCATCCAGCGGCCCTGCGCCTTCTTCCAAAAGACCGGTCATCAGGTTGATTGCGCCACGCTTGCCCGGCGCATCAAGGCTGGCCCCGCCCGCAAAGCGGATCTCTAGCGCGGTAAAGGGTATTTCGTGGTTTTCGACAAGCCAGGCGGTAATGCCCCCCGGCGAGACAACCTCGGCAATTTCTATGGTCGCGCGCGCTGGCGCGGCGAGGGTTAGCGCAGATACCAGCGCTACGAGAAACCGGATCATTGCTGCACCCCCTCGTCTTCGGGCCGCATCAGCCAAGCGGTGACTGACTGGCGTTTGTCGAACAACGCATGTGCTGCGGCCATCACATCGGCTTCGCTTACCGCGCGCAGCGCATCAGGCCATGCCTCGACATCGGCGATTGTCAGGCCGCTGGTCAACGCAGCACCATAGCGCCGCGCCAGACCTTGCACGTTATCG
>NZ_JBFHIA010000147.1:0-8017 GCF_041596715.1 Phaeovulum sp.
AAGGCTGCAACGCTTTCGCCCCATTCCCGGTCTTTCTTGCCGACCACGGCTACCTCGTGCACCGATGGGTGCATCAAAAGCACCTCTTCGACCTCGCGCGGGTAGATGTTGGTGCCGCCCGAAATGATCACATCCTTGGACCGATCCTGTAGCGTTACGAAGCCGTCTGCATCCATCGCGCCCATGTCGCCCGTCCAAAGCCAGCCGTCCTTGATCGTTGCGGCGGTCGCATTGGGGTTGTGCCAATAGCCCCCCATCACCGCCGCACCGCGTACAAGGATCTCGCCGGTTTCACCCGGCGGCAGGCTGCGGCCCTCGGTGTCTGCGATGCGCACTTCAACCGGGGCCTGCGCCTGCCCTACGGACGCCAGACGCGCGCGCCAGCGCGGATGGCTGCGATCTGCCACCAGTTCGCGCGAAAGCGCCGTGATTGTCATCGGGCTTTCGCCCTGCCCATAGATCTGCACGAAGCGCGGGCCCATCACTTCGACCGCCTCGACGATATCGGCCAGATACATTGGCCCGCCGCCGTAGACGATTGTCTTGATACCCGCTCCGCCTTGCCCTGCTGCCTTGGCGCGGTCCACCAGTCGGCGCACCATCGTCGGGGCCGCGAACATCGAGACATTGCCAAGTTTCGGCGCGAGTTCGAGTATCTCGTCCGCCTCGAACCCGCCAGACGGCGGCACAACGTGCCGCGCCGCCCGCATCACATGCATGAAGTTGTAAAGCCCCGCGCCATGCGACATCGGCGCGGCGTAAAGAATTGCGTCTTGTGTGGCTACCTCGTCAACATCGGCGAAATAGCCCAGACACATCGCCTGAATATTGGCCGAGGTGATCTGCACCCCCTTGGGCCGCCCGGTCGTGCCCGAGGTATAGAAAAGCCATACCGTTTCGTCGGTCGCCATTGGCGCAGGCGCGGCAAGTGGCGAATGATCGAGCAGCTGCGCAAAGCTGCCTTGGGCAACGTCGATCTTTTCCGCTTGCAGGTCCGTGCCCGGATCGGCCGAGACAAATGTCAGCGCCGCCCCCGCATTCTTGATGATCCACTCGGCCTCGCGCGCGTGCAGTTTGGCATTGATAGGCACCACCACGGCACCCGCGAACCATGCCCCGTAGAGCGCCTCTAGATACTCGGTGCGGTTTTTCATGAAGATCGCAACCCGATCGCCCGGCGCTATCCCCCGTTTCGCCAGCCCCGCCCCGATGCGCGCGGCGCGGTCAGCGAAACCTGCATAATCGACAACCACCTCTTCGCCCCGCAAAAGCGCGGGCATCGCAGGATGGCGCATGGCGGTGCGAACCAGCCATTCCGCCGGGTTCATTCCGCCCGCTCCGCCTGCAAGATAGAGCAATAATTCGCAACGCCCGAGCCGCCCATGTTGAACACGCAACCCAGTTCCGCACCGGGTAATTGCATCTCACCGGCTTGCCCTGTCAGCTGCATCGCGGCCAGCACATGCATCGAAACACCGGTCGCGCCAACCGGGTGCCCCTTGGCCTTGAGCCCGCCCGAAAGGTTCACTGGCAAGACGCCGCCGCGCAGTACCAGCCCCTCGTCAATCGCGCGTGCCCCCGCGCCGCGTGGCACTAGCCCCATGGCCTCGTAGACCAGAAGCTCTGCGATGGTGAAGCAATCGTGGACCTCGGCGAAGGACAGGTCTTTTACGCCCAGCCCGGCCTCCTGATAGGCGCGGCGAAAGGCTTCGGACGGCCCCTCGAAGGCGAGCAGATCGCGGCGCGACATCGGCAGGTAATCATTCACCTGCTGGCTGGCACGAAAGGCAATGGAATTGGCGAAGCTGTCGGCGCGGTCATCCGCCACCAAGATCAGCGCAGCCGCCCCGTCCGAGATCAACGAGCAGTCGGTCATCCGCAAGGGTGCGGCGATCATCGGGTTCTTGTCGCTGACCGTGTTGCAGAAATCGAAGCCCACGTCCTTGCGCATTTGCGCCAGCGGGTTGGCAAGTGCGTTGTGATGGTTTTTGGCGGCGATCCGGGCCAGCGCCGCAGACTGATCGCCATGCGCCTTGAAATAGGCGCTCGCAAAACGCGCAAAAATCTGCGGAAAGCTGACGCCCGCCTCCTCGGTCTGATACGATGCACCTGCCAGCGCTTGGGTTACCCCCGCGGTATCCTTCGCGGTCATCTTTTCTGCGCCGATCACCAGTGCGGCCTCCACCCGGCCAGACCGGATCGCGTCAAGCGCGGCGTATATTGCGGCCGACCCCGAGGCGCAGGCATTCTCTACCCGCGTTGCTGGCTTGAAACGCAAACGGTCGTCTAGGCCCAATGCCAGAGAACTGGCAAAACCGTCGGCCACCAGCCCCGAGTTGAAATGCCCCAACCAGATCGCGTCGATCTCGGCCGGGTCGATCCCGGCATGTTCAATCGCGGCCCCCCCAGCCTCGAGGATCAGCTCTTCAAGCGTTCGACCCTCCAGCCGCCCGAACTTGGTGTGGCCCCATCCGACAATCTTGGCATCCATCCCGTATCTCCTCGCCGTATTTCGCGCAGACTAGCGAGAGGGGCGCGGTAGCGGTATTCGTAGAACTACGGGATCGGGGAAGGGCAATGGCAGAGCGAGACATGGAGCAAGAGGCCGGGGTCGCTGCGCTGGCCTTCACATATGCGCCAATCGGTCTGGCACTGACGCGCGACCGCGTTATCGAACATTGCAACGCAAGGTTTTGCGAAACCTTCGGCTACGCTGCAAAGGATGTTGCAGGCCGCTCGCTGGCGTTTCTTTACCCTTCGGACGAGGAGTTTCAGCGTATCGGAGAAATCGGCTTGGCGCGGATGCGCGCCACGGGACGCTACGCAGATGAGCGCATCATGCAGCGGCGCGATCGGTCGCTGTTCTGGTGCCGTGTGCGCGGCCAGTCACTGACCCCCGAAATGCCCTTTGCGCGCGCCGTCTGGAGCTTTGCAGACATCTCGGATTCGCGCCCTGTCGTCGCGTTTACGCCGCGCGAGCGTCAGGTGGCGGCGCTATTGGCCGAGGGCCAGACCAGCAAGGAAATCGCGCGCCTGCTGAAACTTTCGCCACGCACCGCCGAGGCGCATCGCGACCGATTGAAGGCAAAACTGGGCGCGCGTAATACCGCAGAGCTTGTGGCCCGCCTTACGGGGTTGCCGCTGTAATTCGCGCGGGCTTGGCGCGGGCGGCCAACGCGGCACCGCTTTGGCTTTGCGCCCAATTATCGGGCATGGCGGCGAAGAAACGGGCAAAACCCCCTCAATATCTGGGTCGCGCACAGGATCCGAGGCAAGAACCGCTGCTTCCCCGACAATCCGCGGGCAACGATTGATCGAAATCGGGGGCTGCATGATTCAAGGGGCGATCAACACGATGGAGCGTTCGAAGGGCGCGGCTTACGTGCGCTTCGGTATGCGCAAAGGCCGCGTGGCACTTGCCGATCTGGCGCAATCCGGCTCGGCACGCGCAATCTTGCCGCGCTCTTCCTCTGATCGGTCAGAGGTGGTGTTTCTCAACACCTCTGGTGGCCTTACATCTGGCGATCGCCTTTCATTCGCGTTGGCGCTGGATGATGGCGCTTCCGTTGTCGGCACCACGCAAACGGCCGAGCGCGCCTATCTTTGCCGCGAGGGCGCGGCCCATGTTCAGGCCAATTTCACCGTGGGTGGTGGGGGGCGATTGGATTGGCTTCCGCAAGAGACCATCCTGTTCGAAGACTGCTTTCTCGAGCGCAATACTCGGATCGACCTCGCCGCAGGTGCCAGTTGTCTGCTGTGCGAAACCGTGGTGCTTGGCCGCCGCGCGATGGGGGAAACCCCGGTCCGGCCCCGCCTGCGCGACAAGCGCATGGTCACGCTGTCGGGACGCCCGCTTTGGGCCGATTGCCAAACCCTCGATGCCAAGGTGCTGTCGAACGCCGACCAACCCGCCATGCTTGGCGGGAACTGTGCATTTGGCGTTCTTGCCTTGCTAGGTGCCGGGGCCGAGGCGGCTGTTGACGCCATCCGTGCCTTGCCCATCACGCAAGGTGTCACCGCCGCTGCTTCGGGTTGGAATGGTCGGACCGTGGTTCGCATCATGGCACCCGATGTCTGGCCGTTGAAGCAATACCTTGGGCAACTGATTGCCCGGATGACAAACAGACCGCTGCCCCGCGTCTGGCAAATGCAAGGGATCACCGCATGAACCTCAGCCCCCGCGAACGCGAGAAACTGATGATAAGCCTCGCCGCCATGGTCGCCCGCAACCGGCTTGCGCGCGGCGTAAAGCTCAATCACCCAGAGGCGGTCGCCCTGATTACCGATTTCGTCCTCGAAGGGGCGCGTGATGGCCGCTCGGTTGCCGAGTTGATGCAGGCGGGTGGCCTTGTGCTTACGGCAGACCAATGCATGGCGGGCGTGCCCGAGATGACCCATTCCGTGCAGGTTGAAGCCACGTTTCCTGATGGCACCAAACTTGTCACCGTCCACCATCCCATCCGCTAGGAGGCCCAATTGAAAAGCCTGACCATCCTTCTGTGCCTATTTCCCGTCGCCGCCCTCGCGCACCCCGAGGGGCACGCCGATGCGGGCGTATTCCACTTTCTTACCCAGCCGGACCATCTTGCGATGCTCGCTGCCGGGGTTGCTGTTGTCGCATTTGCCGCTTTCAAACTTGGGGCGCGCAGATGATTCCGGGTGAAATCTTTCCGGCGGCTGGCGAAATCGAAATCAACGCGGGCCTTCCGGTCACGGTACTGATGGTGTCAAA
Source organism: Phaeovulum sp. (assembly GCF_041596715.1). Taxonomy (GTDB): domain Bacteria; phylum Pseudomonadota; class Alphaproteobacteria; order Rhodobacterales; family Rhodobacteraceae; genus UBA6213. The sequence goes on from NZ_JBFHIA010000147.1 coordinate 4,733, forward strand.
CACCGGCGACCGCCCGGTGCAGGTCGGCTCGCACTACCATTTTGCCGAAACCAACCCCGGATTGTCGTTTGATCGCGTTGCGGCACGCGGCCAGCGGCTGGACATAGCAGCCGGCACTGCCATTCGGTTTGAGCCGGGCCAGCAGCGCGAAGTGCGGCTTGTGCCTTTCAGCGGGGCACGCCGCATCTTTGGTTTCAATGCCAAAGTGATGGGAGAGATCTGATGTCTTCTCGCATTTCCCGCCCCGATTATGCCGCCATGTATGGCCCCACCACCGGCGATCGCTTGCGCCTTGGAGATACCGATCTGATTATCGAAGTTGAACGCGATCTGACCACCTACGGAGATGAGGTCAAGTTCGGCGGCGGCAAGGTTATCAGAGACGGTATGGGCCAGTCACAGGTCAGCCGGGCGGGCGGGGCGGTTGATACGGTCATCACCAACGCCCTGATCCTAGACCATAGTGGTATCTACAAGGCCGACGTCGGCCTGCGCGCGGGCCTCATCCACGCGATCGGCAAGGCTGGAAACCCGGATACGCAAGCGAATGTCACCATCATCATCGGGCCGGGAACCGAGGTCATCGCCGGCGAGGGCAAGATCCTGACAGCAGGCGGGTTTGACTGTCACATCCATTTCATCGCCCCTGGCCAGATCGAAGACGCGCTGCATTCCGGCATTACCACAATGCTCGGCGGCGGCACTGGCCCGGCCCACGGCACGCTTGCCACCACCTGCACCCCTGGCGCGTGGCACCTTGGCCGGATGCTTCAGTCGCTTGACTCGTTCCCGATCAACTTCGGGCTTTCGGGCAAGGGCAACGCCAGCCAGCCAGAGGCGCTTGTAGAAATGGTGAACGGCGGGGCTTGCGCGCTGAAACTCCACGAAGACTGGGGCACTACCCCGGCAGCAATCGATTGCTGCCTAAGCGTGGCCGACGCGATGGATGTTCAGGTGATGATCCACACCGACACCCTGAACGAAAGCGGTTTTGTCGAAAATACACTCGCCGCCATCAAGGGCCGCACGATCCACGCCTTTCACACGGAAGGCGCAGGTGGCGGGCACGCCCCCGATATCATGCGTGTCGTCTCAAGCCCCAATGTCATCCCCTCGTCCACAAACCCGACCATGCCCTACACGGTCAACACGATCGAAGAGCATCTCGACATGCTTATGGTCTGCCACCATCTCGACCGGACGATCCCCGAAGATGTCGCCTTTGCCGAAAGCCGCATCCGCCGCGAAACCATTGCGGCCGAGGATATTTTGCACGACATGGGCGCGTTCAGCATCATCTCTTCCGATAGTCAGGCCATGGGCCGGGTGGGCGAGGTCATCACCCGCACGTGGCAAACCGCGCACAAGATGAAGCAACAGCGCGGGCGTCTGGCCGAAGAACAAGGCGACAATGACAACCTTCGCGCGCGCCGTTACGTTGCGAAATACACCATCAATCCTGCCGTGGCGCAGGGAATGAGCCGCCACATCGGTTCCATCGAAGTCGGCAAGCGCGCCGATCTGGTGCTGTGGTGGCCCGCCTTCTTTGGGGCCAAGCCTGAAATGGTGCTTGTGGGCGGCATGATCGCTTGTGCCCAGATGGGCGATACCAACGCGTCCATCCCTACACCGCAGCCTGTCTATTCTCGCCCGATGTTTGGTGCCTATGGCCGGGCCGGTGCTCGCGGTTCGGTGCTTTTCACCTCGGCTGCCGCACAATCGAGCGGGTTACGGGAAGAGCTGGGGTTGGCGAAAGAAACCGTCGCGGTTGAGAACACGCGTCATATCGGCAAGGCCGATATGCGCCTTAACGACGCGATGCCGGTTATCGAGGTCCACCCCGAGACATACGAGGTTCGCGCCGACGGCGAGCTTCTTACCTGCGCCCCGGCGTCCGAACTGCCTCTTGCGCAGCGCTATTTTCTGTATTGAGGACCATATGACCTTTCTGCTTCCCGCCCATACACACCTGCGTCAAGGCCAATGGACAGGCCCCGCCGCCGCCAGCGTTTCGCTGACCTACGATGAACGCCTGATGCGGCGAAGGCGGTTGGAAACCACTGCGGGCGGGTTGATGGTGGATCTGGGTGAAACCGTCAGCCTGAATCCGGGTGACGCGCTTCGCACCGAGGATGCCCGCATCGTGGAAATCGAAGCCGCTGACGAGCCCCTCGTGCGGGTAAGCGGCGATCTTGCGCGTTTGGCGTGGCATATCGGCAACCGCCATACGCCTTGCCAGATCGACGCCGACACGCTGACCATTCGCCAGGACCATGTGCTGGAAGCCATGCTGCTGCAACTGGGTGCAAGCCTGACGCGGGTCATGGCCCCCTTTCGCCCAGAGGGCGGTGCCTATGGAATGGGTCGCACATTCGGGCACGACCACGGCCCAAATGGCTTTCCGCATGCGCACCCATGATGCGTTTCAAGACAGTTTGCGGCTAACTCAGCTTCTGTCGCCTGCTTTCCCGATTGGTGCATTTGCACATTCCCAAGGGCTGGAAGCCGCCATTGCAGATGGCATCGTGCATGACGCGGCATCGCTGGAAAGCTGGATTTCCACCGTTCTTCGCTTTGGGTCGGGCCATATGGACGCCGTATTCATCTCTCTGGCCCGGCAAATGGCCATGGAAGCGGATGCGTTGACCGATCTTTATTACGCCTACAGCGCCAGCAGCGAGCGGGCGCAGGAAGCGGCGGAACTTGGCAGAGGGTTTCAGGCGCTGGTCAGCGCAATGGGTGATCCGGCCCCGCCCTTGCCCTATGCAATCGCTCTTGGGCTGGCCACCCGGAACCTTTGCGTTTCAACCCCCGAAGTCCTTGGGCTTTGGCTTCAGTCCCTTTCGGCGCAGCTCGTCTCTGTCGCCGTGCGCTTCATGCCGATGGGCCAAGCAGAGGGGCAGCGGGTTATTGCCGCCCTGACCCCGACAATCGCCCAGATCGCAGCGGCGCTTGCCGATGCCACGGTAGACGATCTCTACAGCTTCACTCCGGGTGCCGACATGGCCTCGATACGGCACGAAACACAGGAAATCAGGATATTTCGCACGTGACTTATGCATCGCCCCACGGCCCGCTTCGGGTTGGTATCGGCGGCCCCGTCGGCGCCGGGAAAACCACACTTACCGAGCATTTGTGCCGCGCCCTTGCCCACCGCTGCTCGATGGCAGTCATCACCAATGACATCTACACCCGCGAAGATGCCGAATATCTGATGCGCGCGCAGGTTCTGGCAACCGACCGCATTCGCGGGGTCGAAACCGGCGGTTGCCCGCACACGGCCAT
>NZ_JBFHIA010000148.1:0-7994 GCF_041596715.1 Phaeovulum sp.
AAGGTTTGAAAAACCAAAGTTTTCGGAAAATACAATTATAAACAAGTAATAAATTATTCAAACTTCACCATACAATCAGCATCTGCTTCCCCTCAAAGCGGCGCAACCAGCGCACGAAACTCGGCTACTTTCTGCCAAGCTTGAGCATCACGCAGGAAATTAAATTAGAATCGTGCTAATTTTAACACGGGGCGAAGCTGCCTCAGGGAGTAACAGGGAGAATATTCTATGCAACTCAAACCGATTTTCGCGGTTGCCTGTGTTGCGGCCGCATTCGGCGTTTCGTCGGCATATGCCGGTGCACCTGACAGCCCTGGTGCTGGAGGAAAGGCGGTGAAGGAAGCCGTCGCCGCAGTCAAAGGCGCTGGCCTTACTTGGGGCGAAGTCGTCAGCGATTTCGTTCAAAACAACGACGGCAATCTGGGCAATCAGGTAAGTGCCTTGAACGAGCCGAACCCCGCCAATGACAATGGCGGAGGCAACGACTGACACGGCAACGGGGTGCCAGATGCTTCGGCTAAGGCGCTTGCCCGACCAGTAGGCCGGGCGGTTTGTAAACTGCCGCAAGCCGCCCGGTTTACGATACGCACTACACTTCATAAATAAAACCACGGGCGCTGCCCCGCGCAGCGCCATGCGATATTATAGTTCTTATTATTTTATGGTCAGCCTCGGTTTTCTACATCGCGGCATTTTACAAATCTAAATCACCCGCATTTCGAATGGCCGCAATCGCTGCAAACCATGCAGCCCTCGACCATGCGCATCGCGTAAGCGCCGCAGTTGGGGCACGCAGGTGCGCGCGGTGTGCCGTCGGCGGCCAGCGCCATCGCGCGCGGATCGACCTTCAGGCCCAGCCCTTCGCCGTCGATGAAGCCGATGGCGATCAGGTGCCGCTCGATCACCCCGCCGATCGCGGCAAGGATCGAGGGCACATATTTGCCTTCCATCCACGCGCCGCCGCGCGGGTCGAACACCGCTTTCAACTCTTCGACCACAAACGAAATATCCCCGCCACGCCGGAACACCGCCGAAATCATCCGCGTCAGCGCCACGGTCCAGGCGAAATGCTCCATGTTCTTGGAGTTGATGAACACCTCGAACGGCCGCCGATGCGCGCCCTGCACGATGTCGTTGACGGTGATGTAGATGGCGTGTTCGCTGCCCGGCCATTTCAGCTTGTAAGTAGCCCCCTCCAGCGACGCCGGGCGCTCTAGCGGTTCGGTCAGATACACCACCTCGGCACCGCTGTCGCGCTCGGGTGCCTTTTCGGCAGCCTCGTTGACGCTTAGCACCGAGCCTGTCACGGCGTTTGGCCGGTAAGTAGTGCAGCCTTTGCAGCCCTGATCCCAGGCTTCCATATAAACCTGCTGAAAATCGTCAAAGGCGATGTCGGCGGGGCAATTGATGGTTTTCGAGATCGAACTATCGACCCATTTCTGCGCCGCCGCTTGCATGCGCACATGGTCCAGAGGCGGCAGGGTCTGCGCGTTTACGAACCAGTCCGGCAGGGGCGCATCGCCATGCAACTCGCGCCACATCTGCACCGCGTAATCGACCACCTCTTCTTCGGTACGGCTGCCATCGGGTTGCAGCACCTTGCGGGTGTAGCCATAGGCAAAGACCGGCTCGATACCGGAACTGACGTTGCCTGCGTAAAGGCTGATGGTGCCGGTGGGGGCGACCGAGGTCAGGTGGCTGTTGCGAATGCCATGCGCCCGGATCGCCGCGCGCACATCCTCATCCATCGCGGCCATGTTGCCCGAGGCAAGGAACTTTTCGGCGTCAAATAGCGGAAACGGCCCCTTCTCGCGGGCAAGATCCACCGAGGCGAGGTAGGCCGCGCGGGCGATGGCGCGCATCCACGCTTCGGTCTGCGCCGCAGCCTCGGGGCTGCCATAGCGCAGGCCCAGCATCAACAGCGCGTCGGCAAGCCCGGTCACACCAAGGCCGATCCGCCGCTTGGCGCGCGCCTCGGCCTCTTGCTGGGGCAGTGGAAAGCGGCTGGCATCCACAACGTTGTCCATCATCCGCACCGCCACCCGCACCAGCTGGTCGAGCGCCCCGGAATCTAGCGCCGCTGTGTCCTCGAAAGGCTGCGTTACCAGCCGCGCAAGGTTGATGCTGCCCAGAAGGCACGCGCCATAGGGCGGCAGGGGTTGTTCGCCGCAGGGGTTGGTGGCTGCGATGGTTTCGCAATAGCTCAGGTTGTTCAACGCGTTGATCCGGTCGATGAAGATCACCCCCGGCTCGGCGAAATCATAGGTCGCGCGCATGATCCGCGCCCAGAGGTCGCGCGCATTCAGCGTATGATAGACCTTGCCGCCAAAGCGCAGATCCCACGGCCCGTCGGCCTTGACCGCCGCCATGAAATCGTCGGTCACCAGCACCGACAGATTGAACATCCGCAGCCGCGCCGCATCTTGCTTGGCGGCGATGAAGGCTTCGATGTCGGGGTGATCGCAGCGCATCGTGGCCATCATTGCGCCGCGCCGACTGCCTGCCGACATGATCGTGCGGCACATCGCATCCCACACATCCATGAAGCTCAGCGGGCCAGAGGCATCTGCCGCGACCCCCTTCACCTCTGCGCCGCGCGGGCGGATTGTCGAGAAATCATAGCCGATGCCGCCACCTTGCTGCATGGTCAGCGCCGCTTCCTTCAGCATCTCGAAAATGCCGCCCATCGAATCGGGAATCGTGCCCATCACGAAGCAGTTGAACAGCGTCACCGCGCGCCCGGTCCCCGCCCCGGCAGCAATCCGCCCCGCTGGCAGGAACTTGAAATCTTCCAGCGCCTCGTAAAAGCGCGCCTCCCACAGCGCAGGCTCGGCTTCGCCCTCGGCCAGTGCCCGCGCCACGCGCCGCCAGCTATCCTCGACCGTCAGGTCAAGCGGTGCGCCATCAACTGCTTTCAGGCGGTATTTCATATCCCAGATCTGTTCGGCGATGGGGGCAGCGAAGCGGCTCATGGGGTTCGGTCCAATTTGGGGGATGCGGCTGCAAGGGGCGGTCACGATACTCGCGCACCGCGCGCAGGTCAACGATTGCTCCGCAGGCCGCAATCCCTATAGTGCGCCGGGAACCGGGGGCGAAATGACCGAGACGCTGCATCTCATCAAACTTTGCGTGGGCGCCAAAAGCGTCGAAGACCTTCTCAGCTGGCAGCGCAGTCGCTATGCGGACGGCCCAGCCCAGCACGTTACCCGCATGTGGCCCAAGCGCGCCGAGGGCCTGCTGGCTGGCGGATCGCTCTATTGGGTCATCAAGGGCGCGGTGCTGGCGCGCCAGACCTTGCTTGGGCTAGAAGAGCGTCGCGGTGCGGATGGTATTCTGCGGTGCGCGCTGATCCTATCGCCCGAAATCATCCGCACCGAGGCGCAACCCCGCCGCCCGTTTCAGGGCTGGCGCTACCTCAGCCCCAAGGATGCGCCGCGCGATCTACCGCGTGGGCGCGAACACGCAGACCCGTTGCCGCGCGATTTGCTGGATGCGATGTCCGTCATCGGCCTGCGCTAAGACGCGGCCGTTCGCGAACCGCCCGTGCAACCGGCTAATGACTTGTCGTTTTGCTAAATCGTGGCCGGTAAAGGGACGCGATTTCCAGCGCCTACCAGTTGCCGTCGATCAGCCTTTTCACGGCCTCGCGCCAGCTTGGCACCGGCACGAACTGCCCCTTGGCCAAGAAGCTTTGCACTTCAAAGATCACCTGCGGGTCGTTGACCATGGTCGTATGCGCGACTGGCAGCACGATATGGTCATTCATCCCCTCAACACGGGTGCTTTCAACGCTGACGATGCCATCATTCTCGCCGTCAATCAGCAGCGATGCGATTGGGTTGATCTTGCGGTTACCCGCGATCACGCCCAGCTCGAATGCGACGCCGGGAAGGCGCGGCGATAGTGCCGTTTCACCCTCGGTTGCCAATTGCATCGCCGAGGGCCCGCGCAGCCATGCCAGCGTGTCCGAGCGCATCAACAGATCTGCGAACTCCGAGCCCTGATTGGGTGGGGCCAACATCACCGCGCGCCCGATGCGCGCGGTGTTCTCGCCCTTCAGCGCCCAGACCCGTAGCAAAATGCCGCCCATCGAATGGGTGACGAAATCAACCGACTCCGGCTCGTGGCATTCGGCGATTGCGGCATCGACATAGCCCACCAGTTCTTGCAGCGGCGCTTCGGTCGATGGGTAATCTGAGTTCACCACCTGATAACCCTGCCGCTTCAGCACGCCTTCCAGCAAAATGAGCGAAAGGTCCGATCGCGCCAGCCCATGCAACAGCACGACGCAACGCGCCTCGGCAGCAGTGATGCTGCTCAACACAAACAGAAGGGCAAGTGACAGGGGGCGCAACATCAGCCCGATGTAGTCATGCCCGCGCCGCGTTTCCAGTGCCGCGTCAGGCGCGCGAATACATACCTTCGTAAATCGGCACCAACGTTTCGGTTTCAAACAGCGACGATACAGAGGTGCCGTTCCAGATGTTCAAGATCGCCTGCGCGAACATGGGTGCCACTGGCACGATGCGGATATTGGGGCAGGCGCGCACTGCTGGCGTGGGTTCGATCGAGTCGGTGATGACCAGCGATTTCATCGACGAGTTCTTGATCCGCTCGACTGCGGGGCCGGAAAGCACGCCATGCGTGATGTAGCTATGCACCTCGGTCGCGCCGCTTTCCATCAGCAGATCGGCTGCTTTAACCAGTGTTCCTGCGGTATCGCAGATGTCATCGACGATCAGGCACTTCTTGTCGGTGACATCGCCGATCACGGTCATGCCGGCCACTTCGCCCGCTTTTTCCCGGCGCTTGTCAACGATAGCCAGAGGTGCGCCGATGCGCTGCGCAAGATCGCGCGCCCGCGCCACGCCGCCCACGTCGGGCGAAACCACCATGATGTCGGAAAGCTGATCTGCGAAGTGATGCTTGATATCCAGCCCGAACACCGGCGAAGCATAAAGGTTGTCCACCGGAATATCGAAAAACCCCTGAATCTGCGCGGCGTGCAGATCAAGCGTCAACACCCGGTCCACGCCCGCCTCGGTCAAAAGATTCGCCACCAGCTTGGCCGAGATTGGCGTGCGGGCCTTGGCGCGGCGATCTTGGCGCGCATAGCCGAAATAGGGGATCACCGCCGAGATGCGTGCAGCCGACGACCGGCGCAGCGCATCTGCCATGATCAGCAGCTCCATCAAGTTGTCATTGGCCGGGTTCGAGGTGGATTGGATGATGTACATATCCTCGCCACGCACATTCTCGAACACTTCCACAAAGATCTCACCGTCGTTGAATCGTTCGACCCGCGCTTCGACCAGCCCGACATTCATGCCCCGATGCATCGACATTCGGCGCGCAATGGCCGAGGCGAGAGGCCGGTTGGCATTGCCGGAAATCAGCTTGGGTTCGGTCATGGCAGGCATGGGGCAACTCCTCGGGAGGTGGTCGGGGCGAATGCGGTGCCGCCGACTTGCAGGATTCGGGCGATTGCGCCTGCCTTAGCACCGGGCTAGCCTGCCCGCAAATGCAAGCGACGATGGGGGCGCGCGAGATGGCGCATATCGACTACTTTTTCACCGTGATCTCGCCCTGGACCTATCTTGCGGGCAATCGACTAGAGGAAATCGCCGCGCGGCAGGGTGCGAGCGTGGAATATCATCCGCTTGATGTGATTGCCCTGTTTGCGCGCACCGGCGGCACGGCACCTGCTGCGCGCCATCCCTCGCGGCAGGAATACCGGGCACAGGATCTGCCGCGTTGGGCGGCAAAGCTGGGGATGCCGTTCAACCTCAAACCCGCGCATGTGCCAACCAACCCGGCCCCTGCCGCCTATGCGATCATTGCGGCACAAGCGGCGGCGGCAAAGGGTGCGGGGGGCGACCTTGGCGGTCTTGTGCAGGGCTTTCTCCGCGCCGCATGGGCCGAGCAAAAAGACGTGGCCGACGATGCGGTGATCCGCGAGCAGTTGGCCGCGCATGGTTTTGACCCGGAACTGGCCGATAGCGGCCTTTTCATCGGTGCCGAAACCTATGCCCGCAATCTTGAGAAGGCTGTAGAACGGGGCGTGTTCGGCTCCCCCTTCTATATCGTGCGCGAAACCGATGCGCGGTTCTGGGGGCAGGACCGGCTTGAGATGCTTGAAGACCATCTTGCGGGGCTTTGATGCCACTTGAGGATAGGGCGGGCCACAAGGTCTTTTCGCAAGTCTTTGGCGCGGGGGCGCGCCCGGCACTGGCCATTCACTGCACGCTTGCACATTCGGGCGCTTGGGCGGGCGTGGCGGCGCGGCTGCCACAGCTTGCCTTCACCGCGTTCGATATGCCCGGCCACGGCCAAAGCGGGCCTTGGATGGGTAGCGATTACCACGGCGATGTCACGCGGATTGCGGCAAGTTTCATCGACCGCCCGCTTGACCTGATTGGCCATTCCTTCGGTGCTTCGGTCGCGCTGCGCCTTGCCGTGGCAGCCCCCGAGGCCGTGCGCAGCCTGACCCTGATCGAACCGGTGCTGTTTGTCGCCGCCGCAGGCACGCCCGAGTTTGCAGCCCAAGCCGATGACAACGAGCGCTTCCGCAACATGATCGCGGCGGGCGAGGCCGAGGCGGCCGCCCGCGCTTTCGTGGCGCAGTGGGGGGCCGGGCAGCCTTGGGAAAAGCTCGACCCGCGCGCGCGCGCCGCCTTTAGCGCGCAGATGCCGCTGGTGCTGGCGGGGGGCGAGGCCAATTTTACCGATACCGCGCGCATTTTGCGCGATGGGGGGCTCGAGGCGATCGATGCGCCGGTGATGCTGATCCGCGGTGCCAACAGCCCCGCGGTGATGGCCACAATTTGCGAGGCCATCGCCGCGCGGCTGCCCGATGTCGGGTTGGCGGTGGTGCCGGGCGCAGGGCACATGCTGCCGGTCACCCACCCCGCACAGGTAGCCGACCTGATCGCGTTGAACCTTAACCGCGAATAAGCGCCAGCAATCCGTCCACATCATCCTCGGTGGTGGACCAGCTGCACACCAGCCGCGCGGCCAGCAGCGCATCATCCGGCCCTTGCAGCGACTGATCAAAGGGCCAGAGGTAATACGCGGCCCCCCCTTCATGCGCGCGCCGGTGCCCTGCGCGCGAAAAACTTGCAAAAACCGCGTTGGCCTCGGTTGGGTGCACCAGATGCGCGCCGGGCACGGTCAGAATCCCCGCCGAAAGCCGCGCCGCCAAGGCGTTTGCTTGCTCGGCAAGCCGCAACCAAAGCCCACTTTCGAGATAGGCCAGCATCTGCGCCGAAAGGAAGCGATGCTTTGAAAAGAGGTGCCCTGCCCGCTTGCGCCGCAGTTCAAACTCCCACGCCTTTGCCGGATCGAAAATGATTACCGCCTCGACCCCGAGGCAGCCGTTCTTGGTGCCGCCGAACGACACCACATCAACACCCGCGCGCCATGTCATGTCGGCGGGGCTGGCCTTCGTCGCGGCGATGGCGTTGGCAAAGCGCGCGCCATCAAGGTGCACCGGCAAGCCAAAGCCCTTGGCAACGCTGCACAACGCGGCCACTTCGGCGGCGCTGTAAACCGCGCCTTGTTCGGTAGAGTTGGTAATGCTGACCATGCCGCGCTGCACATTGTGCACACCCGAGCGCCCGGTAAAGGAAATCGCCTCGCTCAAGCCCGCGGGCGTCATCTTGGCATGCGCGCCATCGACCAGAATCAGCTTCGAGCCGCCGGTGTAAAACTCTGGCGCGCCGCATTCATCCTCTTCGATATGGGCGTTGCGGTGGCAGAAGATCGCGCCCCACGGCGGGGTAAGAACAGCGCAAGACAGCGCGTTGGCCGCGGTGCCGGTGGCAACCAGATAGACCGCAGCTTCAGGCGCCTCGAACACCTCGCGCAGCCGGGCGCGCACCTGCTCCATGATAGGGTCATTGCCATAGGGCATCGCATAACCGCTGTTGGCGGCGATAACGGCTGCAAGAATCTCGGGTGCGGCGGCAGAGGTATTGTCAGAGGCGAAGTTCATT
>NZ_JBFHIA010000149.1:0-7938 GCF_041596715.1 Phaeovulum sp.
ATATGGAACACGCAAGACGTGGTGGCGCGCGCGGGCGGGCAGGCAGTCGCCTCGCGCACGGGCCATGCGTTTCTCAAGCAGGCGCTACGCGAAACCGGTGCGGTTTACGGCGGCGAGATGTCGGCGCACCATTATTTTCGCGATTTCATGTGTTGCGATAGCGGCATGATCCCTTGGTTGTTGGTGGTCGAACTGATCGGCCGCAAGGGGGCACCACTGGCCGATCTGCTGGCCGCGCGCCGCGCCGCCTTTCCTTCATCAGGCGAGATCAACTTTCGCGTTGCCGATACTACCGCCGCTATTGCCCGCGTCGATGCCGCCCTCGCGCCAGAGGCGTTGGGCCGCGATGCGCTCGACGGGCTTAGCCTTGCCTTCGCGGACTGGCGCTTCAATCTGCGCGCCTCGAATACCGAGCCGCTGTTGCGGCTGAACGTCGAGGCGCGGCGCGATGCGGGGCTAGTGCGGGCCGCGGTGTCGCGGATTACCGATCTGATCAGCTGAAGCCGCCGCGAGATCGCGCTCGGATCGCCGCACCGGGCTTTGGGTCAGACGGGCGCGCAACCTTTGCAGCGACCGGCCTCTGTCCGCACTTCGCCCTGACATCACTGTGCCTCGAATACCATCTCAGGTATGATCACCTCCCATGCATCGCGCCTGAGCGTGTGATGATAGGCGTCATCCCCATCTTCTTTGCGCCAGCGAAGAATTGCGGCGATTTCCCCACGGAGGAATCTCGTATTGGCGGGAGGTGCAAAGCTCTTTGCCATTCGCCCAAGAGTGCGGCCGTGTGAATCCTTCATCAACCAGCGGTCTTGCTCGCGGACCAAGCTCAAAGGATCGCCGACCCGTGCATCGGCAATAGCGCCCAGTGCGGGGTGGTTCGCACCCTGCCGACCGGCGAACGAAAGATCGACCATGCGCGCCTCGGCCGATTGGAAATACCGCCTCGGGCCAAGAAAAGCGCCAAGATCGGGCCTTACAAACCGATTGATGATCGCCGGCGATTGGGTCGGCAGATATTCGTGGTTGTCGTTGCTCATTACGATCAAGTTTCGCCGTGCTCGGGTCATCGCCACATAGAACAGCCGCCGGGGCGCGTCTTGATCTTCGTTACGAGAGGGGCGCTCCCAGCCCCCGTCGAGGATCACCACGTCGTCAAACTCCAGCCCCTTGGCGCGGTGCGCGGTCAAAAGTTTCAGACCACGCTGCTCGCCCCAGGCATCACGGGCCCATTCCGCAAACCATTCAATTGCGTCTGCTGCAGGAAGGCTTCGCCCGTCGACTTCACGCGCGAGCACGCCCAATCCCTCACCAATGCGATCGGTCCAGCGCGAGCTTGGAATCGCGTTCAGTTTCACAATCAGATCGGCGATCGAGACCATACGGCAATGGTCCTCGCGCAGTGCATCGATGAACATTTGCATTTCACGCATGCGCCAGAGGCCGGGGAGCTGTTCATTGGCAAACTCGACTGGGATGCCGAGAGCCTCTGCAAAATCCCGCACCGGTGCCAGCTTTTGCCAGTCGCGAGAGATGATCGCCGCGCGCGACCAGGTCCAGTCGGGGATCAGGCGCGATAGGCGTAATAGCTCGTCAAGCGCCGCCATCGCCTGCGCGTCGCTTCCAGGCGGGCATTCCAGAATTTGCACGCGACCCTGGGCCACCGGATCAAGCGCCAGCATGTCGCCACCCGCAGGAGCTTTGCGTCGGGCCTGATCGACGGTGATGTCGTGCCCGATCTTCATTCGCGCGGCGGCCTGTTCGATGACCGCATTTGCTGCGGTGACAATGTGGCGTGCTGAGCGGTAGTTATCGGTGAGAAAAACGGGCTTGGCTGTGTAGTCCTCTTCGAATTGGCGGATGTGCCGGATCGAGGCTCCGGCGAAGGAATAGATGTTTTGGTCGTCGTCACCGACTGCAAAAAGGCTGATGCGCTGGTCCGGATCATCAAGGCTTCGGCCGGCAACCGCCGAGATTAGGGCATACTCTTCTGGGCCGACGTCCTGATACTCATCGACCAAAATCCAGCGGTAGCCCTTGATCAAGGTGTCGCGCAGTGCTTCTGCTGCGACCTTGTCCAAGCCATCGCCGCGAAGAAGCCGCACCGCGTCTATCAGCAGGCTGTCAAAATCTTGCCGCTCCGCCCCGGCGCCACCGGCAAAGCTCGCCCCCACCAGGCGCATAGCCAATGCATGGATCGTCAAAACCGTAACAAAGCGCGCCTCGTCGCCGATCAAGGTGCGCAACCGTTCACGGATTTGGGCGGCGGCGTGACGGTTGTAGGCGAGCACCAAAATGCCGTTTGGGTCTTCGCGTTTGATCTTCACGAGATAAGCGATGCGGTGTACCAAGACCCGGGTCTTGCCCGATCCAGGGCCCGCCAGCACAAGCACATTCGTCTCTTCGCGATCATCGCGCACGATTTGTTCTTGAGTAGTATTGGCGAGCGCATCGACGATGCTCGCCCAAGCTTGGCCTGTCGCTTGTCTGCGAAACTCGGTGCCACGACCCGGCATCCACCTGCGCATGAACGCGTCACGTTCGAGGACGAAGTAATCAGCAGCCAGCCGTTGGGCTTCCTCTATCTGCGCAAGGCCCTTTTCCGCATAGGCCGCCATGACATGGGTTTGGATCGTTTGCTCAGTGTAGTGCTCTTCGAGCGGGGTAAAGTTCTGAACGGTGAAGTTTCCGCCCTTGGGATCGAGATGGACGGTAATTGCCGGGCGAAACACCGACAAGCCTTTGCCAAGTGTGACGACCTGTTGCTCGTGAAGCCAAAGTAGTGCTCGGTCCATAAGCTTGTTTGGGTCGTTGACAGCACCTCGAAGCATGGCGTCGCCGTTGATTGCGGCAAGCAAGGCGCCCAAGGTGGTCTCAACCGCAATGTCCTTGCCGCGCACCGCTTTTGGCACCTTGCCGATAAGGTGCGAAAGGAGCCGCTCGGCACCCAGCTTTCGGATTTCTGCGGTCTGCTGGACGACCGACCACGAACGTTGCAAACGCACGAAAAGGCTTCCACGCGAGGCTTTGCGGATGTGCAGGTTGCCACGCCCGCCATCCATGTCGCGCCCGTCCTGTGCCATGCCACGAAGCAGGCCTTCGATAATATCCGGTCGGACCGAGGCGTGACCATTTTCGCGCGGCACCTGACAGGTCGCCGAAAGATTGAATGGTGTCGCCTCGCCGTTGTCGGCGTCGGGTGCCTCTGCTCGTAACTGTGCAATCAAGTCCGCTTCTAGCTGCGCTGCAGCCTCAAAACGCGCCCGCGACGCGTTCTCGACGCCGACATGCACGAAGATCGCGATATCGGTGTCATCGTTGGCAATCCCCAAGGCTTCCAGATCCGAGAGCGCCCTGCGCAGCGCTGGCGTTGGCAAGCCACTCGCGCCTGCCAGAACATCGGTCGAAATACCCTCTTGCGGGGGCGCGTTGATAATCTGCTGTACTATTTTCAGAAGCTGGAGCTGTCGCGTTTCTGTTATGTCGGTTCGCGCGAGGATTTTACGGACCTGCTCGATGTCGCGCACCAAGAGCGAGGCAGGAAATACCTGCACCCGGTTTTCTTCGCGCCGCAGGAGTTTTGCTTCTTCTAGCCAGGCCACGGCGGTCTTGACCCGCGTGTCGTCGGTTGCACTGTCACGTTGGAAATCGTGATCTTTCTCTTCCTTCACGATTTCGCCCGGGGTGGCGACGACTTCGCCGTTTTTACGTGTCCTGCTATCAAGTCGCCTGAGAGCCTTCAAAATCGCGCTGATTTCATGCCGAGCAAGCCGTGAGCGTGAGCTCAGGCTGAACTGGCGATCCACGTCTTCAATGTTGAACAGAAGCACACATTGCGCGGGGCCTCGATCGCGCCCTGCCCGGCCAGCTTCTTGCAGGTAGTTTTCGAGTGATCCTGGAACATCGCCGTGGACGACAAGGCGGATATCGGGCTTGTCGATCCCCATGCCGAAGGCATTCGTTGCCGCGATGACCCGCAACTCGCCCACCCTGAATGCTTCTTGAATTTCGCGCTTCTCCTCGGCGCTAAGACCCGCATGATAGCGGTCGGCGGCGAGACCCTGTTGCTTCAGAAATTGCGCCACCCGTTCGGTCGCGCTGCGCGTCGCACAGTAGACAACGGCCCCAGACGCTCCGGTTGCGGGCAAATCTGCCTCTAGGGCGCGCAGGATGTCGGCCATCTTGGTGGCGCGCTGGGTCGGGAGCACTTTGAAACTCAGGTTCGTGCGCGATGCACCCCCATCAAGCAGGCTCAAATTGAGCCCGAGACGCTCGCTGAAATGCCCGCGAATGTCCTGAACGACATCAGGTTTTGCGGTGGCGGTTAGGCAGAGAACCGGGGCGATCTCGTCGCCAGAGCTTTCCTTGATGAACCGGCTGACGTAGCGATAATCTGGGCGAAAATCGTGCCCCCATTTCGAGACGCAGTGCGCTTCATCCAAGACCCACAGCCCCACTTCACGCTGTGCAAGCATCGAGCGCACGGATGTGCTGCGCAGTTGTTCTGGCGAGATCAGAAGGATCGCGGCATCTCCCAGGCGCACCTTGTCCAGAGCATCATGACGCTCAGGTAGCGACAAAAGCCCGTTGACTGTCACCGCCGATGCGACCCCTGCCCGCGCGAGACCCTGCACTTGATCCGCCATAAGCGCCACGAGGGGAGAGATCACCACCGTGAGTGCCCCGGTCTTGTCGAACCGGGAAAGCGCGGGGATTTGATAGCAAATCGATTTTCCGGTGCCGGTGGGAAGGATTCCGAGCAAGCTCTCTCCTGCCATCGCACTTTCAACAATCCGCTCTTGCAGCGGGCGCCCGAACTCATCGATCGGTTCGGGGCGGAAACTCTCGAACCCGAACCACCGTCGCAAAGCTTGCTTTGGGTCATTGTTGGTACAGCAATAGTGGCACTCGGTATCACCGCAATTCGTATCGCGCAGATCCCGCACAATGCGCGCCGCGTCTCGAAACTGAGCGCGTACCCAGGGCGGCATGACCGAGTCGCCGCCCGCAACCGAAATCCACGACAGAGCGTAGGCCATGGGCCAGCTGAGGTGGGTGTCGTCAAGCCGCTCGAGCATGCGCTTGAGCATCGCGGCACATGCCTTTGCATCGAGCAGGCGAAGGATTGCGGCATGCGCCGCTTCTCTTGCGGGCTTTGCCGCGCCGCGGATAAGTGAGAATAGCTGATCGAACCCGCCGCTTTTCGGCATGCGGCAACAGAGGTAGTGGTAGGCCGTCAGCGCATCTGGCGACTGGGCGTGGAGGTTCAAGAAGGCATTTATCTGGCTCTCCAGCAGTTCAAACACCAGTCGGGCGTCAAATTCAGGATCATTCACCCGCCCGGTCTGAAGTCGCCCATCCTGATAGTGTTTGACAAGGTGGTGGTAGGGATTACGCGGAAAGGCCAGCGGGTTGAGCCACAGCGTATCGATGGGTGCCTCTGCCAGTGCGAGGAACCTCGGCGAGGCGGCAGCCAGATGCGGCAGATCATGGCACAATATATTGTGCCCAATGACATGATCGAAGCCTTTGCAGAACGATTCAAGCTTTGAGAATCCAGCCTCGACGTTGGCATTCACAACCAGGCTCGGCATCTCGGGGTCATGGACTACCGCCGCGAACGCAAAAATCTTCGCACTTCCGGGATCGACCTCGAGATCGACGGAAACCGAGCGGCGTAGAATATCGGACTGTTTTATGTTTGCGGCCGTATTCATTGTCGCATTGCCATATGCCCCTTCAAGCCTCTGAGGACACGTCTCTTTTGGGGGAGAATATGGCGCACTCCGGCACTCGAAGTCTAGGGGCGCTTTACCATTGCTATCGCAAAGGCATCGGCGATTGCAATCCCGCAAGCGTCTAAGTTGCAGGACTGCCCAATCCCGATCACCACCGAGCGCCAGTCGGGCTTTCGCAGTATCCAAAATAGGGATTGAAACTGTAGCCGACGGGGCAGTTGCCCATCATACTGTTTGCTTCCTTCTGCTGCCGTCTGAGCTCGGCATCGGAGATGTGATCCGGCACATCACCTTCATCCGCTATTCCGTCGATGATGGCGGCCGCGATCATTGCGACCAGTATGGTGGCCACGACAGCAGTTCCAGTGTCAACCTCTTGGTCGCGCAGCCATTTATTCGCGTCTTCATTGCCGCGCTCACCCGCCATGTGGGCCCAACCTGTCGCTGTTCCGCGGTTCTGCGGAACATGCTCGCCCGCCAAATAAAGACCGGCCATCTCCCATTGCGCATCCGCGTTCTCGCGCATTGCGGCCTGAAGTATCAACTTGACGGCTTCCTGAGATTTCTCGGGTGTATCCGCCAGTTTAAGCTTGCGCTGGCCTTCCATGAACAATGCTTCGGGGTGCGCTTGGGCAAGCGCCTTCGCAAGCCAAAGCTCGCCTGTAGCCGGATCATCGAGCTTCATGGTCGGATCCAGATAAAGGTAAGCCAGCGCCATTTGTGCAGCGGCCTTGCCCGCCTTCGCATCCGCAAGATAGGTTTCAGGCATGAAGTATTGCCGCCCCTTTTCGACATACCAAGCAACCACATCCGGGGGCAGACGGTTCTTGTCGCGCATGTTTTCAGCTTCCCACTTGATCTTGCGGGCCGCTAACGTAGCCTCCCCAATGTCCTGTGCGGGGCCTTCGGCCAAATAGGCGCGGATAAGACGATAGGTTGTTTCAGGCTCTGGGCCAGCCACAAATCTGCTGCCCGGCTTGCCTTTGAGCGGGCCATTGGCGGCCTGAAAACAAGCCAGCACAGCGGCCTGCGACTCGATATCCGCCAGCGCGACCCCGACGCCATTGCGATTGGGTTCTTCGGGGTCGGCCGCAAGTCTTTCGCAGTCTTCAGCAAAACCGGCAAAAGCTGGGGCGGTCAGTAATCCACTGATCGCCATGCAGACCACCGGCAGAAACCACTTCCGCGCCATCGGACTCCCCCCAGGCTGTCCTTGGTCAGACTTCAATGAATACCATGAAACTTGACACCCGAGAAGCATTCTCGACCGCACGTTCTTTAATTCGGTGGCTGAGCAAATTACCGACAGCTTCCGACCGCGGTTGAATGAAAGATCAGCTCCAAATCAGTAACTGTCATTGGTCCCGTCGCGGTTATGATAGCGGCAGTTGTGCTCGGGATGCCATTCAGGTCATTTTGAAACAGAGACCGGGCAGGCACTGTAACTTGGTTCAAGGGATCTTCCATGTCAGACCGCGAGCAATGGTCATCGCAAAGCGGCTTCATCCTCGCGACCATCGGATCGGCGGTTGGCCTTGGGAACATCTGGCGGTTCTCGTATGTCGCCGGCGAAAATGGCGGCGGTGCCTTTCTGGTTCTCTACCTCCTTTATGTCTTCGTCATTGGCCTGCCGCTGGTGATCGCAGAGCTTGCACTAGGCCGGCGGGCGCAAGGCGATGCAATCGCTGCGTTCGATGGGCCGGTTCCCGGATCGAGATGGCGATACGCCGGGGTTTTCGCGGGCGCAGGCGCGGTTCTGATCCTCAGCTATTACTCGGTGATCGCGGGTTGGGCGCTGAAGTATTTTACCGGAGCATCCATGGGGCATCTCTGGGAGGCGGCGTCAGAGGGCTACGGGCGCTACTTCCAAAGCTTCATCTCACAGACAGGTGAACCGGTAATCTGGCAAGGGGTAACGGTGATCGCCACCGCGCTTGTCGTTGCCGGCGGTGTCCGAGGTGGGATCGAGGCGCTGAACCGCTTTCTCATGCCGCTTCTGGCACTGATTGTCATCGGTCTCGCGGTCTTTGCAGTTACCTTGCCCGGCGCGCAGCGTGGAGCGGCCTTCTTGCTGACGCCGGACTGGTCAGCCTTGGTTCGCACCGAGGTCCACGCAGCAGCACTTGGCCAAGCGTTCTTTTCGCTCGGGGTCGGAATGGCCGTTTTCTTGACCTATGGCAGCTATATGCCGCGCAGTTTC
>NZ_JBFHIA010000150.1:0-7851 GCF_041596715.1 Phaeovulum sp.
ATGATACTGGGCCCAATGCATGTGGCGTTTCTGGAAATGGTGATCGATCCGGTCTGTTCACTTGTGTTCGAAGCCGAGAAGGAGGAACGCAATGTGATGCGCCGCCCGCCTCGGCGTGCGGGTGCGCCACTGTTTTCGGGGGCCACGATGGCCTGGGCGGGTGTGCAAGGGGCGCTGAGCTTTGTGGCCGTTGCCTTGGTGCTTTGGTTTGCACCAGACTACGGGTTGACGGGCGAACAGGTGCGCGCGCTTTGCTTTGCGACGCTGGTTCTGGTGATCGTGGCGCTGATTGCGGTAAACCGCACCGAGGGTGCCTCGCCGCTTGAGGCCTTGCTGCGCCCGAACCGGGCCTTTGCGGTGGTGCTGCCACTGGTCGGTGCGATGCTTGCAGTGGTGCTGCTCTGGGGCCCGGCGCAGTCATTGTTCGGCTTTGCCAGCTTGCCCGCGGTCTCTTACGTCGTGCCGCCGCTGGCCGCGCTGGTGGTGCTATTGGCGCTCGAGGCCGCCAAGGCGGTGCGGGGGCTGGCGCTGCGCGGACGCCAGCACCCGATAGAGCCTTAAAGCGGGCGGATCTTCATGCGGGCGATGCGGTTTTCCTTGCGGCTAATCACCTCGAAGCGAAAGCCGTGGAACGAAAATACCTGCCCCTCGGTCGGGATCATCTGCGCCTCGTGAATCACCAGACCGGCTATGGTGTTGGCCTCGTCGTCGGGCAATTGCCAATCCATCGCGCGGTTGAGATCGCGGATGGTCATGGTGCCATCGACAAGATAGTCGCCGGTTTCGGTGCGCTTGAGTTGCGCTTCGCGGGCCACGTCAAACTCGTCGGTGATCTCGCCAACGATCTCTTCGAGAATATCCTCAAGCGTCACCAGCCCGCGCAGATCGCCATATTCATCGACCACCAGCGCAAAATGCGTGCGCCGCTTCAGAAACTCGCGCATTTGTTCGTCCAAAGGCGTGGTTTCGGGCACGAAATAGGGCTTCATCGCGATCTTCATCACATCGAGTTCGCGCACCGAAGAAAAGTTGCCATCTTCGCCGCGCACCACCTTTTCGACCGCGCGCAGAAGGTCTTTGGCGTGCAGCACGCCCACCACGTTCTCGCGCTCGCCCTTGAACAGCGGCAGGCGCGTGTGGGGCGAGGCCAGCACCACCGTCAAAATCACATCGGGGCCTGCGTCGGCGTCGATCATTTCAACCTGGCTGCGGTGACGCATCACCTCTTCCACGGTACGGTTGCCAAGGTCGAGCGCGCCCAGCAACCGGTCGCGGTCTTCCTTGGCGACGGTGCCTTCGGACTCGCCCAGACTTAGCGCCCCGGCGATTTCCTCGTGAATACGAAAGACCTGCGTGGAGGGGTCGGTGCGTACCCCGAACAGCATCAGGATGCCGCGTACGATCAGGCGCACCATGCTCACCACCGGTGCCAGCACGCGGGTCAGAATCTGCACCGGGCGCGCCACTCGTGCGGCGACCGCCTCGGGCAAGGTGATCGCGTAGGTCTTGGGCAGCACCTCGGAAAAGATCAGCACCAGCGTGGTCATCACGAGCGTTGCCAACGCCACGCCGCTGTCGCCGAAAAGCCGCGTCATAAGCGCGGTGGCCAAAGACGCGGCGAAGATGTTGACGACGTTGTTGCCCAAGAGCAGCGCGCCGATCAGCTGTTCGCTGTCCTCGGTCACCACAAGGGCTGCGCGCGCGCCACGGTCGCCCCGATCAGCGCGGGCGCGCAGGCTGGGGCGAGATGCTGCTGTAAGCGCGGTTTCAGAGCCCGAGAAAAAGGCTGACACGACCAAGAGCGCCACGATCGCGCCGGCGGTGATCCAGAAGGCAAGGTCAAAGGTGGCAGTGGCAGGTAGAGTCATTTTTCGTCCTTTCGCGCCAGCGGGTGATGCGTCAGCACCAGATCGCGCAGGCGGGCGTCAAGCACATGGGTATAGATTTCGGTTGTAGAAAGCTCTGCATGGCCAAGCAGCATCTGGATGGCGCGCAAATCGGCCCCCCCTTCCAGCAAATGCGTGGCAAAGGCGTGGCGCAGCACATGCGGGCTGACGCGGGTGGGCGCAATGCCTGCGGCAAGCGCAAGACCCTTCAGCAACACAAAAAACTGTTGCCGCGAAAGATGCCCTTCCGCGCCACTTCCGGGAAAGAGGTATCTGGAGGGCGCGGCCCTGCGGGCAATGCGCGCAGCCTCTTCAGCCGCGTCGCGGCACGCAAGCCATGCGGCAAGCGCCTCGCGCGCCGGGCGTGACAATGGCACCATCCGGTCTTTGCCGCCCTTGCCACGCACCATCAGCATCGCCGGATTACCGCGTGCAGCCGCGACCGGCAGGCCGACCAGTTCGCTGACCCGCATCCCCGTGGCGTAAAGCAATTCCATCAGGCAGGCATTGCGCAGCCGCTCGCCTTCGTTGCGCCCATGCGCCGCTGCCGCCGCCAAAAGCGCCTCGACTTCGGCAAGGCTCAGGGTCTTTGGCAGGGCCTTGCTGCGGCCCGGGCCGGAAAGGCGCAGGCTGGGGTTTTCGGCCCGCCAGCCTTCTTCATAGGCGAAGCGGTAAAGCTGGCGGATCGATGAAAGCCGCCGCGCGCGCGTAGATTTTGCCAGCCCCGACGCTTCGCAAGCCACAAGATAGGCCTCGATATCGCCCTGTGCCGCGGTTTCAAAGCCAAGCCCACGCGCGCCAAGCCACGCGGAAAAATCGACCAGATCGCGGCCATAGGCCAAAAGCGTGTTGCGCGCGGCCCCAGCCTCCGCTGCCTCTGCCTCCAGAAATGCGGCTATCCGGTTTTCGTCCGAGATCACGCAAGCGGCTCCAGCAATAAAAGCTCCAGCGCGATGCGCCGCGCTGCGGTTTCAAGCCCGAGCGTGCGCAGCAGCGTCAACGCCGCGCCAACTTGCCGTAAATCGCCGCGCGCGCCACCGGTCAATGCCTCGACCGCCAACAACAGCGCCTCGCCGCGCCGATCGGCTGCCACCAGCCCGGCATAGGGCTCGCTCAGATCGGCTTGTGCATCGAAGGCCGTTTTAA
Source organism: Phaeovulum sp. (assembly GCF_041596715.1). Classification (GTDB taxonomy): domain Bacteria; phylum Pseudomonadota; class Alphaproteobacteria; order Rhodobacterales; family Rhodobacteraceae; genus UBA6213. The sequence goes on from NZ_JBFHIA010000150.1 coordinate 3,033, forward strand.
CCGCAACGCCGCGCACGTTTGGCGCAAGCAACCCCGCCGTATCGCCCTTGGCGATGCCAAGCAAGATACGCTCGCCCGCTGTTTGCGGCACATGCTGCGCCGCGATCGACTCGAAATCCGGTGACAACATCCCCAGCCTGAATGCAACCGCCGCCGCCTCGCCGGTAAGCGGCAAGGTCGCCAGCGAGCGCGCGAATAGCGCGGCAAGATGGCTCTCTAGCCCCACTTCTGCCAGCAGATCGCGCGTATCTGGCAAGACTGCGGCCACCGCATCGGCATTGCGCGCGGTGATGGCCGCATCCAGCCGCGCCATTGCTGCGGCGCGCTCCCAAACCCCGCCAGATGCCGCGGCGCTTTGTTCGGTATAAAGCCCAAGCAACTGGTTGGGTTCGACCGAACCCATCCGCGCCAAGCGCTCGCCCGCCTCGATCCGTGCTTTCCAACCTGTGTTGGTGCGCAGATCGGCCTGCGCAAAGGCCAAGGGCAGGGGTGCCGTGGGCATGGGCTGGCCCACCGCCTCCATCAGCCGAAAGCGCAAGGGTGACATACGCTCGGGCGCGGGCAGGTCTTCTGCGCCATCCGCCCCCTCTGGGTCAAGAAAGCGCGCAAGCAAGTCGATCATATCAGGCTCGATCAGCCCCAACGCCTCGGCACCGCGAAAGCTGAGCACCGCCGCCTGCCAGTCGCCGTTTCGTGCAAGGCAGAACACCTGCACCGGATAGGAAGGCGAAACCTCGGGCGTTGCGCCCAAGATGCGGCAGGCGCGCGATTCCTCGCCCAGAAGCAGCGCAATGTCGAACAGGCGGCGAAACCGCTCTGGCTCGGCGGCACCGGCCATTTGCAGCAGTGCGAATGCTGGTTCCAGCGCCCCCATTTCCAACAAGGCATCGACCCGCGCCAAAAGTAGCGGACTGGTGCTTGATGTCTGACGGGGGGCGTCGAGTTCCGCCAGAATCACCAGCCGTAGCAATGCCAGCAATGACGGGGTGGTGTCGGTGCGCTCGCGCTTCAAAAGCGTGGCAAGATCGGCCTCGGGGGTCGCCCCCCAAAGCCCGCGTGGCAGGCCGCTGCGTTCGGGTGCGATCAACCCCGGTGCCAGCGGGTTAAGCGGGCCGAGCGGCGCACTATCCACCTCACCGATTGTCACGCCGTGGCTGACAGGTGCCTCGGCACCAAGCGGGTTGACTGGTTCCCCGCCTACCTGCGGCGGCACCAGCACTGAACGCGACAGCCAGTCTATCGCCGACAAAGGCTCTTGCGCCAAGGCAGGCAGCGCCTGAAGCCCGGCCACCAGCCCAAATGTCAGCGCCGCAAGGCGGGGTTCAGTACGTCGCATCTAGATTGACCGGTTGTCGCGTTTCTTGGGGCGGCGCGCTCATATCGCCAAGATAGGCGTAGCCAGCCAGCCCCGCCACAGCGAGCACCGCCAGAATCACTATCGCCTTGAGAATACGCATCATTGCCTGCCCCTGTTATCGCTGTTGCCTCGGTTTATCGACCCGGCAATTATATATGGCATTTTTCCGAAGATCACGCCATTCAGGGCACAAGAATTGCAAACGCGCGGAGCGCCGCCACGTGGCGCTGCCGGATCGGAAGGAAAGGCATGCCCAAAGCTGCGGCAAAGCCGCCCAAATTGGCCCGCCCGGTGGTTCTGGTGGGCATGATGGGCGCCGGCAAAACCGCCGTGGGCACGCAGCTCGCGCGGCTTTTGCGCGTGGCTTTCATCGATAGCGATGCCGAGATCGAGCGCGCCGCGAACCGCTCGATCGCCGAAATCTTTGCGCGCGATGGCGAGGCTTTCTTTCGCGCCCGTGAATCCGAAGTTCTGGCGCGGCTTTTGGCCGGGCCGCCGGCCATTTTATCAACCGGCGGCGGTGCCTTCATGTCAGAGCACAATCGCGCCCTGATCGCGGGTCAGGGTGTTTCGGTCTGGCTTAAAGCGGATATCGATCTGCTATGGCAGCGCGTGCGCACCAAAACAACGCGGCCCTTGCTGCGCACCGCCGACCCTCTGGGCACGTTGACCGCGCTGCTTGCGGCGCGCGAGCCAATCTACGGGTTGGCGCAGGTGGTTGTCGAAGCCGAGGCAGGGTTGAGTGTCGATCGCATGGCACGCAAGGTGCAGGCGGCGTTGAAGGCAACGCCGGGGGTATTTGCAGGGCAGGGGGGCTAAGCATGGACCGGGTTCGTGTGGAGCTAGGCGCGCGCGCCTATGACGTGGTGATCGGCGCGGGGCTTCTGGCGCGTGCCGGTGCGGAAATAGCGCCACTGCTGCGCCGCCCGCGCGTGGCGGTGATCACCGACGAAACGGTTGGCGCGCTGCATCTGGACGCCCTTCGCGCGGGTTTGGGTGATGTTACGATGCGCGCGCTTGCGCTGCCCTCGGGCGAAGCGACGAAGGGGTGGGAGCAGTTCAGCCGCGCAGTCGAATGGCTGCTGGGCGAACAGGTAGAGCGCGCCGATCTGGTCGTGGCTTTCGGCGGTGGCGTGATCGGCGATCTTGCGGGTTTTGCGGCGGCAGTGCTGCGGCGCGGGGTGCGCTTTGTGCAAATCCCCACAACCTTGCTGGCGCAGGTTGACAGCTCGGTCGGTGGCAAGACCGGCATCAACTCGCGCCACGGCAAAAACCTGATCGGTGCCTTTCATCAGCCAAGCCTTGTGCTGGCCGACATCGACCTGCTTGCAACCCTGCCCAAACGCGACTTTCTGGCAGGCTATGGCGAGGTGATGAAATACGGGGCACTGGGCGATGCCGGATTTTTTGAATGGCTCGAAAAGCATGGGCCGGCACTTGCGGCGGGCGATGCGGCGCTGCGGGCCGAAGCGGTGCGCCGTTCGGTGGCTATGAAAGCCGCTATCGTGGCACGCGATGAAACCGAAGAGGGAGAGCGCGCGCTACTTAATTTGGGCCATACCTTCGGGCACGCGCTTGAAGCCGCCACCGGCTATTCCGCCCGGTTGCTGCACGGCGAGGGGGTGGCGATCGGATCGGCGCTGGCGTTCGAGCTTAGCCAGCGCTTGGGGCTATGCGCGCAAGAAGCGCCAAGCCGCTTGCGCGCGCATCTGCGTGACATGGGCATGAAGGTAGACCTTGCCGATATCCCCGGCGATCTGCCCGACGCTGACGCGTTGATCGCGCTGATGGCGCAAGACAAAAAGGTGGTTGACGGGCGGCAGCGCTTTATTCTTGCGCGCGGCATCGGCGCGGCCTTCGTTAGCGACGCGGTGCCGCGCGATGTGCTGCGCGCGTTGCTCATCGACGCGCTTTCTGTGCGCTGAGGCAAAGGGGGGACTAGCGCCCCCCACATTATTTTTCGGGTATCAGGCCACGCGGGCTGAAGCGAAGCACCAAAAGCATCACCAACCCCATAGTCAGAAGCCGCATCTGTTCGGCCGAATCCTGAAGATGCGCCTTCAACACCGAACCATCTGCCATGCCCGCCGTGACGTAGCCCATCAACTGCGGGCCCCATGTTTCGGCCTTGGTATAGAGATACCAGATCAGCATGGCCCCAAGCACCGACCCATAGTTGTTGCCAGAGCCGCCGACGATCACCATCACCCAGATCAGGAATGTATAGCGCAGCGGAATATAGCTGCCCGGCGTCATCTGCCCGTCGAGCGTGATCATCATCGCACCACCCAGCCCGCAGACGGCCGAGCCGATGATGAATATCTGCAAATGCCGAAGCGTTACGTTCTTGCCCATTGCGGCGGCGGCAATTTCATTGTCACGAATGGCGCGCATCATCCGCCCCCAGGGCGAGCCGAGCGCCTTTTGCGCCAACCAGATCAGCAGCATGAGCACGATCAGGAACAGCCCCGAATAAAGAAGTTTGACCGTCAGCGTCGAGGCCGTGACAGGGTCAATACCAAGGCCCGCCGCACGTTCGACGAAACTTGCAGTTGACTGCAAGTCAACCTCGCGCGGCACAGGCCATGGGCGGGGGATGCCGTTCACGTTCAGAACCCCGCGCGCCAGCCATTCTTCGTTGCGCAGCACCGAAACGATGATTTCCCCGATCCCAAGCGTGGCGATGGCAAGATAGTCCGAGCGCAGGCCAAGCGCGGTCTTGCCCACCACCCATGCCGCACCCGCCGCGAACAATGCGCCGACAGGCCACGAGACCGCAACCGGCAGGCCAAGCCCGCCAAGGTTGCCCGCCGCTGCGGTGTTGATTGCCTCGATCGCACTGCTGGCAGGCCCGAAAAGCGCGCGATACGCCAGAAATCCGGCGAAGAGTATCAGCGGAATCGCCACGACCCGCACTTGCAGACTGGCGCGTCGGTTCACAATGACCGCCGCCCAAAGCGCCGCAGCAGCAACTACGAACGAAAGGATCAGCCCAAGCCCACCTGCCGAAAACGCGCCCGGGTTGGGGGGCATTGAGATCAGCACTGGCGCAAGCCCGCCCAGTGCCACAAACCCCACAACGCCAGAGTTGAAGAGGCCCGCATAGCCCCATTGCATGTTCACCCCAAGCGCCAGCACCGCCGAAATGAGCCCCATGTTGAAAATGCCAAGCGCGGTATTCCAACTGCCGAAATAACCCTCGACCAAAAGTAGCAGGGCCATTGCCGCGAACAGTATCGGAGCGCGCTTCATACCGATTTCCCCTTGAAGAGGCCCGTGGGCTTGAACAGTAGCACGATGATCAGAATCGCAAAGCTGACTGCGAACTTGTATTCAGTGGACAAAAGCTGGATCGGCCCACTCGGCGTCCAGTCGCCGGGCACGAGGTAGGCCACCACCCTGCGAAAATCGAAGGTGACCGCCACCTCTGAAAAGGCAATCACAAAGCCCCCCGCAATCGCG
>NZ_JBFHIA010000151.1:0-7788 GCF_041596715.1 Phaeovulum sp.
AACGTTTCATTGTCGTCTCTCCTGTAAAACTTCGATGCACTCGAACTGGCGTCCAAATGTGCTGCGAATTTGTCAGTAGAGGTGCTGTTTTGTATCAATCTGTCGCAGCCAGCAGCACCGTGACAGATTGCGACAAACTTCCGCACGCCTTCGGTGGGTGATCGGCTAAAGTCGCGGGACAGGAGATTGATTTTGAACGCACCGCCGCACATTCTGGTTGTCGATGATCACCGCGAAATTCGCGATGCGCTGGCGAAGTATCTTGAAAAGAACGGCATGCGTGCAAGCACCGCAGCCAATGCGGTGGCGATGGATGCGGCACTAAAGGCGGGGCGCTTCGATCTGATCGTGCTCGATGTGATGATGCCTGGCGAAGATGGCCTGTCGGTCTGTCGCAGACTGCGCGCCGGTGGGTCGATTCCGATTCTGATGCTGACCGCGCTGGGCGATGAAACCGACCGGATCGTGGGGCTTGAACTGGGCGCCGATGATTATCTGGCCAAGCCCTTCAATCCGCGCGAGCTGTTGGCGCGGATAAAGGCGATCCTGCGGCGCTCGGAACAGACGCCCGTGGAAGGCGGTGCGCTGGCAGGGCGCAGGCTGGCGTTCGATCGCTGGGTGCTCGATACCGACTGCCGTGCGCTAACCAGTGCGGACGGCGCAGAAGTGGCGCTAACCACCGCCGAGTTTCGCCTGTTGACCGCGTTTCTCGAACGGCCGCGCTTTGTGCTCAGCCGCAGCCAGTTGCTCGACCTCACCAGCGGGCGCTCCGCGCAGGTGTTTGACCGCACGATTGACAACCAGATCAGCCGGTTGCGCCACAAGATCGAGCGTGACCCGGCGAAACCGGCGTTGATCGCAACAATCTGGGGCGGCGGCTACAGCCTTGCCAGTGACGTGCGCGAGGTGCCGCGATGAGCTGGCGCATTCTGCCGCGTTCGCTGGGCGGGCAGCTATTGGCGCTGCTTTTGCTGGCCTTGGCCGTGACGCAAGGGTTGGGCTACGCCCTTTTTTCAGATGAACGCAGTCGCGCCATACGTTCGGCATTGGGGCTAGAGGCGGCGGGGCGCGCGGCAAATGTTGCGCTGTTGCTGGAAGACGCCCCGGAAAGCCTGCACGCTTCGATCCTGCGTTCAGCGAATTCGCCGCTGGTGAGTTTTTCGCTCGCGCCAACCCCTGTGGTTGCACATGACAGCGCCGACGCTGCGGATTTTGTGGCGCGGATGCGCCAGATCGTCGGTCCGTCTATGCGCGAGTTGCGCGCCGATATTCATATCATTGATACCCTGCCCGCGCCGCCGCCGGCTAACCTGCCCGCCATGCGCACGATGCACGAGGTGATGATGGCCGAGCGGGCAGAGCCGATGGAAATGAGCCTGTCGATCCAACTGGCGAACGACGAATGGCTGAACGTACGCACCCTGTTTGACCGCCCGGAACTACAGGTGACTTCGCAGTGGCTGTTGCCACTAGCACTGATGGCCTTGGCGGTGGCGCTGATCGCGCTGGTCACCGCGCGCCGCGTGGTGGGCCCGATGCGGGCTTTGGCCAGCGGGGCTGATCGTCTCGGCCGGGGGTTGGAAACCGATCCGCTGCCGCTGAGCGGCCCCACCGAAGTGCGCGAAACCACGCTGGCCTTCAACCGCATGCAGGAACGGCTGACCCGCTTCGTATCTGAACGTACACATCTTTTGGCTGCAATCAGCCACGACCTGCGCTCGCCCCTGACAGCTATGCGGCTGCGGTTGGAGCTGCTTGACCAGAGCGACGACACCGAGCGATTGCACGCGCTGGTGGACGAAATGCAAGCGATGGTCGAGGCGACACTGGCCTTCGCGCGCGGCGCGGCCCAGTCCGAGCCATCGGCAACGGTCGATCTGACCGCGGTTCTGGCAGACCTCGCCGCAGACGCGGGCGCCGATAAGGCAAGTTTTTCGCCCGCTGTGCCGATTATTGCAACGCTGCGCCCGACCGCGATGAACCGCGCCCTGCGCAACCTGATAGACAATGCTATCCGCTACGCCGGCAAGGCCGAGATCACGCTTACGCGCGAACCAGATGCCGCCTGCATCACCATCGCCGATAGCGGGCCTGGCCTGCCCGATGACCAGTTAGAGGCAGTGTTCGAGCCCTTTGCGCGGTTCGAGGCGTCGCGTAGCCGCGATACCGGTGGCGCCGGGCTTGGCCTCGCCATTGCGCGAACGATCGTGCAGGCACACGGCGGCGAGGTGCATTTGCGCAACCGCCCCGAAGGCGGGCTCGAGGCGGTGGTGCACTTGCCGCTGGAGTTGCTGGGATGACGCCGCTCTATCGCCGCCAAAGCGGCACCGCCCTTCTGCCTGAGACGCTTGATCGCAATCCAAACCCACTGGAGAGGCCATGAATCCTAACCTGACTCGACGCGGTTTTTTGGCCGCCTCTGCCGCGCTTGGCGCGGCGACACTGCTTCCTCTCCGGGCATCTGCCCAAACCGCGCCGCTTTTGCTGCGCGCGACGCGCCACACACTCGATGTGGATGGCCGCGCCGCCACCGTGTTCCGGCTGGCCAACAGCGCGGGCGGATCCGGGCTGGTGCTAAACCCCGGCGAGCGGTTTCGGGTCGATCTGACCAACGATCTCGACATCGAAACCATCATCCACTGGCACGGCCAAATCCCGCCCAATGAGCAGGACGGCGTGCCCGACATGCCCGCCCCCATGCTGCGCTCCGGCGAGGTGCGCAGCTACGACTATGCCCCCATTTCCGGCACGTTCTGGATGCACAGCCATGTGCCGGTGCAGGAAATGCAGCTACTGGCAGCGCCGCTGATCGTGCGATCCGCCGCCGACCTGACCGCGGATAGGCAAGAGGTGGTGATGTTCCTGCACGACTTCTCGTTCCGCCCCGCCGAAGAGGTGCTGGCCGAAATCACCGGAACCGCCGCGATGGCAGGCATGGACCACTCTGCGGCCACCACCGGCGCGCCTGCTGGTGGCATGGCAATGGGTGGCATGAGTATGCCGATGGGCGGCATGGCGATGGGCGGGATGGCGATGGGCGGGATGGCGATGGACCTGAACGACTTTGATTTTGATGCCTACCTTGCCAATGACCGCACGCTTGGTGACCCCGAGGTGGTGGCTGTCGAAAACGGAGGGCGGGTGCGGCTGCGTGTCATTAACGCCTCGGCGGCAACGGTGTTCTGGATCGACACCGGACTGGTCGAAGGCCGTCTGGTGGCCGTCGATGGCCACCCGGTGCAGCCGCTCACCGGGCGCCGCTTTGGCGTGGCAATGGCGCAGCGGCTCGACATCGAATTGGATCTGCCAAAGGGTGCCAGCGCGTTTCCGCTTTTGGCACTGCGCGAAGGCGCGCGCGAACGCACCGGCATCATCCTTGCCGCGCCTGGTGCTGAGGTTGCCCGACTGGAAGGGCTTGGCGATACACCGCACCCCGCCTTTGATACCGACTTGGCGCAGGAAAGCGCACTGCGCGCTGTTACCCCGCTGCCGACGCGCCCGGTTGATCGCATGGAAATGGTGATGCTGAGCGGTTCGATGCAACCGTACGTCTGGGCGATCAACGGCAAGACATGGGGCAATCATCAGCCGATCACCGCGACTAGCGGGCAGCGGGTGGAACTGATGTTTCACAACATGTCGATGATGGCGCACCCGATGCATCTGCACGGCCATGTGTTTCAGGTGGTCGCCATTGGCAACCGGCGCTTTGCCGGGGCGATGCGCGATACAGTCTACGTGCCGCCGATGGCCTCGGTGACCATCGCCATCGATGCTGGCGAAGCGGCGCGCTGGATGCTGCATTGCCACCACATGGCGCATCTTGCGTCCGGCATGATGACTGAGTTCGCGGTCAGCGCCTGATCGGCGCAAAACAGGGGCAACAGAGCAGCCGCATGGGCACCCTGTTGCCGACAATCTCTATAGATCCGGCGCCGCCTCGATAACAGTCAACCAGCGTATTGATGCCCGAGGCTTTGCAATACGGCACAGTCAGGCAGGTCGCCGCCGCTGCACTTGGCCGACGTTTCGGCAAGCACCACCTCGATGCGTGTCAGGTCGGCAATCTTTGCGCGCACCTCGGCCAGATGCGCCTCAGCCTTGGATTTGACCTCGGTGCAGCTGTGCAGCGCGCCATCGCCAAGGCCCTGCAGCCCGCGAATATCTTCCAGCGTAAAGCCCAGCTCACGCGCCCGCAGGATGAAGCGCAGGCGTTGCACGTCTGCCGTGCCATAGCTGCGGTGGCCCGCCGCAGTGCGGGCCGGGGGCGGCAGTACGCCCGCGCCCTCGTAATACCGGATGGTTTCGAGATTGCATCCGGTGGCGCGCGCCAGATCGGCGCGGCGCAGGGCCTTCGGGGTCGCGGTGACGTGATCGGCAGTCATGTCGAATTTCCTTGAACCTGTAGTTCCTACAGACCGTAGGCAGGTTGCACCCGAGTTACAAGGTGCCGATCAATGACCGACAATCATGCGAAAAATGCGGTAGTGCCGACATCACATGCACACTTGCCGCCCAACCACCGGCTTTTGAAAACCAACATCCTTGGCACGGTGCTGTTGGCCTTGTGCTGTTTCACCCCGATTCTGGTGGTGCTGTTTGGCATGGTCGGCTTGTCGGCGCTGCTCGGCTGGCTTGATTACGTGCTGTTACCCGCCCTCGGCTTTTTCGTCGGGCTGACGATCTATGCCCTCTGGCGCCGCCAGCGTCGCGCAAAACCCCTCTGAAAGGACAAACCATGGACGATTGCTGCACCATTCCTGCCCGCAATGATTTCGACCTCGCGGTGATCGGCGCCGGATCGGCGGGGTTTTCTGCCGCGATCACCGCTTCCGAGGCGGGCATGCGAGTGGCGTTAATTGGCCACGGGCTGATCGGTGGCACCTGCGTAAACATCGGCTGCGTGCCGTCAAAGGCGATGATCCGCGCGGCGGAAGCGCTTTACGGCGCGGGCCGTGCGCGGCGCTTTCCGGGGCTTTCGGGGGCGGCGCAGGTCGATGACTGGCCAGCACTGGTGGCGGGCAAGGACGAGCTGGTGGCGGGCCTTCGGCAAAAGAAATACGCCGACCTGCTGCCCGGCTATGAGGGCATAAGCTATATCGACGAAGGCGCGGCGCGGCTGGCCCCCAGCGGCGTGCAGGTGGGTGAACGCCTGATCTCCGCCCCGAAAATCATCATCGCCACCGGCGCGCGGCCTGCCTTGCCCGCCATTCCGGGTATTGCCGGAGTGCCGACGCTCGACAGCACCGCACTGCTGGCGCTCGGAACCCTGCCAGAAAGGCTGATCTTTATCGGCGGCGGCTATATCGGTGCCGAACTGGCGCAAATGATGGCGCGGATGGGGGTAAAGGTCACACTCGTCTGCCGCTCGCGCCTTTTGCCGCAAGCCGAACCCGAGGTTTCCGAGGCGCTGACGCAGGTGTTCCGCGATGAGGGCATCACCGTGCATGCAGGTGCGCGGTACGTAGGGTGCCAAAGCGGTACGGAAGGTGGCGCGGTGCTTGCCATTGAGGTGGCGGGCAAGACGCTGGACCTCGCTGCCGATCATCTAGTGGCGACCACTGGGTGCCGGCCCAACACCGATGGGCTGGGGCTGGTCGAGGCGGGCATTGCCACGGACAAACGCGGCGCGATCATCGTGGGCGACGATATGGTGACCTCGCGCCCCGGCATCTATGCGGCAGGCGATGTGACCGACCGCGACCAGTTCGTTTACATGGCCGCCTACGGCGCCAAGCTTGCCGCCCGCAATGCGGTGCTGGCTGGGGCCGAGCGCTATGACAATGCGGCGATGCCCTGGGTGGTGTTCACCGACCCGCAGGTGGCGGGCGTGGGGATGACAGAGGCGCAGGCGATTGCGGCGGGGCATGACGTAAAGACCTCAGTCCTGAGCCTCGACAACGTGCCCCGCGCGCTAGCCGCCCGCGATACCCGCGGCTTGATCAAGTTGGTCGCCGACGCCAAGACCGACCGCCTGCTCGGTGGCGTAATCGCTGCGCCCGAAGGCTCGGACAGCATCCAGACACTGGCGCTGGCGCTGAAGTTCGGCGTGACCGTCAAGGCTTTTGGCGAGACGCTATTTCCCTACCTAACTACCGTCGAGGGCCTGAAGCTCGCCGCGCAGACATTCGATCGCGACGTGGCGAAGCTGAGTTGCTGCGCCGGGTAACGGTGCGGCACCGTCACAGTTTGGCCCGCCGCAGCCGCAGCGCGTTGGTGATGACCGAGACCGATGAAAGGCTCATCGCCGCCGCCGCAATCATCGGCGACAGCAAGAGCCCAAATACCGGGTAAAGCACCCCGGCGGCTATCGGCACACCAATTCCATTGTAGATGAAGGCGAAAAACAGGTTTTGCTTGATGTTGCGCAAGGTGGCGCGGGCCAGCTTGCGCGCCCGCACGATGCCGGTCAGATCACCACCCAGCAGCGTGATGCCCGCACTTTCCATCGCCACATCTGCCCCAGTGCCCATCGCTATGCCGACATCGGCGGCAGCCAGCGCCGGGGCGTCGTTGACGCCGTCACCAGCCATCGCGACCTTTCGGCCTTTGGCGCGCAAGGCGTCGATCAGGTCCTTTTTGCCCTCGGGCAGAACCCCCGCGCGCACCTCGTCGATGCCCAGTTTCTCGGCAACGGCAAGGGCCGTGCGCTCGTTGTCACCGGTGGCCATGATCACGCGTATGCCTTGTGCATGCAGCGCATCAATGGCCGCAGCGGCGGTTTCCTTGATCGGGTCCGCCACCGCGACGATGCCCGCGACCTTGCCATCGACCGCCACGAACATCGCCGTCTTGCCCTCGGCACGCAGCGTGTCGGCGGCGGCGTCTGCCGCCTCTGTCACAAACTCCAGATCGGCCATCATCGCGGCGTTGCCGAGCGCCACCTTGTGCCCGTCAACTACGCCCTGCACACCTTTGCCAGTGACCGCCTCGAAGCCTTCGATCTCGCCCAGCGTAATGCCGCGCGCCACCGTGCCTGCAATGATCGCCTCCGCCAGCGGATGTTCCGAGCCCTTTTCCAGCGCTGCCGCCAGCTTCAGGACCGTGTCCTCCAACTCTTCGCCCAGTGCAAGCACATCGGTCAGCTTCGGGCGGCCTTCGGTTAGTGTTCCGGTCTTGTCGACGATCAGCGTATCGACCGCCGCCATTCGTTCCAACGCCTCAGCATCCTTGATCAGAACCCCTGCCTGCGCGCCGCGTCCTGCGGCGGTGGTGACGGAAATCGGCGTGGCCAGCCCCAGTGCGCAGGGGCAGGCAATGATCAGCACCGACACCGCCGCCGCCATCGCGAACACAAATCCGGGTTGCGGGCCGATGGTAAGCCACGCTGCGAACGCCGCCAGCGCCACCAGAACCACTGTCGGCACGAACACCGCCGAAACCTTGTCAGCAAGCCCTTGAATTGGCGCACGTGAGCGGCGGGCGTTGCTGACCATCTCAACAATCTGCGCCAACACCGTGTCGGCGCCCACCTTGGCCGCCTCGATTACCAGACTGCCGTTCTTGTTGATTGTGGCGCCGGTGACGGTATAGCCTTCGCTCTTTTCGACCGGCATCGACTCGCCCGTCAGCATGCTTTCGTCTACCGACGACGTGCCCGAAATCACCACTCCATCGACCGGCACGGCATCACCCGGCCGCACGCGTAGCCGGTCGCCCGCCATGACGTTTTCCAGCGGAGCATCGTATTCAGTGCCGTCGGGCAGAATCCGCCGAGCAGTCTTGGGTGCCAGGTCCAGCAGCGCACGAATTGCGTCGCCGGTGCGTTCGCGGGCCCGCAATTCCAGC
>NZ_JBFHIA010000152.1:0-7734 GCF_041596715.1 Phaeovulum sp.
ACTGCCTGCATTGTCAGGTTCTGTATCAATCAAAAACAAAATGCCCGGTGGTGATCCGGCAACTCAAACGGCGCGAAGCCGTGGGTGCTGCCCCGTCGCTAACCCGTGAGGCCAAGGGCCGGGCACCTGACTTAACCCAATAAAGAGAGGATCAAAACCATGACGGAACACAAGAATACCGGTATCAGCAGACGCAGTCTGCTGGGTGCAACCGCGGGCGGTGCCGCGCTGATCGGCGCTGGTGGATCACGGCTTGCGCTGATGGGCGGCGTCGCCGCCGCGGGAACGGTCGCGGCGACCGGCGCTCGCGCCTCGGAGAACGTTCCCGGCCCCGGCGAGTTGGACGAGTATTACGGCTTCTGGTCCTCGGGCCAGACGGGCGAGATGCGTATTCTGGGCATTCCGTCGATGCGTGAATTGATGCGCGTGCCGGTGTTCAACCGCTGCTCGGCCACGGGGTGGGGTCAGACCAACGAGTCGCTCAAGATCATGACCGAGAACCTGACCGAAAAGACCCGCAAGCAATTGGCGGCCGATGGCAAGAAGGTGCACGACAACGGCGACCTGCACCACGTCCACATGTCGTTCACCGAAGGGAAATACGACGGCCGTTTCCTGTTCATGAACGACAAGGCCAACACGCGCGTGGCGCGGGTGCGCTGCGATGTGATGAAATGCGACAAGATCCTCGAGATTCCCAACGCCAAGGCAATCCACGGCCTTCGCCCGCAAAAATGGCCGCGCACCAACTACGTATTTGCCAACGGCGAAGACGAAACGCCGATGGTCAACGACGGCTCGGTCCTCGATGATCCCAGCAAGTATGTAAACTTCTTCACCGCCGTGAATGCCGACGAAATGACCGTGGCATGGCAGGTGATGGTTTCGGGCAACCTCGACAACTGCGATGCCGACTATGACGGCAAATATGCCTTCTCCACCTCTTACAACTCGGAAATGGGCATGAACACCGCCGAGATGATGGCCGCCGAGATGGACCATGTGGTGGTGTTCAACATCGCAGAGATCGAGAAGGGCCTCGCCGCCGGCGACTTCATTGAACTCAACGGCGTCAAGGTCATCGACGGGCGGAAAGGGCAAAACAAGCAGTACACCCGCTACATCCCGATTCCGAACAGCCCGCACGGCTGCAACATGGCGCCCGACCGCATCCACCTTTGCATCAACGGGAAGTTGTCGCCCACCGTTTCGGTCATCGACGTGCGCAAGCTGGATGCGCTGTTCGCCTCGGATATCGACCCGCGCTCGGCAGTGGTGGCAGAACCGGAACTGGGCCTTGGGCCGTTGCACACCGCCTTCGACGGCAAGGGCAACGCGTTCACCACGCTGTTCCTCGACAGCCAGGTGGTGAAGTGGAACCTCGAAAAAGCGGTGCGCGCCTATGCGGGTGAAAACGTCGATCCGATCATCGCCAAAGCAGATGTGCACTATCAGCCCGGCCACAACTCTACCTCGATGGGCGAAACGCTTGAGGCGGACGGCAAGTGGTATATCTCGATGAACAAGTTCTCCAAGGACCGCTTCATCAACGTGGGGCCGCTCAAACCCGAGAACGAACAGCTGTTTGCGATCGAGGGCGATACTCTGACGCTGGTGCATGACGGCCCGACCTTTGCCGAACCGCATGACAGCATCATCGTGCACCGCTCTGTGGTGAACCCACGCAGCATCTGGGACCGCAATGACCAGATGTGGGCAGAAACGCGCGCGCAAGCCGAGCGTGACGGGGTCAATATCGACGATTGGGTCGATACGGTGATCCGCGATGGCAACAAGGTGCGCGTCTACATGTCGTCGATCGCGCCAACCTTCAGCATCGAAAGCTTTACCGTGACCGAAGGCGACGAAGTCACCGTGATCATGACCAACCTCGACGATATCGACGACCTGACCCACGGCTTCACCATGGGCAACCACGGCGTGGCGATGGAAGTGTCGCCGCAGCAAACATCATCGGTCACATTCGTGGCGGCAAACCCGGGCGTCTACTGGTATTATTGCCAGTGGTTCTGCCATGCGCTGCACATGGAAATGCGCGGCCGTATGCTTGTGCAACCGAAGGCCTGATGCCATGAAGCGCACCGGATTTCTTGTGTTTGCCCTGCTGGCCTTCGCCGCCGCGCCTGTTTTGGCGGCCGAATTGCAGGTGCCCGCCGAGCCCGGTGCGCTGACCCTTGCGATCGCCGGGGCAAGCCCCGGCGATGTGCTGATACTCGCACCGGGCCGCCACGCTGGCCCGGTGCTTCTCGACCGCCCCATCACGCTTGATGGGCAAGGCGCAGCGCTGGTTGAAGGAACGGGCACCGGCAGCGTCATCACGGTTACCGGCACCGACATTACGGTGCGTGGGCTTGAAATTAGCGGCTCGGGTTCATCGCACGGCACCATCGACTCGGGCGTAAAAATCGACAAGGACGCCGAGCGCGTGACGGTTGAGGGCAACCGTATCCTTGAAAACCTGCACGGCGTCGATGTGCACGGCGCGCGCGACAGCATCGTGCGCGACAACATCATCATCGGGCGACGCGACAATCGCATGAATGATCGCGGCAATGGCATCTATGTCTGGGATGCGCCGGGCACGCTGCTTGAGGGCAATTTCATCCGCTATGGCCGCGACGGGATCTTTTCCAATTCCTCGCGCGACAGCATCTATCGCGGCAACACGATACGCGATCTGCGCTACGCCGTTCACTACATGTATACCAACCGCTCCGAGGTGTCGGGCAATGTCTCGATCGGCAATCACCTTGGCTTTGCACTGATGTATTCGACCAGCATCGTTGTGAAGGACAATGTCTCGCTTGACGATCGCGACCACGGGTTGATGCTGAACTTCGCGAACAGTTCGGAAATATCCAATAATCGTGTGCAGGGCGCGGATAAGTGCACCTTCATCTACAACGCCCATCGCAACACCATCACCGGCAACCGCTTTGAGAGCTGCGAGACTGGCATTCACTTCACGGCCGGTTCGGAGCGCAACGACATAGCCGACAACGCCTTCATCGCCAATCGCACGCAAGTCAAATACGTGGGCACCCGCAATGTTGAGTGGAGCGCAGGCGGGCTTGGCAATTACTGGTCGGACCATGCCGCGTTCGACCTTGGCGGCGATGGCATCGCAGATACGGTGTTTCGCCCCAATGATCTGATGGACCACATCCTGTGGACCCAACCCGCCACGGCCTTGCTGCTTGGATCACCCGCCGTGCATCTGGTGCGCTGGAGCCAGTCTAGCTTTCCTGCGCTTTTGCCGGGTGGCGTAGTCGATAGTCACCCGCTGATGCAGCCCCCCGTCACCCCGATTTCCGCCGATGTCGCTGCAATGGCGGCCGAAGCGCCGCCCGCTTGGCAAATAGAAAGGCAAAGCGATGAAAAGTTTGACCCTCTCGCACGTCACTAAGACGTTTGGCGCAACACAGGCGCTGTGCGACGTGGCGTTCAGCGTGGCGCCGGGTGAGCGGGTGGCACTGCTGGGCCATAACGGCGCGGGCAAGTCTACCTTGATGAAAATCGTGCTTGGGCTGCTGGAAGCTGATGCCGGTGAAATCGACGTGCTCGGCGCGGCACCCGGCAGCACCGCGGCGCGTGCGGGCACCGCCTATCTGCCCGAAAACGTGGCCTTTCACCCCGCCCTGACGGGGCAAGAGCAGATCCGCCATTATCTGCGCCTTCGGGGCGAAGACCCCGCGCTGGCGCTGCCGCTTTTGGAGCGCGTTGGTCTGGGCGAGGCCGCGCGCAATCGCATGGGCACCTATTCCAAGGGTATGCGCCAGCGCGTCGGGCTGGCGCAGGCGCTGATCGGCCACCCGCGCCTTCTGGTGCTCGATGAACCGACCTCTGGCCTTGATCCGGTTTCACGCCGCGAATTCTGGACCATTCTCGACGGGCTTGCGCATGAGGGGGCCGCGATTCTGCTTTCAAGCCACGCGCTGACCGAGGTCGAGGCGCGCACCGACCGCATCGTGATCTTGTCGCATGGCAGAATGGTTGCAAACGACACGCTCGCAGCGCTCCGGCAGCGCGCAGCGCTACCCACGCATCTGCAAATCACCGCCCGCCCCGGCGCCGCCGACGAGGTCGCCAAGGTGCTGCACGGGCAGCGCTGCAATGGGGTGCGGGTCGATCTGACCTGTGCGCCCGATGAAAAGCTGGCGCGGCTTGGTCAGGTTACGGCACTTGGGGCGCTGGTTGAGGATGTCGAGGTGATTCCGCCAAGCCTTGATGAAATCTACCGCTATTTCAGCACGGAGGCCGCACGATGAACCCCATTTTTGCAATCGCGGCAACCGAACTGCGGATTGCCATTCGCAACCGCTGGGTGGCGATCTCAGTTGTGACGATGGCGGTTTTTGCGCTGGTACTGACCGCGGCTGGTAGCGCGCCAAGCGGCACGCTGGGGGCAGACCGTCTGTCGCTGACCGTGGCAAGCCTTACCAGCCTTTCGGTTTATCTTGTGCCACTGATCGCGTTGCTGATGTCATTCGACGCAGTGGCTGGCGAGGTGGAACGAGGAACGCTGGCGCTTGCGCTGACCTACCCCGGTTCGCGCGCCGCAATGCTTGCCGGCAAGTTCATGGCGCATCTGGGCATTCTGGCACTCGCGGTGGCGGTGGGCTACGGCATTGCCGCGGTGGCGACGCTGGCAAGCGATATCCGCGCAGTGGCGGGCCTTGGCGCGCTCTGGCGGCTTTACTGGAGCTCGCTCTTGCTGGGGGCTACGTTCCTTGGCGTAGGATATGCGGCATCTGCATGGGCGCGGCGGCCGGGTGCGGCGGCGGGCTTGGTTGTCGGGATCTGGCTGGGGGCTGTGGTTCTTTACGATCTGGGCCTGCTTGCGGCGGTCGTCGCCGATGAGGGGGGCGCATTTACCCGCTACGTTTTCCCCTGGCTGTTGATGGGCAACCCCGCAGATGCCTTCAGGCTGTTCAACCTTGCCGCATCGGGGGCCACCTCCGCCGCAGCAGGTGTGGCGGGTGCCGCTGCAATGGTGCCTGCATGGCAAGCGCTGGGGCTGATGCTGCTGTGGCCGCTGGGTGCCTTTTTGCTGGCAAATGCAGCGTTTCGGAAGCTGGCACCATGAGCACAAGCCCCATTCTGAATAGGAGGCCGACATGAACGCCCTGCCCCGCCGTAGATTTCTGCAAATCAGTGCTGCCGCCTTGGCGGGGACTGCAACCGGCGTGTCGGCCCAAGCCGCAGCGCCCGTGCAATGGCGCGGTGTCGCGATGGGTGCGGGTGCCACGATCACGCTGGCGCATCCCGACGCGGAGGCCCTGATCGCCAGCGCCCTTGCAGAAATCGCTAGGCTGGAGCGTATTTTCAGCCTGCATGATGCGGCCTCGGCGGTATCGCGGTTGAATGCAACCGGGCGGCTGGAAACGCCTCCCTTCGAATTGCTTGAATGTTTTGCGCTTTGCAGCGCGGTTCATACCGCCAGCGGCGGGCGGTTTGACCCGACGGTGCAACCGCTTTGGCAGCTTTACGCGGAAAGCGCGGGGCAAGCCCCGGCACAGGCCGCACTGGCAGAACGCTTGGCGTTGGTGGGCTGGCAGGCGGTGCGCTTTGATGCAGACGCCGTGCACCTGCCCCACCCCGGCATGGCGATTACATTGAATGGCGTGGCGCAAGGCTATGTTGCCGACCGCGTCGCGGCGCTGCTGCGCACAAAAGGGCTGCGCGACGTGCTGGTGAACACGGGCGAGTTTCACGCGCTTGGCGTAGCACCCGACGGCCATGACTGGCGGATTGCGCTGGATGATCGCAGCGGCATTGCGCCCAGCCCCGTTTCGCTGCGCGACGGCGCAATGGCAAGCTCTGCTCCGCGCGGCACCACGTTCGACGCGGCAGAGCAGATCGGCCATATTCTCGATCCGCAAAGCGGCCTTCCTGCGCGAACACCTTGGCAGTTGATCAGCGTGACCGCGCCGCAAGCGGCGCTGGCCGACGCGCTGAGCACTGCGATGTGCCTGATGGACCGGGCCGAGATGACAGCGCTGCTAGGCCAGTTCCCCGCGGCCCGTCTGGTGCATCTAAGCTAGGGCGCGCGGCGCGGTGGCTTACGGTGCACCGCACCTGCGTGCCTTCTGGCTCAGTTTTCGCGGAATGCGCGCGACATTGAATCCTTGATGGGTTTGGCGAGATAGTCGAAGAACGTGCGCGTTTCGGTTTCGACCATGATCTGCGCGGGCATACCCGGCGTGGGCGAAAACCCCTGAACGCGGGCCATCTCGCTCGGGTCCAGACTGATCCGCGCAAGATAAACGTCCTGCTGCTGCGTGCGCATGTCGCCGGGCACCGAGTCGGCCGAAATGTAGAACACGTGGCCCTCGAGTATCGGCGTGGTTCGCCGGTTGAGCGCGGTCAGTTGCACCGAGGCAAGTTGGCCGACGCGAACGTTGTCGATTTCGGTGCGCGGAATCTGTGTCTCGATGATCAGCGGAACATCCTGCGGCAGGATTTCGGCAATGGGCTTGCCACCCTCGATCACACCGCCGGGCGAGTTGTAATACATCCGCACGATGACGCCCGTCACCGGCGCGTTGATCACAGTCCGGCGCATCACGTTTTGCGCGTTGCGATGCTGCTCGCGCACGCTATCCAATTCGGCCTCGATGGCCTGCATTTCGTCCAGCGCCCCTTGCCGATAGGCATTGCGGGTCTGCACGATCTGCTGGCGATACTTTTCGGAAATCAGGCCGGTTTCCTTGATCTCGGCGTCAAGCCGCCCGATCTGGCCGGTGGCCTCCATGACCGCGCGGCGCAGGGCGTTGACCTCTTGCATACGGATCAGGCCTTTTTCGAACAGCTGGTTCTTGGCGACGAAGTCTTCTTGCAGCAGCGCCAGTTGTTCATTGATCGCGTCAAATTGCACTTTCAGGCCAATACCACGCACATCGAGCGCGTCGATATTGGCGTTGAGCATGGCGATGTCGCTTTCGTATTTGGCGCGCGAACCGGCGAAGTTCAGATTCTGGCTTGCAACGATTTCGGCCACGTCGGGGTCGGTCATGACACCCTGCATATTTTCGGGGAAGGTGATCGAAAGACCTTCGTTGAACTCGGCTTGCAGCCTTGCGTTGATCGCCTCGAGGCGAGCCAGACGCAAGAATAACTCGCGCTCATTGGCACGCGCGGCTGTCTCGTCAAGATAGATCAGCGGTTGGCCTTTTTGCACCAGATCGCCTTCTTCAACCGTGATCTCGTTGATGATGCCGCCTTCAAGGTGCTGAACGATCGTGTTTTTCCCGGTGGCAACAAAACTGCCTTGCGAAATGACGGCAGCGGCAAGCGGCGCGTTGAAGGCCCAATAGCCAAAGCCGCAAATCGCAAAAACGAACAACAGCAACCCAACGATGGTGATGCCCCGCACCGAGCGAGGCACTTCGTCATACCATTCAATCGCATGGTAAGATGGACGGGAAGGCACAGGAACTAGGGTCATTTGGTCTCGTCTCCTGGATTTCCGCGAGGCACGGGCTGGGTGTTCTTGCGGCGATTGGACAGTTCCTGAAGCACCTGATTGCGTGTGCCGAACATGCCAACTGCACCGCTGGCAAGCATCAGCACCTTGTCCACCGAGCCCAGCAGCGCCGATTTCTGGGTAATCACCACCACCGTCGTGCCTTGTTGCTTGGCATGTGCCATGGCGCGGGCCAGTGCCTGATCCCCCGAGCTATCGAGGTTTGAGTTCGGCTCGTCGAGCACCAC
>NZ_JBFHIA010000153.1:0-7720 GCF_041596715.1 Phaeovulum sp.
GCCACGGCGCGGGGCATTGGGGGCAAAGCCCGAAAGTGCGGAAATGCTCAGCTATCAACACACCTATCACGCGGGAAATCTGGCAGACGTGCACAAGCACGCGCTTTTGGCGAGCATGCTCGACTACCTTGTGCAAAAGCCAAAACCGCTGACCTACATCGAAACCCACTCTGGCCGCGGCCTATATGCGCTGGATGCGCCCGAGGCGCTGAAAACCGGTGAGGCTGCGGCAGGGATCGGGCGGGTCGAGCGGCTGGGATGGTTCGCGCCAACCCACCCATACGCGCGCGCGCTTGCTGCCACCCGTGCAGCGCACGGTGCCAACGCCTATCCCGGCTCGCCACTCATCGCCGCGGCACTGCTGCGGCAGCTCGATTCGATCCGGCTGGCCGAATTGCACCCACAAGAGTTTGCAGCCCTGCGCGCGGTGATGGCACCGCATGGCGGCATCTTTGAGCAGACCGACGGCTTGCAGATGGCGCTTTCCATCACCCCGCCCACACCGCGCCGCGGCATCCTGCTGATCGACCCAAGCTACGAGATCAAGTCCGAGTATGAAACCCTGCCGGGGTTCATCACCAATGTTGCGCGCAAATGGAATGTTGGCGTGATCGCGCTTTGGTATCCGCTGCTGGCCACTGCGCCGCACACGCCGATGCTTGCAGCGCTGAGTGCCGCACATCCTGCGGCGCTGCGTCACGAGGTCCGCTTTCCCCCCGCGCGCGAAGGCCACGGTATGCAAGGCTCTGGCATGTTCATCCTGAACGCGCCTTGGGGCACCGAGGCCGAGGCCGCGCGGCTTGGCAAACTGTTCGCGGCACTTCCGCGCGCCTGATCGGCACCTATTCCACGGCGAATTGGAGGCTCAGAACGGCACGTCGTCCGCCGCGCTGGCCGCAACGACGAAACTTGCCAGCAGCTTCTTTTCGCCCGCCTTGTCGAACGCGACGCTCAGCTTGTCGCCCTCGGTCAACAGAACCGTGCCGTAGCCGAACTTCTGGTGGAAGACGCGCGCGCCGGGCTCGAACTCGCTGACAGCATCAAGATCGATCGTCATATGGCGGGCCGCGCGTGGTTGCGCCATCGGGCGAAGCGCCGCGCGCTCCTGCATCCGTTTCCAGCCGGGCGAGGCATAGACATCGGCACGCGCCGCCCGCTCTTCGATGCTTGATGCCGCCGAACGCGCCGCCGCGCCATAACCGCCGCCATATAGCCCCGGCGGCGTCAGCACCTCGACATGCACTGCCGGCAACTCGTCAATGAAGCGCGAAGGCAGCGCCGATTGCCATTGCCCATACACCCGGCGGTTGCCCGCAAACGAGATCGTGCACAGCTGTTCGGCGCGGGTGATGCCGACATAGGCCAGCCGCCGTTCTTCCTCGAGCGCCTTCAGCCCGCCCTCATCCATGCTGCGCTGGCTGGGGAAAAGCCCGTCTTCCCAGCCGGGCAGAAACACCGCCGGAAACTCCAGCCCCTTCGCCGCATGCAGCGTCATGATCGAGACCTTTTCGGCGGCGTCTTCGCTGGCGTTATCCATGATCAGCGACACGTGTTCGAGAAAACCCTGCAAGTTTTCAAACTGTTCAAGCGCCTTGATCAGTTCTTTCAGGTTTTCAAGCCGCCCCGGTGCCTCGGGCGATTTGTCGGCCTGCCACATCGCCGTGTAACCCGATTCATCGAGGATGGTTTCCGCCAGCGCCTCGTGTGGCGCACCGGCACGAACCGCCCTGTGCCAGCGATCCACCCCTTCGACAAAGCCGCGCAACTGCCCCGCGCCCTTGCCGCCGATGCGGCCCGACGCAACCACATAGCGCGCGGCCTCCAACAGCGAGGTGCCGTCTTCGCGCGCGGTCGCCTGCACGGTCTGCACCGCCTTGTCGCCCAATCCGCGCTTGGGCACGTTGACCACGCGCTCAAAGGCAAGGTCGTCTTCGGGGCTGACGGCAAGGCGGAAATAGGCCATCGCGTCGCGGATTTCCTGCCGTTCATAAAACCGCGGGCCGCCGATAACGCGGTATGGAAGGCCGATAGTCAGAAAACGGTCCTCGAAGGCGCGCATCTGGTGGCTGGCGCGCACCAGAATCGCCTGCCCGTTCAGCCCCACCGGGTCAGCACCACGGGTGCCGCGCTGCACCGCCTCGACCTCATCGCCGATCCAGCGCGCTTCCTCTTCGCCATCCCAATGGCCGATCAAGCGCACCTTGGCACCACCCTCGGCCTCGGTCCAAAGCGTCTTGCCCAAGCGCCCGGCATTGGCCGCGATCAGGCCCGAAGCGGCGGCAAGAATATGCTCGGTCGAGCGGTAGTTCTGTTCCAGCCGGATCACCGTCGCGCCGGGAAAATCCTTCTCGAAGCGCAGGATGTTGCCCACCTCGGCACCGCGCCAGCCGTAGATCGACTGATCGTCGTCACCCACGCAGCAGATGTTGCGATGCCCCTGCGCCAAAAGCCGCAACCACAGATACTGCGCCACGTTGGTATCTTGATACTCGTCAACCAGAATGAAGCGGAACCAGCGTTGATACTGCGCCAGCACGTCAGGATGGGTCTGGAAAATAGTGACCACATGCAGCAGCAGATCGCCAAAATCGACCGCGTTCAGCGCCCGCAGGCGTGCTTGATAGGCTGTGTAAAGCTCGCCGCCATAGTTGTTGAAGCTGGCCGCATCGGCGCCCTTTACCTTTTCAGGGGTCAGCGCGCGGTTCTTCCAGCCATCGATCAGCCCGGCAAGCATTCGCGCAGGCCAGCGCTTTTCGTCGATATTCTCTGCCAGAATCAACTGCTTGAGCAGGCGTATCTGATCATCCGTGTCGAGAATGGTGAAGTTCGATTTCAGCCCCACCAGCTCGGCATGGCGGCGCAACAGCTTCACGCAGATCGCGTGAAAGGTGCCAAGCCACGGCAAGCCCTCGATGCTTTCACCCAATAGCCGCCCGAGTCGCTCTTTCATCTCGCGCGCGGCCTTGTTGGTAAAGGTCACGGCCAGTATCTCGTTCGGCCGCGCTTTTCCGAGGCTGAGAAGATGCGCGATTCGTGCGGTCAGCGCGCGGGTCTTGCCCGTGCCCGCCCCTGCCAGCATCAACACCGGCCCTTCCAACGCCTCGACCGCCGCGCGCTGCGCGGGGTTCAGCCCTTCCAGATAAGGGGCGGGCCGCGCGGCCAGCGCGCGCGCAGACAGAGAGGGGGGCGCAGGTGTCTCGCTCATGGCGCGACAATAGCCTCAGACCGCGCCGAGGCCAAGACGTGTTCGCAGATTGTTCATGCCGCCCAAAATGCTCCGGGCCAAGCCCGCCCCTGCCCTAGCCACGGTGCACAAGACTGGCAAACAGCGCCGGGTCAAGGCTGGTTGCCGCAAAGGTCGGTCCTTCGGTCAGCATGCTTACCGCATCGTGGCTGTGCAGGCTTTCCTGATGGCTGGCCAGCACGCGAAAATCGCCAACGCGCGGTTCGGCCAAAAGCTGGGCGGCAAAGGCGCGCACCGCATCTTCGACAAAGATCGGATGCGCTGCGTTCAGTTCGGCAAATGCCTGCTCGTCTTCGCGCTTTACCATCACCTGCGTTTCGGTGGGCACGGCACGACGCGCCGCCTCGATCAGATCTTCAAACCAGAGGCAGTCCTGCCCCTCCAGCACCACCGAAATGCGCGCTACCGAGCGTTGCGAATGTGGGGTCGCCAGTTGGCCGCGCGTGGCGCGGGCGTGCTCGGCGAGTTCCAGCGAACACGGGCAGGTCGAGGCATAAACGTAATCGAGGTGCATGATGCGCCGCCGCACCCCGGCCTGTTCGACCAGTTCCAGCGCAATGTCGTAATACTGCCAGCCAGACAGGCCAGATCGCAGGGCAGTCACCTTCAAAGGGTAAGAAAAGCGCAACTGTATGCGCGCATCGAACGTGTCGTGATCGGAGAAATAGTCACCCAGCGCCGCCTCCATCACCTCGAACGAAAAGGCGCGTTCGGCGTGCGTGTAGAACGACCGCATGATGCGGCTCATGTTGATGCCCTTGCGCTCGGCATCAAGGCTGACGGTGCCGGTCACTGACGTATCAAGCATGACCTCGCCCCCTTCGCGGCGGCGAAAGCGGATCGGCAGGCGAAAATTGGAAATGCCCACATGCTGAATCGGCGCGCGCGCACCGACAATCAGGCTCGCCGGGCCGTTTTGCAGATCGGGCAGGCCCGCGCGATAGCCTGCATCGGGCGCAAACCCCTGCGGATACTGGCGGTTGAGGTCGGGGTAATTGCCCAAAGGGGCGTCCGGCAACAGCCGCGCGATGGCCGGATCGAGCGTAGCGATTTCGGTCGGCGTGGCACCTGCGGCCCAAGTGCGGAGCAGATTTAGCGCGGTTTCGGCGTCAGTTCGTTCGGGTGCCATAGGCGTCTTTCCCTGAATGTTCATCGCGCGCTCCCGGTGCTGTGCCCAGACCAACCAATGTGGGTGGCCTTCTTGCGTTTCACAACCGAATACGCGCGAACAAACCGATCAGATCACTGCGAGCGCGCCCAGCACATCTGCCAGAAGGTCGCCCGTATCCTCGATGCCAAGCGACAGGCGCACGAGGCCCGGCGTGATGCCCAGCAACGCCTTTTGTTCGGCAGGCAGACGCTGGTGGGTGGTGGTGGCCGGATGCGTGGCGATGCTGCGCGCGTCGCCAAGGTTGTTCGAGATCAGCACGATCTTGAGCGCGTTCAAAAATGCAAAAGCCGCCTCCTGCCCCCCCGCAAGGTCGATCGACACCATCGTGCCACCGCTGCCCATCTGCGTCATCGCCAGTTCATGCTCGGGGTGGCTGGCAAGCCCGGGGTAAAGCGTGCGCGCAACCGCAGCGTGGCCCGAAACCGCCTCGGCCAGCGCCAGCGCACTTGCCGCCTGCGCGCGCACCCGAAGGTCAAGCGTCTGCAAGCCGTTCAGCAGCACCCAAGCGTTGAACGGGCTCAGCGCCGAACCGGTGTGCTTGACATAGGTTTCCAGCGGCCCGCGGATATAGTCGCGGGTGCCGCAGACCACGCCGCCAAGGCAGCGCCCGCCGCCGTCGATGTGTTTGGTGGCCGAATAGACCACGACATCGGCACCCAGTTCCACCGCGCGCGAAAAAACCGGGGTGGCAAAGACGTTATCAACAATCACTACGGCACCCACCGCATGGGCGAGCTTGGCCACGGCTGCAATGTCGATAACCTCTAGCGTCGGGTTGGAAACGCTTTCAAAGAACACCGCTTTGGTCGCGGGTGTGATCGCCGCAGCCCAAGCCGCCAGATCGCGGCCATCGACCAGCGTCACCGCCACGCCGAACCGCTTGAGTATATCGAGCACATAAAGGCACGAGCCAAACAGCGCACGCGCCGCCACCACATGATCGCCCGCCTTCAAGATCGCGGTCAGCGCCGCATTCACCGCCGCCATGCCGCTGGCGGTGGCAAAGGCATCTTCGGTGCCCTCGATCACGGCCATCCGGTCCTCGAACATACGCACCGTGGGGTTGCCGTAGCGGGCATAGATAAACTCGTCCTGCCCTGCCTCGACAAAGCGCGCCTCGGCGGCCTCGGCGGTGTCGTAAACAAAGCCCTGCGTTAGGTGAATAGCCTCGGCCATTTCACCCCATTGGCTGCGACGTGCGCCTGCGTGAACAAGTTTGGTGCGGGGTTTCCATTCGGGCATCGGGGCCTCCGGCGGCAAGGGCTGCGGCAGGGCGCCGCAGCACGCGGCCTAGCGCGATGGCGGCATCGGGTCAACACAGCACCCTTGCAATGCGCGCAAGGTAGGCCATTTTGAGTGCAACCAAATGAGGGAACAAGAAACATGACCGCTGAAATCGAGCTTTACTACTGGCCCACGCCGAACGGATGGAAAATCTCTATCGCGCTGGAAGAAATGGCGCTGCCCTACCACACCAAGTTCATCAACATCGGCAAGGGCGAGCAGTTCGCGCCCGAGTTTCTGGCGATTTCCCCCAACAACCGTATGCCCGCAATCATCGACCCAGACGGGCCAGACAGCGCGCCGGTGTCGGTGTTCGAATCCGGCGCTATCCTGCAATATCTGGCGCGCAAGACCGGGCAGTTCTACGGCGCGAACGAGCGTGACCATATCGCGGTGGAACAATGGTTGATGTGGCAAATGGGCGGCGTCGGGCCGATGGCGGGTCAGGCGCACCATTTCCTGCGCTACGCCCCGGCGATGGACCCACCACAAGACCTGCCCTACGCCAAAGATCGCTACCGCGCCGAGGTGGCCCGGCTTTACGGCGTGCTTGATCGGCAGTTGGCGAAATCCGAGTTTGTGGCGGGCGAGTTCCTTTCGATCGCCGATTTCGCGATCTGGCCTTGGGCAAGCCTTTGGGAAGGCCAGCAGCAAACGCTGGAAGACAAGCCCAACCTCGCGCGCTGGCTAGAGCAGATCGCGGCGCGCCCGGCAGTGCAGCGGGGTCGCGCGCTGGGGGCGGAGTTGCGCGGGGATCTGGCGCGCGACAAGACGGCGCAGTCGGTTCTGTTCCGCCGCTAGGGGCTTGCGGGTTTAGCGCCGCGCGCGCTTTCGGGGCATTTGGGCAATGGCGGCGTGGCGGCCACCGCGTGCCGCTGCGGCAGTTGTGCCGCACCCTGTGCCGCGCTAGACCCATCGAAACGCAATTTGGTGGAGGGGCAGATGACCCGCGCATTCGTGTTTCCGGGGCAAGGGGCCCAAGCGATCGGCATGGGGCGGGCGCTGGCCGAGGCCTATCCGGCCGCGCGCGCAGTGTTTGACGAAGTCGATGCGGCCTTGGGAGAAAAGCTGAGCGCGCTGATCTGGGAAGGTAGTGCCGAGGATTTGCAGCTTACCGCCAACGCCCAGCCCGCGCTGATGGCCACCTCGATCGCCGCGATGCGCGCGCTTGAGGCGGAAGGCGTGGCGGTAACCACTGCAGCCTATGTAGCGGGCCATTCGCTGGGCGAGTATTCGGCACTTTGCGCCGCCGGGGCGATTGGCCTTGCCGATACCGCGCGCCTATTGCGGCTGCGCGGGCGCGCCATGCAGGCGGCGGTGCCGGTGGGTGTGGGGGCGATGGCGGCGCTGCTGGGCCTCGATTTCGAAACCGCCGCCACGGTCGCCGCCGAGGCCGCCAAGGGCGAGGTCTGTCAGGCCGCAAACGATAATGACCCGGCGCAGGTGGTGGTTTCCGGCCATCGCGGCGCAGTTGAGCGCGCGCTTGAAATCGCCAAGGCGCGGGGTGCCAAACGCGCGATCCTGCTACCGGTTTCGGCCCCCTTCCACTGCGCGCTGATGCAGCCCGCGGCCGAAGCGATGGCAGACGCGCTTGCAAGCGTCTCGATCAGCGCGCCCAAGGTGCCGCTGGTTTCCAACGTGCGCGCCGAGGCTGTCAGCGACCCGACGTTGATCCGCAACCTGCTGGTCGAGCAGATCACAGGCTCGGTTCGTTGGCGCGAGTCGGTGATGTGGATGGCCGCGCAAGGTGTCAGCGAGTTTGTCGAGGTTGGCGCGGGCAAGGCGCTTTCAGGCATGATCCGCCGCATCGCGCGCGAGGCGGAATGCCGCGCCGTGGGTAGCCCCGAGGATGTGGCGGCGTTCAAAGGCTGACGGCACGCATGTATTCACGGCGCAAGGCGGTGGCACCGGCGCGGCGACGCTGGTAAGGATCGGCAAGGCCAGAAACGGGAGACAGAGATGTTCGATCTGACGGGCAAGACCGCGCTGATTACCGGCGCATCGGGGGGCATCGGCGGCGA
>NZ_JBFHIA010000154.1:0-7707 GCF_041596715.1 Phaeovulum sp.
GATGCAAGCTTTCGCAAATGGCCCGGCTATGCCAATTCGGTCTGGGATCGCGACGATTTCGTGCACCCCGATATGGTGCTGATCGACGGGCGCTTTCGCGCCGCCTGTTTTGCCACCGTGGCGCTGCGTATCCAGCGCCCCGTCAATGTGCTGATCGATGATTACATCGATCGCCCCGCTTACCATGAGGTCGAACGCCTCGCCCCGCGCGCCGAAATGATCGGTCGCATGGCGCGCTTCGAACTTGCCCCGCAACCCTTTCCGGCCACGCAATTGACGTGGCTTTTGGGCCTGTTCCTGCGCCCTGGATGATCGACAAGAGGTAATTATGCTGAATATCAAGAACCTGCACGTCAAACTTGAAGATGAAGACAAGGTGATCCTGAAGGGCGTCGACCTTGAGGTTGCCGCCGGGCAAGTCCATGCGATCATGGGGCCGAACGGGTCGGGCAAATCGACGCTGTCCTATGTTCTCTCGGGGCGCGAAGGCTATGAGGTGACAGAGGGCAGCGCCACGATGCAAGGGCAGGATCTGCTGGAGCTTGACCCTGAAGAGCGCGCGGCCGCGGGGCTGTTTCTGGCGTTCCAGTATCCGGTGGAAATACCGGGTGTGGGCAACATGGTCTTTCTGCGCACCGCGCTGAATGCGCAGCGCAAGGCGCGCGGTGAAGACGAGATCAGCGCCACCGATTTTCTCAAGCTGGTGCGCGAAAAGGCCAAGACGCTTAAGATCGACGCCGACATGCTCAAGCGTCCGGTGAACGTGGGCTTTTCGGGCGGTGAGAAAAAGCGCAACGAGATCTTGCAAATGGCGGTGCTGGAGCCGCGCATGTGCATTCTCGACGAAACCGATTCCGGGCTTGATGTCGATGCGATGAAGCTGGTGGCCGATGGCGTGAACGCGCTGCGCGATGCCGGGCGCAGCTTTTTGGTTATCACGCATTATCAGCGACTTCTGGACCATATCGCACCCGATGTGGTGCATATCATGGCCGATGGGCGCATCGTGCGCACCGGCGGGCCGGAACTGGCGCTGGAGGTCGAGAAGAACGGCTATGCGGATATTCTGGCGGAGGTGCGCTGATGCAGGCCGTACGCACAGCCGCCGAAGCGCGGTTGGCCGAAATGGGCTGGCCGACGCGGCGCGATGAATACTGGCGCTGGACCGACCCGGCAACCTTCGCCGCCGAAGCCGTGCCGGAATCCGAAGCGTTCCGCGTGGCTCGTCCGATTTTCAGCGGCATGGACAAGCTGCGGCTTGTCTTTACCGATGGCGTCTTCGATGTGGCCGCGTCAGACGACATGGCGCTGGCGGGGGTCGAGATTTCGCGGCTGGCCGATGCGCCCGCATGGGCGGCCGATACGGTGGGCAGCCTAGAGGCCGCTGGGCAAAAACCCGTGCGCCGCCCGCTTGCCGCGCTGAACACGGCGCGCGCGACGGACGGTGTTCTGGTGCGTGTCACAGGCCGCGCCACAAAGCCGCTGCACATATCTTATCGCCAAAGTTCAAATACTTCCGACGCGATTTTGCACCACTATGTCAAGCTGGAGCCGGGTGCGGAGCTCACGCTTCTCGAAACCGGCACGGCGGGCGCGCGCGCCAATCTGGTGATGGAAGTCGATGTTGGCGAAGGCGCGCGCTTTCACCACATCCGCCCGCAGGGCCGCTCGATCGGGCATCGGGTCGCCAGCGCGATCTTTGCGCGGGTTGGTGCGCAGGCGGTGTTCAAATCGTTCACGCTGTCGATGAACGGGCGGCTGACGCGCAACGAAGCGATGATCGAGATTGTGGGCGACAACGCGGTGGCCCATATCGCGGGCGCGGCGCTGGGCGACGGTGCCGACGGCGATTTTCACCATGACGACACGGTGTTTATCACCCATGGCGCGGTCGGTTGCGAAAGCCGGCAGGTGTTCAAGAAGGTGCTGCGGCACGGTGCCACCGGCGTCTTCCAAGGCAAGATTCTGGTGCGAAATGGCGCGCAAAAGACCGATGGCTATCAGATCAGCCAAGCCTTGATGCTGGACGACAGCTGCCAATTTCTGGCCAAGCCCGAGCTTGAGATTTACGCCGATGACGTAAAATGCAGCCACGGCTCGACCACCGGCGCGATCGACGAAACCGCGCTGTTCTATCTGCGCTCGCGCGGGGTGCCGCGCGAAGAGGCGGTGGCGCTTTTGGTGCTATCGTTCCTTGCCGATGCGATTGCAGAGATTGACGACGAGGCGATTGCGGCAGAGATCTTGGCGCGGCTAGACGAATGGCTGGCGCGGCACCGAGGGTAAAATGGCAATCGTCCCCAATATATTCCGCACTTGGCGGCAACCGCGCGTGGTGATGCGCGCGCTGCTGGCGCAGGGGCCGCGCGAAGACCGGGCTTTGGCCACGCTGATGGCCGCGTGCCTGATTATCTTCGTATCGCTTTGGCCGCTGCAATCGCGGCTTGCCTATCTTGATCTGGGCTTGCCCGAGGCAGAACGTGTGCCGCTAGAGGCGCGCATGGCGGGGGCGGCGTTTGCCGTTATCTTCATCGGACCGCTTTTGGCCTACACGCTGGCCGCGCTGTCGCATATCGTGGCGCGCGCCTTCGGCGGGCGGGCCACGGGGTATGGGGTGCGGATGGCGCTGTTCTGGTCGATGCTGGCGGTTTCGCCTGCGCTGCTGTTGCAGGGGCTTGTAGCGGGGATCGTGGGGCCGGGGGCTGCGCTGAACCTTGTCGGCATCGTGCTGGTGGCAGCGTTTGCCGTGATCTGGGGCGCGTCGCTTCGGGTAGCCGAGTTCGAGGCACCATGATGGCACTCGATATCGCCTTTTTCACCCAGCTTGTGGCCGAAAGCGTCAAGACTCCGCGCGCGGCGGCGGCGCGATTGCTGGCGTTGTCGCTGCCGGTGCAAGTGCTGCTGCAAGCGGCGCTGGCTGTCGCGGCAGGTTCGGCGGTGCTTAGCTGGATCGCCAATGCCATGTTTCCGGTGCCGGTGGACACCCCTTGGGCGGCGCTGACCAGCTCGCCCCTGCGCATGGCGCTGGCGCAGTTGGCAGGCATGTTGCTGGTTGCGGGCGCGATGTCGGGCTTGGGGCAGGTTTTTGGCGGGCGCGGCCGCTTTGTGCAGGCCCTTGCTCTGGCCGTCTGGATCGAGGCGGTTCTGCTACTGGTGCAACTGGCGCAGGTCGTGTTGCTTTTGCTCTTTCCGCTGTTTGCTTCGGCGATGGGGGTTGCGGCCTTTGTGCTGTTCTTGTGGATGCTGACGCAATTCACCGCCGCATTGCACGGGTTCGAGCGCGGTTTCTTGGTGTTTTTGGGCATTATCGCCGCGCTTTTCGTGGCGGCGCTGGCCATCGCGGTGTTGCTGGGCTTGTTCGGCATCGTGCCGCAGACGGGGGCTTAGGCCATGTATGACGTTGCCCAGATCCGTGCCGATTTTCCGATTCTTGCGCGCGAGGTGAACGGCAAGCCGCTGGTCTACCTCGACAACGGCGCTTCGGCGCAAAAGCCGCAGGTGGTGATCGACGCGGTCACGCGCGGCTATGCGCAAGACTATGCCAATGTGCACCGTGGGCTGCATTACCTTTCGACCGTGGCGACCGAGGCTTATGAGGCGGTGCGCGGCAAGGTCGCGCGGTTTCTGGGTGCTGCCGAAGATGAGGTGGTGTTCACTACAGGCTCGACCGAGGCGATCAACATGGTCTCTTACGCTTGGGCCGCGCCGCGGATGCAGCCGGGCGACGAGATCGTTCTCAGCCTGCTAGAGCATCACGCCAATATCGTGCCGTGGCATTTCTTGCGTGAACGGCAGGGCGTGGTGTTGAAATGGGTGGCCCCCGAACCCGATGGCAGCCTGCCTGCCGAAAAGGTGCTAGAGGCCATCGGCCCGCGCACAAGGCTGATTGCGGTCACGCATATGTCGAATGTGCTTGGCACGCGCGTTGACGTGGCGGCGATCACGCGCGGTGCACATGCACGCGGGGTGCCGGTGCTGGTTGATGGCAGTCAGGGCGCGGTTCATGCGCCGGTCAATCTGGCAGAAATTGGCTGCGATTTTTATGCAGTGACTGGGCACAAGCTATACGGCCCCTCTGGTTCAGGCGCGATTGTCATCGCGCGCGAACGGATGGCCGAGATGCGCCCCTTCCTTGGCGGCGGCGACATGATCCGCGATGTGACCACCGAAAGCGTCACCTATGCCGAAGGCTATGCGCGCTTTGAGGCAGGCACGCCCGGCATTGTGCAACAAATCGGATTCGGTGCTGCGCTGGACTATCTGATGGGTCTTGGCATGGACAATGTCGCGCGCCACGAGGCCGACCTGCGTGACTACGCGCAATTGCGACTGTCCGGGCTGAACTGGCTTTCGGTGCAGGGCAACGCGCCGGGCAAGGGCGCGATCTTCTCGCTTACGCTCGACGGGCAGGCACATGCGCATGACATCTCGACCATTCTCGACCGGCGCGGCATTGCGGTGCGGGCGGGCACGCATTGCGCGATGCCCTTGCTTACCCACCTTGGGCTGACGGCAACCGCGCGCGCTTCTTTCGGGCTTTACAACACCCGTGCGGAAGTCGATGCCCTGATCTCGGGGTTGGAGCTTTGCCACGAACTTTTGGGATAAGCGCCCGGTTCGCCGCCGCCAGAAACCAGCGCAACTGAACGGCCCCTTTGGCGAGCCCGCACTGCGCTGCGGTGCAAACCGGGTGCGGTTTCGCTAACTTATCGACAAGGCAAGGATTTTAAGCGCATGCGGTGGGTGGCACCCGGCGCGGGCGCGCGCTAAACGGTGGGCCAACCGCCAACCCGGAGCCCCCATGCCCGACCTTGCCTCGCTATTGCCGCTTATTGCCGTGTTGCTGCTTGTGGGCGCTTTTGCGGGGCTGATCGCAGGGCTTTTGGGGGTAGGGGGTGGCATCGTGCTGGTGCCTGCGTATTACTATCTTTTTTCCGGTATGGGCTACGAGAGCCCGGCGCTGATGCGCGTCTGCCTTGCCACCTCGCTTGCCACGATCATCGTCACCTCGACCCGCTCGGTGCTTTCGCACAACAAGAAGGGCGCGGTCGAATGGACGATATTGCGCCAATGGGCACCGGGCATTGCGGTGGGGGCCATCATCGGGGTGGCGGTGGTGGCGCAATTGCGCACGCCGACCCTGCAGATCATCTTTGGCGCGCTGGCTTTTACGATTGCGCTTTATATGGCGTTCGGGCGTCTGGAATGGCGTTTGGGCAGTAAGATGCCGGGGCCGCGGCTGCGCGTGGTACTGTCGCCGCTGATCGGTTTTTTCTCGGTGCTGATGGGGATTGGCGGCGGCTCTTTCGGGGTGCCGCTGATGACGTTGCACGGTGTGCCGATTCACCGGGCGGTCGCCACGGCGGCGGGCTTTGGCATCACCATCGCGCTGCCTTCGGCGGTGGTGTTTTTGGCGGTACCGGTTGATGCCGCACCGCCCTTTACGATTGGTGCGGTCAATCTGCCCGCCTTCCTGATCGTCATTTCGATGACGCTGATAACCGCGCCCTTGGGGGCATCGCTTGCGCATCGGTTAAACCCCAAATTGCTGAAGCGTGTCTTTGCGGCTTTTCTTGCCGTGGTGGCGATCAACATGCTGGCCAAGGCATTGATCGGCTAAGCGATTTTACCGCTGGCCCCAGCGGCACCTCGGGGCTTAGGCGCGTTCGGCGGCCTTGGCCTCGTTCCAAAGCGCGTCCATTTCGGCCAGATCGCTTTCATCCGGGCGCTTGCCGCGCGTTTGCAGCGCCGTTTCGATATGACCAAAGCGGCGGGTGAACTTGGCGTTGGCACCACGCAGGCACGCCTCGGCATCCAGCCCCAGATGGCGGCCAAGATTGACCATCACAAACAGCAGATCGCCGTATTCATCGGCCAACGCCGCTGGTCCAAGCTGATCGCGTGCCTCAACCAACTCGCCTGCCTCTTCGACGATCTTTGCCAGCACTTCGTTGGTCGAGGGCCAGTCAAAGCCCACGCGCGCCGCCCGTTTTTGCAGCTTGAGCGCGCGGGTCAGCGCGGGCAGGCCGAGTGCGACCCCGTCAAGCACCCCTTCCTCGGCGCGCCCGGCGCGCTCGGTTGCCTTGATCCGCTCCCAGTCGGCGGTCTGCTGTTCGGGTGATTTGTCGCGGCTTTCGCTGCCAAACACATGCGGGTGCCGCGCCACCATCTTGTCGGAAATGCCGCGCACCACCGCGTCAAATCCGAATAGCCCGGCCTCTTCGGCCATCTGCGCGTGGTAGACGACTTGCAACAACAGATCGCCCAACTCTCCCTCGAGCTCGCCCCAAGCCTGCCGCTCGATAGCGTCGGCAACCTCGTGGGCTTCCTCGATGGTGTAGGGGGCGATGGTGGCGAAATCCTGCACGATGTCCCAAGGGCAGCCTGTGGCCGGGTCGCGCAAGGCGGCCATGATCGCGCGCAACCGTGCTATTCCGCCTTCGGGGTCAAAAATCAGGGGATCATGGGTCATCGCGCGCTCCGGCAATATGGCGGGGGCAGGCTAGCGGCTTGCGCGGCAAAGGCCAACGGGGTGCCGCAAAAATGCGAAACCCGGCACCGCGAGGTGCCGGGTTTGCAAGGCCGTTGTCTGGTCAGAAAGATCAGAACTGGAAGCCGACGCGCAGGGCGACGGTGTCAACATCAGCGTCGAGGTCAGCGCCGCCATAGGTGCCCGAAAGGGCGGCGCGCTGGTATTCCAGGCCGGCGAAGATGTTGTCGGTGAGCATAAACTCTGCACCGATGCCATAGGTCATGCCATCGAGATCAACATCGTCCGTACCGTCATTGATGTCGCCGCTCATGTAGCCGAGTGCGCCGTAGAACATCACGCGGTCCATCGCATAGCCCACACGGCCCTTGATTTCCATGAAGTTGCCGGCGTCAAATGCCACGGGGGTCGTGATCTCGACGTTGGATTGGTTCAGGCCAACTTCGACGCCATAGACCAAGTTGCCACGCTGCACGTTGTAGCCTGCAAATCCGCCGTAGGCGTTTCCGGAATCGATCGAGCCAGTGGTGCTGGTGTCCCAATCCCAGTCACCCGAGCTTTGACCAATTTTCAGGCCCGCATAGGCGCCCGACCAGTCATGAACTTGCACAACCGGCTCCATGACCGGCTGCGCGACCACGGGGGCCACATAGCCACCCGCGAATGCGGTGCTCGACATTGCGACAAGCAGCGCCGCGGATGAGAGAAGAGTGGTTTTAAACATAGTACGCCTCATTTTGTTGTTTATCCCTGCGCACGATCTGGTGCGCGCCAGGACCCCATTCAACCACGGGGCCATGAATCGGCCCCGGGCTGACGCATATTTATCACGATCACCGGGTAGCCTCCACCCGGGCAGGGGAAGGCCGCGCGCTGCGACGGCGAAAATCCGCCGCCGAGTCCCATGAAAATAACGATTTTTTTCGCCTGATTGCCAGCCAAACAGAATGTGCATGTCTGCAATGCAACGCTGCGAACTGGCAGGCGAACGCGGTCTGCGGCACCGCAGCGGAACCGTGGCGCACCCTACCCACGGCACGAGATTGCGCCGTGATCACTGCGCGAAATTGCCCGCTCTGCGATCTTCCCCGTTGCATCCCGCCGTCCGATCCGCTTGGGTGCCGCCAAAATCACTGGAGTCTCTCATGCCCGTTCTCAACCGCATCGCCGCCTATGCGCCCGATATGGCCGCCTGGCGCCAGCATCTGCACGCCAAC
>NZ_JBFHIA010000155.1:0-7699 GCF_041596715.1 Phaeovulum sp.
AAAGTTCTATTCGGAAGTCTTGGGCTTCTACATCGTCATGCAGCCGTCCGAGGCTGTTGAGGACGAAAGCTCCATCGGCGTCATGTGCACCGACGTGTTCGGCCCCGGCTGGGGCTCGCTCAGAATCGCGCATCTGGCGACGGCCGACGGTATTGGCATCGAGATCTTTGAGTTCCCCGGCAACTACGCGCCCGAAGAAAAGCTTGAACACAAGCGGCACGGCACCTTCCACTTCGCAGTGCAGGACCCGGACGTTGAAGGTTTGGCGCAGCGCATCGTGGCGGCCGGTGGCCGTCAGCGCATGCCTGTGCGCGAATACTTCCCGGGCAAGAAACCCTACCGGATGGTTTATGTCGAAGATCCGTTCGGCATCGTCTTCGAGCTTTACAGCCACAGCTACGAGCTCACCTATTCCGCAGGCGCTTACGAATAACGGCTAGCGCCGGCCCCCTAACCCCTCGGG
Organism: Phaeovulum sp.; assembly: GCF_041596715.1. Lineage (GTDB taxonomy): Bacteria > Pseudomonadota > Alphaproteobacteria > Rhodobacterales > Rhodobacteraceae > UBA6213. Next base: position 464 of record NZ_JBFHIA010000155.1, read on the forward strand.
GGTCGGCGCTACACGATCAGGTGCCCTTTCGGGCGATCGTGCCGACCAGTTCGCTGGCCTCGGCCAAAGTATTGTAGATCGTACCGAATTTCTGCAAGTTGCGGTGCAAGAGCGCAAGCCGCTGGTCGCTTTCATCCGTATCCACAATGATCTCGTATTCGATGCGGATCATCTTCGGCGGGGCGTCCTGCCGGATGCCGTGCAGGCTGACCTCGATACCACGCAGATCGAACGAGAGCATCGGGATGACCCGCTCGGTTCCCTTCAGAATACAGGCGGCAAGGCTGGCAAGCAGCAGTTCAGCCGGGTTGAAGGCATCCACGCGCCCGGCGATGTCCGTGTCCAGAACAAGGCGCGCCTCTTTCGTGGACGCTTCCGACCCGTGGCTGTCGATACGGCGTGCGGTGACGTTATATTCCAGCATGATCGCTCCTTTCAGGCCCAGAAGCCCCAGATCATCTTACCCGCCAGCGCCAGCAGCAAGAGGGCGATGAGCTTCTTGACCTGCGCTTCGTTCAGGCCGCGGTGCAGAATCGTAGCCCCCAGATACCCGCCCAAGATGGCCGCCACCGCAACAACGGCCAATAGCGGCCAGTTCATCTGCGTGAACGACAGATAGGTCAGAAACGCCCCCGCCGTGGAAAAGGGAATGACAAAGCCGATGGCGCGCGCGGCCTTCTTGGCATCGTGTCCCAAGAGGATCAGCGCAGGCATCAGCAAGCTGCCACCGCCAACGCCCAGCATCCCCGAGATGACCCCCACGCCAGCCCCAATGGCCAGCAGCGGCCAGACGCTGTCGCTGTGCACGAGTGTCGGGCGGCGCGGGATCAGTAGCAGAATGCTGGCGGTGATCAGAAAGGCGGTCAGGATCGCCTCTAGCACCCCATGGGCGACGAACTGGCTCGACCAAGCCCCAATCGGGGTGGCAACCAGAATCGACCCCACCAGAGGCAGCGCAAAGCGCACATCCAGCGTACCGCGGCGAAAGTGCGTGACCGAGGCGGCCGCGGTGGCGGCAGTGTTGACGAACAAGCCCAGAGCGCGGGCCAGATCGAAGGCGATGCCGGCCATCGACAGACTGGGCACCAGCGCAATCGCCGACCCGACGCCCCCTATTGCGAAAAGCGTCGAGAGGACCAGCGTCAGGCCGAAATAGAGGCTGTAGTCGCCGAGCGTCATGCGCCCGCTTCCAACGAAAGGGCTTCAGATGTCTTACCCTTGAGCGCGTCGGCAAGCCCCAGAAGACCGCCCATCAGATAAACCGCATCATAGCCTTTCGCCGCCAGATAGAAGCGCACGATGCTTGAGCGATCACTGTTGGGGCAGGCCACGACCAGCAGCTTGTCGCGCGGCAGTTCGTCCAGACGCTCCGCGATCTGATCTGCCGGAATGGCCAGACCGAAACCCATTTTCCAGGCGCGGGTTTCTGCGGGCACGCGGATATCGAGCAATTCACAACCGCCTGCCTGCCATTTTTCGATAAATGCCGCGGCGCTGATGCGCACTTCATTCATGTGTGCGGGAACGGCCTGAGCGGCCAGACTGTCAAGGTTCGTCATTTCGGGAGTCCTTAGAGTTTTGCCATGTAGTCGCGGGCCTTGTCGCCGCGCAGATAGTCAACGAGCTTGAGCATCCCGGAAGTGAAGTACCGCGAGCGGTAGCCTTTCAGCGTCAGGTATAGCCGTGCAATCTCGGCCCGGTCATAGTGCGGACACATCGGCACGATGACCTTCGAGGCATCCAGTTCCGCCAGCCGGTCGGGCAATTCGTTCAGTGGAATATGCTGGCCGACGGCCACCGACCAAGCGGCATGTTCCTCGCGAAAGCGGATGTCGATCAGCTGGATCTCGCCCTTTGCGTATAGCTCCAGCGTCTCTTCCAGTCCGATTTTCATAGCGAGCCGTTCATCATAATCGAAGGCGCGCAAATAGGTGTCAAAGTCTTGGCTCATAAGAGCCTCCATATATCAGGGGTTTTCTGTTAGATTTGTGGCAAGATGCCGGATTGAAGGATCAGCCAGATCCCCGCCGCCACCATGATTGCCGAAAATACCCTTTGGCCCGGCATGAAGCGGTCTGCCGCGCCGAGGCGTTTCATCAGCCCGCCAAGATGCTGCGGCGCAATCCCTGCGAAAAGCAAAAGCGGGCTGCGACCCACCCCGTAGGCCAAAAGCATCATGGCACCAGCCAGTGTCGTTCCTTCAAACGCGCTGCCCGATCCCGCCAAGGTCAGCGCGGCCGCAAGCACGGGGGTGGCACAAGGCGTCATGACGGTGCCGGTCAAAGCGCCCAATGCCAATGCGCCAAATGTTCCTGAACCGCGCAGGCGTGCGTGTGCCCAGCCATGCATGGCGCTTGCACCCATTCCGCCCGAGCGAAAGAAGAACCACACCCCCACGACTGCGATCACCGCGCCACAAAAGACGGTCCAGAGCGGCCCGAGAGTGCCGAAAAAGACGCCAAGCTGCGCCGCGGCAAGACCGAGCGCAACAAGCGCCACGACCATGCCCGAAAGAAACGCGAGCGTCAGGCGAATGGCGGCGTGCCCGTCGGTTGCGCCGCCGCCGACAAATCCGACCGTCAGCGGGACCGCGGCAACAACACAGGGCGAGACTGAAGAGAAAAGGCCAGCAACCAGCGCCGCGCCCAACATGCTGAAATCAACTAGCATCAACGCTCTCCAACCCAAGCCACACCGCGATATCGGCAATCGGAATCGCGCCCATATGGCGGCCAAGCTCTTTTCCATCGGCGGCAAAAAACACCTGCGTGGGGATGGCGATCAGGCGATAGGCTTTTTGAACCTGCCGCCCCTCGGTCGAACCATACTCGACATCGATGATCGTCAGTTGATCGCCATAAGTCGCCTCTAAGTCTGAAAGCACGGATTTCATTTCGCGGCAGGCGGCGCAATTATCTGCGCCGAACTCGACGATCATGGGCTTGCCAAGGCTACGCGCCTCGGCAATCCGGTCGGGTAGAATCTGGTCGGGTTCGCGCGTGGCCAATACCCAAAACCCTGCCGCGGCGACTATCGCTGTTGCTACCAGCGCTGTTGAAACCGCGGCACGCATCAGCAGCAGCCACCATCCTTTTTGGCGGCGCTACCGCCACAACACGACGAGGCAGCTTCGGATGCAGCTATGCCCTCTGCGCTGCCGCTGATGGGAAAGCCCTTCGCAACCCAGCGGGCGATGCCCGGGTTCATATTCGCCACCCGATCATAGCCTTGATACATCAGAAAGTAGGTTGCCTTCAGGCTACGCTCGCCCACCGCGCAGGCAAGGATCACATCGCGATCACGCGGCACTTCCGCCCAACGCGCTTCAAACTCGGAAAGAGGAATGTTTACCACGTCGCAACCAGCGAAGCCCACCTGCGCCACCTCGTCTGCTTCGCGTACATCAACAAGTAACGCGCCCTCGCCCAGCAGTCGGTGACTTGTGGTCGGGCAGACCTCGCGCGCTTCGACGAGGTCTTTCTTTACGGTTTCGTTCATTTCAGCCAGCCTTCCACCTGCGCATGTGTCGGCACGGATCCGACGTGCACCACCTTGCCGCCAATCACCACGCCGGGGGTGGACATGATGCCGTAGCCGACAATCTCGCGCATCTCCTCGACCTTAGTGACCGTCACATCGGCACCTTTCTCAGAGGCAACGCGGGTGACCAGATCGGCAGTTGCCTTGCATTTGGCGCAGCCGGGTCCCAAAACCTTGATTTCCATTTGTTTTCCTTTCAGAACAGAACGTTGAAGAGAAGTCCGACAGCCAAGATACCGCTGCCGACGACGCCGACAAATACCCCGATCAGCCTGAGTGTCAGGACCTGCCGCAGAATGATCATCTCGGGAAGCGACAGGGCGATGACCGCCATCATGAAGGCCAGCACGGTTCCAAGCGCGGCACCCTTGCCCAGCAGCGCTTCGACAATCGGGATCACGCCTGCGGCGTTGGTGTACATCGGAATGCCCATGAGCACGGCCGCGGGCACCGACCACCATGCATCCGCCCCCATGATCCGCACCATAAGATCTTCGGGGACATAGCCGTGGATCAGCGCGCCCATACCGATGCCAAGAATGATCCAGACCCAAACACGACCGAAGATTTCGCGCACTGCCTCAAGCCCCAGCTTGTAGCGATCGACCAGTGTCAGTCGCTCACCTTCGACCGCAGCCGGGGTCGAAGCGCCCGAATGGATGTCGCGCACCCAGCCTTGCAGCCAGCCCTCCAGATGCAGCCGCCCGATCACCCAGCCTGCGATGATGGCGATGACCAGTCCAAAGACAAAATAGGTCACTGCGACCTGCCAACCGACAAGGCCGAACAGAAGCACCAGCGCCACCTCGTTCACCATCGGCGCGGCGATCAGGAAGGAAAAGGTCACGCCAAGCGGCACCCCGGCCGAGACGAGACCGATGAACAGCGGCACCGCCGAGCAGGAGCAGAAGGGCGTCAGAACGCCGAGCCCCGCCGCCATCACGTTGCCAACACCTTCGCGCTTGCCCGCAAGCAGGGCGCGGGTGCGTTCGGGCGAAAAGAAGCTGCGCACAACGCCCATCGCAAAAACGATCAGCGTAAGCAGCATCATCACCTTGGGCACGTCGTAGAAAAAGAACGCCAGCGCCTCGCCGGTGTGGCTGTGCCGATCCACCGGCAGGTACGATACAATCCACTCTGACACCGCGATCAACTGACCATAGACCAGCCACCAAGCCACAGCAAAAGCCGCGACCCCCGCGGACCAAAGCCAATTTGGCACCTCACCCCGTGGGGTCTCGCTTGTTTGCACGCTCATGCCGCGCTCCTTTGTTCTTTGGGCGCGGCGGCCATCACGGCCGCTACAACATCCCGGATTTCAGCCGGAAGATCGGGGTTGACCCGATAGCGCACCCATTGCGCATCGCGCCTGTCCACGATCAGCCCGGCCTGTTTGAGGGTCTGCATATGCCGCGACATTCGGCTCTGGCTTGCATCAAGCAGCGCCATCAACTCGCAGACACAATGTTCGCCGCCGTCCCAGATGATCGACATGGCGGAAAGCCGTGTCGGTTCGGCAAGTGCAGTGAGAATGGGGAGAATCATGTGGTCACCATATGTTTCTATGCGCATTTACGTATATGCGCCCAGAGGAATATACAAGTAACGGAGTCGTGCGTGCCTTCCCGACCACAACGGCCTTCGCTTTCACTCGGGAAGCACAGTGCAAGGCATAGGGCACGAACGCACGCATCGCGCCGCATGCGAAATGCTTCGGCCTTCCGAAGCAGCAACTAACCAATAGAATTCATTCACAGAAATATCGAAGCTGACCTCGGCCACTACCGCCTAATAAGTGGGCTAGGTTTGCCAGCGTCTTGGCCCGCGCATTCTATCTCACCCGAGCAAGGCAGAATGCGCGGGCCCTGCCCTTCTGCCGTCTGGCCGCAGGCCGTCTTGGCAGAGTGACAGGGCGCAAGGCGTCTCAGGCCCCTTTTCTGGCGGTTTTCGCGGCAATGGCAACGCGCTGAACCTTGTCACCACGTTCGTACCAGCCCTTCGAAGCATTCACGATCTTCACCACGCTCAGCATCACCGGCACCTCGACAAGAACGCCAACCACGGTCGCCAGCGCCGCCCCAGAGGAAAAGCCGAACAAGCTGATCGCGGCAGCCACCGCCAACTCGAAAAAGTTTGACGCCCCTATCAGCGCCGATGGTGCGGCCACGCAATGCGCCTCTCCGGTGGCGCGATTGAGCAGATAGGCGAGACCGGAATTGAAATAGACCTGAATCAGGATTGGCACCGCAATAAGAGCGATGATCATCGGTTGGGCTATGATCTGTTCGCCCTGAAAACCGAACAAGAGCACGAGCGTGGCCAGCAACGCGATCAGCGAGGCTGGCCCGATCTTGTCGAGCAGATGCTTCAGCGCGGCGTCACCGCCCTTGGCCAGCATGCGGCGGCGAAGGATCTGCGCGAAGATCACCGGCAATACGATGTACAGCACCACCGAAAGCAACAGCGTATCCCACGGCACGGTAATGGCGGAAATACCAAGCAGCAGCCCAACGATCGGCGCATAAGCCGCAACCATGATGACGTCATTGAGCGCAACCTGGCTGAGCGTGAAATGCGGCTCGCCATTCGAGAGGTTTGACCAGACAAACACCATCGCCGTGCAGGGCGCGGCTGCCAACAAGATCAACCCGGCGATGTAGCTCGGGATTTGTTCGGCAGGCAGGTAAGGGCGAAACAGCCATCCGAGGAAGACCCAGCCCAGCAGCGCCATCGAGAATGGCTTGACCGCCCAGTTGATGAACAGCGTCACACCCACGCCGCGCCAGTGTTCGCGCACACGGCCAAGGGCCGCGAAGTCGATCTTGAGCAGCATAGGAATGATCATCAGCCAAATGAGCACCGCCACAGGCAGGTTTACCGATGCAACCTCCAAGCCGCCTATGGTGTGGAAAACCGATGGGAATAACTGGCCCAAGCCAATGCCAACAGCGATGCAAAGCGCAACCCAAAGCGAAAGATAACGTTCAAAGAGAGACATGTTCAGAGATCCTTCCGTAAGAATGGGGATTCAGCGCCGCTGATGGTGGTCGGGATCATTGGTCGGCCCCCTTTGGGTCGCGGCTGCCGGGGGTGTAACAGCAGGGCGCATCTTGCGGCCCGCCGCGCGCCTCGATCTGGCCGATCAGGTCCTTCAAAGCTGCTAGCACCGACGGGTCGAGCGAATAGCAGATGCGCGGGTGCTCGATCGCCCCGACGACCAGCCCCGCGCTTTTGAGAATACGCAGATGTTCGGAAACCGTGGATTGTGCGAGCCCAACCTCGTCCACAATGTCACCGCCGATGCAGCCTTGGCGCGACAGAAGGAAGTTGATGATCTTGATCCGAACCGGATGCGACAGAGCCTTGGCGACCGAGGCGATGGCATTTGCATCATCACTCTGCGGCGCTGGAATAGCATTTTGACCCAACATCTGCCCGCCCTTCGCTCATGTATCGTTAATCGACGATATATGGAACCTATAGGCTTTGACAGCTAAGGCGCAACGTCAAACCGCAAAGATGACGCAGCGTGCACCCGTCGGCCCGCGTGGCGCAGGTGCTGGGCGAAGCAACGGGCAAGGTAGCTTTGTCTTTGCGAAGGCCAATCGCACCCCTCTGACAGCGCGTCTTTGTATGAAAGGAAAGGCAGCCTCGCTGAAGTTGCGGAACCAGTCGTCAGCCCCCTGCCCGCAGCCT
>NZ_JBFHIA010000156.1:0-7647 GCF_041596715.1 Phaeovulum sp.
GCATTTCCTGCCGCTAGCCAGCGCGCATAGGCCGCATCGGCACCCATGGCCTGCAACGCGTCGGCATCAACCAGCCCTGCGCGTGCAAAGGCTTCCGCCGTGGCGGGGCCAATGTTGGGAATGTCTGTCAGCGGCCGAGGCAGGGAAAGCTCCGCTCAAAGGTGGGTCGCGGCAGGGTGCCGGCTAACACCACCTCTGGCAAGATCAGATCGAGGCCCAGTCCGAAAAGCGCGTGCTGGGCGTGCCTGCGGTCTGCTGGCGCGAAACGGACGGGGCGCTTTGCTGCGCCTGTGCCTGGGTCGCACCGGACTGGCTTTCAGGCGCGGGGGTGGCGCCCATTTGGGTAATCGTCTGCATCTCTGCCTCAACTGTTCGCCGTTGGTTTCTTGATGAAACCCTGCAAATGCGGCGAATGCGCGGCGCAGATAGGCTTCGGCTGCGCACAGGTCAAGACAATTACGCGGTGCCGGCGGATGTTGGCTGATCACAAGCTGCGGAGGGGCGCGCATCGCTGAGTGCGAGAATATGCGCAAGCGGCACATTGCCATCGACAAGGTCAGCCAGAGTGACCTCATCCATCGACGAATAGAAGGCTTCAAGCGCGCGGTCGAGAACGTCGCGAAAGCGGCAGATGCCGATCAGCGGGCATGTGTTGGTCTCTGGGTCGTGGCATTCGGCAAAGGGCATTCCGGTCTCGAATGCGCGCAACACCGCGCCAATGCCAATTTCGCGCGCTGGCCGATTAAGCCGAAGCCCGCCAGAACGGCCACGTTGCGTGTCGATGAAACCTTTTTGCGCCAAGGTGTTGACCACTTGCGCTAGGTGGTTTTCCGAGGAATTGCAGGCGGCGGCGATTTCGTGTTTGCGCACGATGCGATCAGCGTTGACGGCGCAGAACATCAAGGTTCGCATCGCCAGATTGGTTCGGATCGTGAGTCTCATATCGGTGCCTCGCGGAGATGGGTATTAGCGGATTTCTTGCAAGTGGTATTAGATGCAGTTCAGATACACATAAGCGCAATTTCGGCTGGATATGCAAGACAAAGCATGACATATGCCTGCTTTGGAATGTGAGCGCGGCCCGCGCTGAAGAAAAAGATGCGGTGGCACGCCTTGCCCCGTGGCATCTAACGAAAGACGATTCGCAAAGAGGAACTGTCATGACCGCCAACCCCACTTCTGCCGCGCCCGAAGCGGCAAGCCGGCTTCAGCACTATCCGATCACCTTCTTCGCCACGACGATGGGGCTTGGGGGCTATACGCTGGCGTTGCGCGCGGCGACAACGCCGTTCGGGTTTGCGCCTTGGGTCTGGCTTGTCGCGCTGGCTGTGACAGCGCTGGTGCTGGTGCTGGTGGCGCTTGGCTATCTGGCCAAGGCGATCGTTCACCCGGATGCGGTGCGTGCCGAGTGGAAGCATCCGGTGCGGCTTGCGTTTTTTCCCACGGTGTCGATTTCGGTGCTGATTCTGGCGACTGCGGCGCTGCCGCTATTTCCGGTTGCGGCGCTTTGGCTTTGGGGCATCGGCACTATCATGCAGACGGTGCTGGCGATTGCGGTGATCTCTGGCTGGATCAGCAGTCGCGCCTTTCAGCAGGCACATCTGAACCCGGCATGGTTCATTCCGGCGGTCGGCAACGTGATCGTGCCGCTGGCGGGCGCGCAGATGGGATATGTGGAAATCTCGTATCTGTTCTTTTCGGCGGGGCTGATCTTCTGGGTGATCTTGCTGACGTTGGTCTTTAACCGCCTTGTGTTTCACGACCCGCTGCCTGCTCGGTTGCAACCGACGCTGGTCATCATGATCGCACCGCCCGCTGTGGCCAGCGTGGCATGGCTGCGCATGACAGGGCAGATGGATGCGTTCAGCCACCTTCTGATGAGCTTTGGCTTTGTCTTTGCGGCGCTGGTGGCGGTGCAACTGCCACGCATCCTGCGGCTGCCTTTCGCGCTGTCGTTCTGGGCGCTCAGCTTTCCCGTTGCGGCGTTGACGATTTCGAGCTTGGTCCACTTTGAAGCCACGGGCACGCGCGGTTACCTTTGGGTCGGGGGCGCGCTTTTGATCGGCCTGTCGGTGCTGATCTTGGGTCTGCTTGGGCGCACCCTGCTGGCCATGCTACGTGGCGAGATCTGCCAGCCCGAATAAGAGGCTACATTCAAACATTGTTCGCGGGGCTGGCGCTTGGCTGCGCCAGCCCTTAAGTCTGCGCGAACCGATCGCCCGCCATTGGGCCAGTAAGGAAAATCCCCGTGAGCCGCCCTTCTGCCACAGCAACCACTGAAAATGCCGCCAAAGCTGTCACCAAGGGGCGCAACATGCGTACCGTGAAGGCGCTGCTTCCCTATCTTTGGCCCAAAGACGAGCTTTGGGTAAAACAGCGCGTGGTGCTGGCGTTGCTGGCGCTGCTGGTGGGCAAACTGATTTCTGTGACCACGCCCTATATCTACAAGCGCGCGGTCGATGCGCTGGGGGGCGCGGCACCCGATGCGGCGATGATGCTTGGGCTTGGCGCGGTCGGGCTGACGGTTGCCTATGGCATGGCCCGTATCGGCACGGTCGGGTTCAACGAATTGCGCGATGCGGTGTTTGTGCGCGTCGGCCAGCGGGCACTGCGCAAGCTGGCGCTGGAAACCTTTACCCACATCCACCGCTTGTCGATGCGCTACCACATCACGCGCAAGACCGGCGGGCTGAGCCGCATCATCGAGCGTGGCGTGAAGGGCGTCGATTTTCTGCTGCGCTTCATGCTGTTTTCGGTCGGTCCGCTGATCCTTGAACTCAGCATGGTGACGATCATCTTCGCGGTCTTGTTCGACGTCTGGTATGCGCTGGTCGTGATGGTGACCATTGCAATCTATGTGGCCTACACCTTCCGCATCACCGAGTGGCGGGTGCAGATCCGCCGAGAGATGAACACCCAAGATACCGACGCCAACCAGAAGGCGATCGACAGCCTGCTCAATTTCGAAACGGTCAAATATTTCGGTGCCGAGGCCCGCGAAGCCGAGCGTTATGATGCGGCTATGGGGCGTTATGAGGGGCTGGCGGTCAGAACCGGGCAGAGCCTGTCGCTTTTGAACTTTGGGCAGGCGTTCATCATTACCGTGGGCCTAGTCGTGGTCATGGTGATGGCAGCACTTGGTGTGCAATCGGGCAAGCTGACGGTGGGCGACTTTGTGATGGTCAACGCCTACATGATCCAGATCACCATGCCGCTGAATTTTCTTGGCACGGTTTACCGTGAAATCCGGCAGGCGCTGGTGGATATGGGCGACATGTTCGACCTTTTGGGTCAACCTGCCGAAATCAATGATGCGCCGGGTGCCCCTGCGCTTGCGGTCACCCGCGGCGAGGTGGTGCTTGACCATGTCAGCTTCGGCTACGACACAAAGCGCCCGATTCTGCACGATGTCTCGATCACCGTTCCCGCCGGGCATACCGTGGCGCTGGTCGGCCCTTCTGGGTCGGGCAAATCGACCGTGGGCAGGCTGCTGTTTCGTTTTTACGAGGTGACGGGCGGCGCGCTCAGGATCGACGGGCAGGACGTGCGCGAGGTAACGCAGAACAGCCTGCACGCGTCGATCGGCGTTGTGCCGCAGGATACCGTGCTGTTCAACGACACGATCTATTACAACATCGCCTATGGCCGCCCCGACGCTACCCGCGCCGAAGTCGAGGCCGCGGCGCGCGCGGCAAAAATACATGACTTCGTGATGAGCCTGCCCGACGGCTACCAGACCACGGTCGGCGAGCGCGGGCTGAAGCTTTCGGGCGGCGAAAAGCAGCGCGTGGGCATTGCGCGCACCTTGCTCAAGAATCCGCCGATTCTGCTTTTGGACGAGGCGACCAGCGCGCTCGACACCCAAACCGAACGCGACATTCAGGAAAGCCTTGCTGCTATGGGGCAGGGGCGCACCGTCATCACCATCGCGCACCGGCTTTCGACCATTGCCGATGCCGACCAGATCGTGGTGCTGGAAGCGGGCCGCGTGGTTGAACGTGGCAAGCACGAAGAGTTGCTGTCCGCCGGGGGGCGCTATGCCGCCATGTGGGCGCGCCAGTCGAGCGAAGAGGAAGCCGCGGGCAACGCTGCATGAACCGATTCCGCTGCGACGATCGCGGCGGCACCGCAATGCCTTGGCAACACCCGCACCTTGCGTGTAAGACGGGGCCGAGCGCAACGCACCCCCGGTGGGGGCAAGCCAAAGGGCATTTCCAGTGAGCGAGTCCGACAGCTTCATCGACGAAGTAACCGAAGAGGTCCGGCGCGACCGTCTGTTTGCGCTGATGCGCCGCTATGGCTGGATCGGGATCCTGATCGTTCTGCTGATCGTTTTCGGTGCCGCGTGGGTCGAGTGGCAAAAGGCCCGCGCTTCGGCGCGCGCCGAGGCATTTGGCGATGCGGTTCTGTCTGCGATGGAGTCTGATGACCGGGCCGAAGCACTGGCTGCGGTGCCTGCGGACGGTGTGCAAAAAGCGGTGGTGGATCTGCTGATCGCCGCCGAACTTGGCAACGACGCCGAGGCCCTGGCCAGCCTGCGCGCGATAGGTGCCGATGCAGAGCTGCCGGCCAGTCTGCGTGCTCTGGCAGAGTTCAAGGCGGTGCTGGCGGCGGGTGCTGCGATGCCTGCGGCCGAACGCGATGCGGCGCTGGCAAAACTCGCCCAGCCCGGCGCGCCGTTCCGGCAACTGGCGATGGAACAGCAGGTGCTGGTGCTGCTTGACGCAGGTGCCAGCGATCAGGCGCTTGCACTGGCGCAGCAACTTCTGCTTGAGCCGGAGTTGACGGCGGGCTTGCAAGAGCGCGTGACACAGTTGATTGTGGCGCTTGGGGCAGAACCGGCAACGAATTGACCGGCGGCCCGGCTTGGGCGGCGCGAAAAAGGGGGCAAGGGCAGTGAAGCTTTCAGTCGGTCTTGGACTCGCGACACTCGGGGTGCTTGTGCTCGTCTCTGGCTGCTCGAAAAAAGAGCTTATCCTGCCGGGGGAGCGTGTTGAACCGCGCGCCATCCTGCAAGGCGATACCGGCAGCATCACAGCACCCATTGGCGGTGTGACGGCGGTGCCGATCCGGGTGCCCGCGCAAGTCGCCAATGCCGAATGGACGCATCGTGGCGGCACACCCAGCCACGCGATCACCAACCCCGCATTGGGTGACGGCACTACGCTGGTCTGGTCTGCATCCATCGGCGAAGGTGTCGGGCGCAAGCATCGCATCACCGCCGACCCGGTGGTGGGCGCAGGGCGTGTTTACACACTCGACAGCCGCGCGACCGTGGCCGCCACATCGACCGCGGGCGCACCGTTTTGGCAGGTTGATCTGACCCCTGTGGGCGACCGTGCCGATGACGCCTCGGGCGGCGGCTTGGCCTTTGCGGCGGATAAGGTTTTCGTCACCACCGGCTTTGGCGAGCTGATCGCATTGGACGCCGCCTCGGGCGCAATTGTCTGGCGGCAAAGGTTTGATGCAGGCATCGGCGGTGCGCCGACTGTCTATAACAACATCGTCTATGTCGTGGCGCGCGATGCTTCGGGCTGGGCGATCCGGGCCGATGACGGCAAACTTGTCTGGCGGCTTCCGGGCACACCGGCAAGTTCGGGCGTGACCGGGGTTTCTGCCCCTGCGGTGAACGCGCAACTCGCGATATTCCCCTTTGCTTCGGGCGAAATGATCGCGGTGCTGCGCCAGCGCGGATATCAGCTTTGGTCCGCCACCGTTGGCGGCGAGCGGTTGGGGCGCGCCTATGCAATAGTCAGCGACCTGACCGGCGACCCGGTCATTGTTGGCAACCGGGTCTATGCGGGGTCCTCTGCCGGTCGGGCAGTTGCCATCGACATGGCCAAGGGCGAACGCATCTGGACCGCCAACGAAGGCGCCAACGGCCCGATGCAGGTGGTGGGCGATGCGGTGTTCCTTGTGTCCGACGAAGCGCAGCTTGTGCGGCTAGACGCCGCGACCGGCCGCCCGGTTTGGGCCGTCGATATGCCCTATTTCCTTGCCGAAAAGCCCAAGAAGTTTCAGGAAATCCACGTCCATTACGGGCCGGTTCTGGCGGGTGGGCGGCTGTTTGTAGCCTCGTCAGACGAGCTCTTGCGGGTGTTTGATCCAGCTTCAGGCGCGATGATCGGCAGTGCCGAGATTCCGGGTGGCGCGGCCAGCGCGCCGGTCGTGGCGGGCAGCACGCTCTTTGTGGTCAATGCCGACGGGCAGCTTCTCGCTTTCCGTTAAGGGCAAAGCGGTGTAAGCGGGCTCTCCCGATCCGCCCAAGGAGGGCAGCATGAGCTTCACCATGGCCATTGTCGGCCGCCCCAATGTCGGTAAATCGACACTGTTCAATCGCCTCGTGGGGAAGCGGCTGGCACTGGTCGATGACCAGCCCGGCGTAACCCGCGATTTGCGCGAGGGCGCTGCACGTTTGGGCGACCTGCGCTTTGTCGTGATCGATTCGGCCGGGCTGGAACTGGCCGAGGACGACAGCCTGCAAGGCCGTATGCGCCGCCTGACCGAGCGCGCCGTGGCCGAGGCCGACGTGTGCCTGTTTCTGATAGATGCGCGCGCAGGCGTGACCCCGGCAGATGAGATTTTTGCCGATATCCTGCGCCGCAAGAACGCGCATGTGATCGTTGCGGCCAACAAGGCCGAAGGGCAGGCGGGCGAGGCGGGCGCGCTTGAGGCCTACGGGCTTGGCCTTGGCGAGGTGCTGCGGCTTTCGGCCGAGCACGGCGAGGGCATGGATGATCTGTACCGCGCGTTGGTGCCGCTTGCGGATGCCTTCGAGGCCGTGGCGCAGGCGACAGAGCCCGAAGTCAACGTTGACGTGGTAGAGGGCGAAGAAGGCGTCTATCAGCCGCCAACCAAGGCCAAGCCGCTGCAACTGGCGGTGATTGGCCGCCCGAACGCGGGCAAATCGACGCTCATCAACAAGATCATCGGCCAAGAACGGCTGCTGACCGGCCCCGAGGCTGGAATTACCCGCGACGCGGTTTCGGTGCAGGCCGATTACATGGGCACGCCGATGCGGATTTTCGACACCGCGGGGATGCGCAAGAAGGCGCGCATTTCCGACAAGCTCGAAAAGATGTCGGTTTCAGACGGATTGCGCGCGGTGCGCTTTGCCGAAGTGATCGTGCTGCTGCTCGATGTCGAGGTGCCGTTCGAGGTGCAAGACCTGCGGCTGGCCGACTACGCCGAATCCGAAGGCCGCGCGGTGGTAGTTGCCGCCAACAAATGGGATCTGGAAGAAGACAAGGCAGGCAAGCTGAACGCGCTGCGCGAAGCTTTCGAACGGCTTTTGCCTCAGTTGCGCGGTGCGCCCCTGGTGACGGTTTCTGCCAAGACGGGCAAGGGGCTCGACCGCCTGCATGATGCGGTGATGAAGGCGCATGAGGTCTGGAACAAGCGCATTTCGACCGGGCGGCTGAACACATGGCTGGCGCTGATGACCGAGGCGCACCCGCCGCCGGCACCGGGCGGGCGGCGCATCAAGTTGCGTTACATGACGCAGGTCAAAACCCGGCCGCCGGGCTTTGTGGTCATGGCCAGCCACGCCGACAAGATACCTGAAAGCTACTCGCGCTACCTTGTGAATGGCTTGCGCGAAAGTTTCGGGATGCAGGGCACGCCGATCCGGCTGACCTTCCGTGACCA